>JAADIH010000291.1 GCA_013151435.1 Alphaproteobacteria bacterium
TTTTGAGCGCTGCACCGCTGATCCAGGCCCCGGTTTATGCAACGACCCCGCTTGGTGAGGAAGCCGTACTGGTGCGTGCGATGCATCGGGAGGACCTTCTGAACATTTCAGCTATCACCAGCCCCGAAAATATAACCCAAGGTTCATTTGAGAATTTTGGCGTTGGTAAATCTGGCGGCAACCATATTGCAATCGGCAGCCGGCTTGCTGGCGCACTTGGGGTTCAGGCTGGTAGCGGTGTTACGCTGATCACTGGCGGCGGATCGGAGACTGCATTCGGGCGCATTCCCATCAGATCCAAGACTTATGTAGTGGGTGCGGTATTTAAGGTCGATAACTCTCAATATGACAGCACAATTATCTTCATGCCGTATGCGCAAGCTCAGCTCTTCTTTCAAGCATCTGGCGCTGCCGAGCAAATCGAAATCCGCATCAGCGATCCTGATCAATTCGATTTCTGCCCCCCATACAGGCAATAGCGGGCGATCTGCGGTTAACTGACTGGACGAGGATTATTGGACCATATTTTGATGCTCTAAAAATTGAGCGTAATGTGATGCGCCTGATCTTGATGCTGATTGTCACCGTTGCCGCTCTTAATATCATCACAGGACTGGTGATGTTGGTGAAGGATAAGACCGGTGACATCGCCGTGTTGCGCACCATGGGGGCGACGCAAGGGGCGGTGATGCGCATTTTCTTTTTGTCTGGCGCCTTGGTGGGGTTGTTGGGCACATTTAGCGGTGTTGTCATTGGAGCACTTTTCATAACCTTTATCGACGGTATCGAAAATGGCCTATCTAAACTCTTGAACACAGAAATATTCAACGCAGAAATATATTTCTTTGAGAGCATCCCAGCGCAAATGCAGCTAGGCGAAGTAGCGACCATAGTGGGTTGGACATTGTTCATGTCTTTTGCATCGACGATTTATCCGGCATGGCGCGCCGCACGCCTCGATCCAGTTGACGCGTTGAGATATGAGTAGGGATGCGCGGTGACAATGGATAACCAAACAGTACTTCACCTCGAAAATATTGCACGCCGATATGGTGATTTGATCATTCTTGAGGGCGCAGAGATAAAATTGAAGCGTGGTGAGATCATTGCGCTGCTCGGACCTTCCGGGTCCGGAAAGTCATCCCTGCTTCACATCGCGGGACTGCTAGAGGCGCCGTCAGAAGGTGAAGTCTGGATTGATGGCAGGGCCACATCGGCGATGAATGACGCAGAGCGTACGCGTCTGCGCCGGGATGCGTTGGGTTTTGTTTATCAGTTCCATCATTTGCTGCCGGAATTTACGGCGCTTGGTAATGTTTCATTACCCTTGTTGATTGCTGGGGAGAGTAAGAAAAAAGCCGAAGTAGAAGCCGAGCGGCTTTTAACGGCGTTGGGGCTTGGAGAGAGGGTGCATCACCAGCCAGGGCAGCTCTCCGGCGGTGAGCAACAAAGAACAGCGCTTGCGAGAGCGCTTGCCAATAAGCCCGATATATTGTTGGCCGACGAACCAACGGGTAATCTCGATCCCAAGACGTCAGATATTGTATTTGATGCGTTGATAAAACTTGTTCGACAAGAGGGGCTAGCGGCCCTAATCGCGACCCATGACCAAAGGCTTGCCAAACGGCTTGATCGCACTCTCATCATTCGCGACCAAAAACTCGTGGAAATTGACCTCGACGCGAATTAACCTCGCCGCGCCGTAATCTGGCACACACTTGTCGTTCCAGCGCGGAACCCTGCCTCGCAATAGGCGAGATAAAAGCACCATAGTTTTTTGAAGCGATTGTCAAAACCAAGTTCCCGGATGTTATCCCACGCTTTCAAAAACCGCAGATGCCATTCATGAAGCGTATGCGCATAATCTTGCCCAAAGGTAGCGACGTCACGCAGCTGCAGCCCGGCCGTCTCAATATGGCTCTTCAGGGCCAGTGGGCTGGGTAGGATGCCGCCAGGAAATACATAGCGTTGAATGAAATCAGTCGATCGCAAATATCGCTCAAAATATCGATCTGCAATCGTGATGATTTGTAAGCCCGCAACGCCGCCTGGTTTTAGCGCGCCACGAATCTTGTCGAAATAAGTTTGCCAATATTGCTTACCCACGGCTTCAAACATCTCAATGGAAGCGATCTTATCGAATTTCTCGCTCACATCCCGGTAGTCCTGCAAACGAAATTTGACCTTATCGCTAAGACCTTCTTCAAATATGCGTTTGCGCGCATAGTCATATTGGGAAGGCGATAGGGTAAGGCCTGTTACTTTCGCGCCGACATCTTTTGCGACAAATTCTGCAAAGCCGCCCCAACCCGACCCGATCTCTAGGATATTATCGCTTGGTCGAAGATCTATCGATCGCGCGAGGCTGCGATATTTATTCATTTGTGCTTTTTCAAGGTTGGTGCTGGATGAGGAGAACCGCGCCGATGAATAGGTCATTGTCGGATCGAGCCACTGTTCGTAAAAACTATTCCCAAGGTCATAATGCGCCATGATATTGCGGCTCGATCCTGATCTCGTATTTTGATAAAAGGCGTTTCGGAAATTGTTTAATGTACCGATCAAAGGCGTAGCTGCAAAAGCTCTTTGTATGTAATCTGCATTTCGCGCAAATAGATACAAGCAATCAGCAAGGTTTGGCGTATCCCACTGACCATCTGCATAGCTCTCATAAAACCCGATATCACCACCGAAGATAGTCCTCCTGGCGAAAGCATAATCCTTGACCAGAATTATGGCTGTAGTCTCTTGTTCTTCCGTCCCCTGAAAAACAAGATTGCTCGCACCTGGTAATATGAATGTCAGTGTCCCGTATCGGATGCGTGATGCAAATTTGCATATCTGTCTAAAGAAGAACGGCAAGCCCGTTGGGGTTGGCTGACATATATTATGTCTAGGGTCCGCACTCATTATGCCCACTCCTATGAATAAGTATGTGGGGTCTATAATTCCGATCGCAAACCGCTTGTGCTGATCTATCACACCTCTCATAGCGCCTAATTTTTTGCGACTGTTAGGAAACAAAATATTTATTATTTCTTTCAAGTGCTTATGAGTTTTTCTTAACTGGTTACGTTCTATGTCGGCCATGTAGAGCGGCTGTCTAATGGAGATTTTATGGAGAATATTCATCCCTAGACACCATTGAATCCAGAGACCGCTTCACGTCTTAGAGGAGTGTTGCCCCAGTATTAAAGAACGCCTGTCGATAAACAATCATGGACGTGAACGATTCCTATAGGGCGTTCATTCTCGACGACAAAGAGTGCAGTAATTTTTTCCCGGCTCATCAAGGCGAGGACGTCGCCCGCTAGCGCGTCTGCATGCTACGTGCTGGCGAAGTCATGATGTCTGCAGCCTTACTATTGCAGTGGTCAGTACCGAAATTCCGTCGCAAGTCACCATCAGTAATGACGCCCTCAAGGCGCCCTTGGCCGTCAACAATTCCAACACAACCAAATCCGCCATCAGAAATTGCTTTGACTATATCCGTCATGGATGCATCCCGGGGGCTCACCGGCACGCTATCGGCGCCGTGCATAAGATCGCTTACCCTGCGCAAAGCGGCGCCAAGATTTCCGCCGGGGTGGAAGCCATGGAAATCTTTTGCCGTGAATCCACGGTCACGAAGCAAGGCGATAGCCAACGCATCCCCGGCGACCATCATCATTGTGGTCGAGGTCGTTGGCGCCCGGGTCTCACCGCATGCCTCTTTGGCGTTGGGCATGGTCAGGGTCGCACTGGCGGCCTTGGCGAGAGTCGAGTTCGATTTCGATGTAATTGCGAGAACCGGAATTTCGAACCGCGCCGCATAAGCAAGGAGATCCCCAAGTTCGCTGGTCTCGCCAGATTTTGATAAGGCAAGTATAACATCTTTCGCGGAGATCATGCCCAAATCGCCGTGGCTCGCTTCCCCGGGGTGCACAAAAACGGAAGGAGAGCCCGTCGAGGAGAATGTTGCAGCAATTTTTCGGGCTACATGGCCGGATTTGCCCATGCCGGTGACGACGATACGGCCGGTGGTCTGGCGTAAAATAGAAAGAAAGCTGTCAAATTCGGTGTTTATCGCTTTTTTTAGGGCCTTGAGGCCTGAAATTTCAAGTTCAATCACTTCTTTTGCTATATCGAGATGGTCCGGCATCTTCGTTTTCTCTCCCATCAGCTATTGCCCGAACGGCTAGGTCCAGTCATTTAAGGCCAGTCATTTAGGCCAGTCATTTAAGGCAAGTTCACGCTAAACGCTACGGGAGTTATTTATGTCCGCCGAAACTCAAGTCACGATCAAGCTCGGCGAGACTACCTTGAAGATCGGCAATACGCTTCCCCTGGCGGTTTTTGCAGGGCCGTGCGCCATGGAAAGCCGGGATCATGCACTGGAATGCGCCTCTGCTCTAAAAGAAATTGCAGACCGCCTGGGTATTGCGCTGATCTATAAATCCTCCTTCGATAAGGCGAACAGGACGAGCGCTGGATCTAAGCGTGGTATTGGCCTCAAAGAGGCGCTGCCGATCTTTGCGGAAGTTCGCGAGACGATTGGGCTTCCTGTAGTGACCGATGTGCATGAACCATCACAATGTGCGGCCATAGGCGAGGTCGTTGATGTCTTACAGATTCCAGCTTTTCTTTGTAGGCAAACCGATTTACTGATTGCGGCCGCGAAAACGGACTGCGTCATCAAAGTTAAAAAAGGACAATTTCTTGCCCCATGGGATATGAAGCATGTGGTCGCCAAAGTTCGAGCGGCTGGCAATGATCGGGTTCTGGTGACCGAACGCGGCGCTTCATTCGGCTATAACACGCTGGTCAGCGATTTTCGAAGCTTGCCTATCATGGTGCGCGAAACCAGTTGCCCGGTAGTTTTTGACATTACGCATTCAACTCAAACTCCGGGGGGAAGTGGCGGCACGTCTGGTGGCCAACGAGAATTTGCCCCAACATTAGCGCGTGCAGCCGTAGCGGTGGGGGTTGCGGCAGTGTTTGCGGAGACGCACCCCGATCCTGATAAGGCGTTATCCGATGGGCCAAATATGATCCCATTGAATATATTCGAGAAGTTCCTGAAGGATTTGATGGATATTGATGCACTTACAAAAAGTCGGTCATCCCTACACGGATATATAGAGTAACAGACTTTATACTTGCGACTTCAGGAACGCGCCAAAGGCGCTGCCAAGATCTGGATCTTTAAGGCCGAGAGCGACATTTGCCTGGAGCCATCCGAGTTTGGATCCGCAATCATAGATGCCACCCGCACATATACAGGCATTAAAGGTCTGTTGCTCGTTCAGTTTGTTCATGGAATCGGTTAGCTGAATCTCTCCGCCTGCGCCCTTTTCTTGGGTTTTGAGAAGAGTGAATATTTCTGGCTGTAAAATATAGCGCCCAATGATGCGGAAGTTTGATGGTGCGTCAGCAGGTTGTGGTTTTTCCACCATGCCGGTCATTTCAATGAGATTGCCGTCCCTGCCTTTTGGGGCGATAACGCCATATTTACAGGTGTCTTCATTGGGCACTTCTTCAACGGCAACGAGATTTCCGCCAACTTTTTCATAGGCGTCTACCATCTGTTTTAGAAAGCCTGGTCGATGCGCGACGATTTCATCCGGAAGGGAGACCGCAAAAGGCTCATCACCCACAAGCTCGCGTGCGCACCAAACCGCATGACCAAGGCCTAACGGCGCCTGTTGGCGCGTAGAAGACAAAGTCCCAGCCATGGGGATCCCAGCCTCGAGTGCGGACAATATATCCAATTTAGATTTAGCGCGCAGAGTGGCTTCGAGTTCAAATGCGTGATCGAAATAATCTTCAATCGCACCCTTTCCCCGCCCTGTGATGAGTATGACATGTTCAATACCAGCATCGCGCGCTTCTGCGAGAACATAGTCAATCAAGGGTCGGTCGACGACGGGCAGCAATTCCTTAGGGATTGATTTCGTAGCAGGTAGAACTCTGGTGCCTAGACCAGCAACAGGGATGACGACTTTACGAATAGGTTTCATGTTATATGCACTATGCTGACGCCGAGATGGATCGGCAGAACTTATTCTTCTCTAGGGTTATTGGCTGGCTTGCCCCCAGGATCAACTGGGGCAGCAATGTTGCCTTGCTCTAAATCATGCTTTTCAGAATGTATTTTGACCCGACGTTCCACGTCAGCAGCGAGGTCATGATAGAATAGGTTAAAATGCTGGGGTCGCCAGTGCGCGCCAAACCAGTGGTGGCGGCGGAGAAATGTCTGACTGGGCGAATCGACAGCCAATATGCCATTAATACATTCAGCACTGGTGGCGCTAGAGATCGCTGGCGGCGTTTCACCCAATCGAAGGCCGGTCGCTGACGCCGCTCCCAGATGGTGATCCGCTTCGATATAGTCCTCAGTAACCGACCAGGACAACGGGTTGACGCAGAGGAGCGGCATTGAGGATAGGGAAGTGAGTCCATCTGGCGCGGCCCAAATCAATGAACGCTTGCGATACCGGCGTCTTTCGACCTTAAACCCGTTTTCAAGATCGATATAGGCCACAACGCAACTGGTATCTTGGGGGGTCTTGCAGGGTGGGGTGTATTGCAAATCAGTATCGAATAGGCCAAGCGGCATTGGCTGATTGATCACATAGGCGACCGCCAGTTGCGCGCGAAGCGCATCATCCGGTGCAATTATGTTTTGGAGCAAGCCAATAACATGCAACCCGCCTTGACCATAACCGACTAGAACGAATGGTCTGTTGCGCTGGCGATGATCGAGAAAAACCCTGAATGCTTTTTCTACATCCCCATAGGCCAGTTGGTAGGCCGCCAAACCATCAAATTTATGAGTGAAGGAAGCAAATAGCGTCGCCTGGCGATAGCGCGGTCCATATATGGCGCCGAGCGGTTCAAAAGGACCGGCCTCGTTCGGCGCGGCCACAGTCCGCAGGAGCCTATCTGCTTGAGGATCGAGGATTGGGCTGTTCCAGTGGCGGCTTGATGCATAAGTCGTTGAATGAAGGTAAAATATGTCTGCTGCGCCATATTGGGGGTCGTCGGGCCAGATCGCCCAGGCACCGCGTGCGGTATAGGCGGGCGGCGGAGGCGCTGTATATATTTGGTAGGGTATTCGCGGATTTATCAGGTAACGGGTGATGTTATCCTGAAAAATAACCGCAATTATTGCGCCAAAGGTGATCACACCAAAAAATGTCGCCAGCGCCAATATGCGCAGGGAGACCTTGATATTCCTTCCTACTGCCATCTTGTAGTCGAGCATCCGCCTTATCATATCGTCACATTAGATGTTCCGCCGTAAAAAAGCGCAGACAATGTTAATTTGTTTACTAAAATTGCGCAAAATGCCAGATGGAGACGTTTAATGAGGCACAGTAAAGGTCAAGCGTAAGGGTCTATGAGCGATAAAGACAATAAACCGAGCGGCGATCATGACGCAAATCATGCGGGTGAATCATGCGGGTGACACACCATTGATTAAGCCAACAAAACAAAGCCTTGGAAACAATTTACGATCTAGTTTCTTCGCTGGTATTGTGGTTGCAGCGCCGATCAGCATCACTATCGCGCTGGTCTACTGGTTTGTGACCGGCCCAATGGCGAAGCTAGATGCCTTCGTAAAACAGACTCTTCCTGACGGCGGCAGTTCTGTTGAATCTGTCTTGCAGATTATGCCTGGGGTTGGCGTCTTGATCGCCGTCATCGTGCTTGTCTTGTTAGGCGCGGTCACCAAGAATTTTGTCGGGCGGACTTTTATCCGCGCAGGTGAACGCCTTGTGGATTCAGTACCGATTGTCAGAGGTTTGTACCGCTTTTTTAAAAATGTTTTTGAGACAGCGCTGCAGCAGTCTGATCGTTCCTTTAAGGAAGTCGCCCTGATCGAATATCCACGCCCAGGCGTATGGGCAATGGCATTTGTCGTTGGCACGGCAAAAGGCGAAATTGCTGAGAAGCTGGATGATCAAGGCAAGAACCTGACAGCATTGTTTGTGCCAACCGTGCCGAACCCTACATCTGGTTTTCTTTTGTTTATTCCGCGAAACAATGTTCGCATTCTCAAAATGACGGTGGAAGAGGCGGCGAAAGTTGTATTCTCTATGGGACTGGTTGTTCCCGAATATTCTAATGGCCGGGATGCGGTCAGAAAACTGGAATCTTTGGCAAAACAAACGGGAAAACCACCGCTGGCAGAACGCCTATTTAAGTTCCGAAAATCATCTTGAACAATTGCGGCTTTTATAAATCTGAACACGCTTAACCTGCGCTGAGAAGCTTTACGGCATCATCGCGATTGAACAGGTAGAGCAGCACACGTAATGCTTTCCCGCGCTCGCCTTTTAGCTCTATGTCGCGCTCTATGATCATTTTGGCATCATCGCGAGCAGCGGCCAGAAGCTCCCCGTGAACCGAAAGATCCGCCAATTTAAATTGTGGAAATCCTGATTGCGCGGCCCCCAATAGGTCCCCGGCGCCGCGCAAGCGCAGGTCTTCTTCTGCGATAATAAATCCGTCCTCAGTCTCGCGGAGAATTTTAAGGCGTGCGGTGGCGGTTTCTCCCAATGGTGCTTTATAGAGCAAAAGGCAGGAGGATTTCTTGTCGCTGCGTCCAACCCTTCCACGGAGTTGGTGAAGTTGAGCAAGGCCGAAGCGCTCTGCATGTTCGATAATCATGATGGTGGCGTTTGGTGCATTCACACCAACTTCAATTACCGTCGTTGCGATCAAAACTGAGATGGCGCCATCAAAGAAATTCTCCATCACCGCATCTTTGTCAGGCCCCGACATGCGCCCATGAACAATACCGACACGATCGCCCAGTTCTGATTTTAATGTTTCAAACCGTTCTTCGACAGCGGTAACATCAAGTATATCGGACTCTTCTACGAGGGGGCAGACCCAATAGACCTGCTCGCCTTTGGCGACGGCGCGCTTAACACCCTCGATCACATCGCTAATA
The DNA here is from genome assembly GCA_013151435.1 of Alphaproteobacteria bacterium. Taxonomy (GTDB): domain Bacteria; phylum Pseudomonadota; class Alphaproteobacteria; order Caulobacterales; family Parvularculaceae; genus Hyphococcus. The sequence goes on from JAADIH010000291.1 coordinate 8,942, forward strand.
CGCGACAGAGGAATTGTGCGGGTATCAATGGGTTTTCGGCCAGGTGGTTTTTCGGTGATCTGGCTGACTTCCATGTCGCCATAGGCCGTGAGCGCCAGTGTTCGTGGGATCGGGGTCGCCGTCATCACCAGGAGATCAGGACGCGGACCTTTTTGCGTCAATGAGATACGTTGATGGACTCCAAAGCGATGTTGTTCATCAATGACGGCAATGGCGAGATCGTGGAAGACCACAGTTTCCTGAAAAATCGCATGGGTGCCGATCAAAATATCTATTTCTCCGGCGGCGAGGCGTTGGAGTTTTTCGTTGCGGGCTTGCCCTTTATCGCGGCCGGTCAGGATTTCTAGCGTGATGCCTGTCGCGGTAGCGAGCGGCGCTAAAGATTCCATGTGCTGGCGCGCAAGAATTTCCGTTGGCGACATAAAGGCTGCCTGGGCGCCAGTTTCTATCGCATTTAACATAGCTAAGAATGCGACAATCGTTTTGCCGGAGCCAACATCTCCTTGGACCAGGCGCACCATACGCTCAGGCGATTTCATATCATCGAAAACTTCCTTCAGCACATGCTTTTGCGCATTGGTTAAATCAAATGTCAGTGCTTTATTAGCCTTGGCGCGCAAGCTTCCATTTCCGGCTATAGCGCGGCCCGTAGTTTTTATCCTTGCTTTGCGGATCAGCATCAACGCGAGCTGGTTTGCCAGTAACTCATCATAGGCAAGGCGCTTTCGAATGGGCGTGAGCGGGGATAGGTCCGTCTGGTTAGTCGGCTTATGAAGCTCTTCGAGCGCTGCATGCCAATCTACCCACTGGTGCTTTGAAAGCCATGCAGCATCCTGCCATTCCGGTAGTTCAGGCGCGCGTTTTAAAGCATTCACGACTGATTTGCGCATCACCCCGGCGGATAAGCCCGCGGTTAAAGGATAGACAGGCTCATAGAGTGGCATGTCTTCAGGTTTTTCAGGATCAGTAATGTAATCGGGGTGAACCATTTGGCGTTCACCGTTGAATTCTTCAATCTTGCCGCTGACCAGGCGCTTTTTCCCTTCGGGCAATGTTTTTAGAAGGTATTCGCTACGCGCATGAAAAAATATCAGCGTTAAAAAACCCGTCTCATCTGAACAGACCACCTTATAGGGGAGGCGTCGGCCTTTGGGCGGTGGGTTGTGGTGATCGACCGTCACCAGAAATGTCGCAAGCTGGCCGTGAGAAGCTTCGGCAATGGTTGGGCGCGCCGAGCGATCAATGACATTTGCAGGCGGCATGAAAATCAAATCGACGACGCGCGGACCAATGACACGCCCGATCAACGCAGCGATCTTTGGTCCGATGCCCGGGAGCACGGTGATGTCGGCAAAGAGAGGATTTAAAATGGTGGGTCGCATGGCTTGGTGTTAGCGCTATTTCGATCAGAATTCCATTTGATGATCAGTGGACGCGCCACAGATGCGCCACTGGCGTTTCATGCTATAGCTCCGTCCATGGGTGAACTTGTGGAAAAAAGACGAAAACGACTGCTTTATCAGGCAACTTATCGTGGCTTTAAAGAAGCCGATCTGCTGATAGGCGGCTTTGCCAAGGCCAATTTAGGGTCGATGACGAAAGCGGAACTAGATGAATTTGAGGCGCTATTAGAAAATAGCGACCGTGAGATTTATGATTGGGCTATGGGAAAACATGAGGCGCCAGCGCATATTGTCGGGCCCATATTCAAACGGATGCAGCAATTCGACATCGCAAAGACCATTCACGGCATCCCCAAAGATTGAATTCCACCTCTCTAACCGCTAGGGGAAACGCGACCGCGAGCTGCCAAAATGGCGCCTCGCGCATTTTGCGTTGAGGAAAGACGATGATGAGATCCGGCTCGAATGCAGCTATCGGTGTGGTTTCAGGCATTGCCCAGATTGATGCGGCAAGCGCCTGGTCAATAAAAACCCGGCTGCCGGTTTATGGCACCCCGGAAGGCGCGGACGCCATGATCGTGGCTGATGCCGCCAGGTCCCGAAAAGGCATTGTCACTCATATTGCACGTGATGGCGCACGTGCCGCCGCAATCATGCAGTCGTTAAAGTTTTTTGCACCGGACATCCCGGTCATCGACTATCCTGCCTGGGATTGTCTTCCCTATGACCGTGTCTCTCCCTCTGGCGCTGTGTCCTCAAGGCGCATGGCGGCGCTGGCGGCAATTTCCTCGTTAAGTGGTGCAGGGGCGCTGATCCTGGTGACATCGGTCAATGCTGCTACCCAGAGAACCCCGCCGCAAGATGCAATTAAATCTGCGGCAATGACATTATCGCCAGGCGCGATGACGAATATGGATGATTTAGCCGGATACCTCACGGCAAATGGATATGCACGCGCGTCAACCGTGCGTGAGGCAGGTGAATTTGCGATCCGTGGTGGTCTGGTAGATATTTTCCCTCCCGGTGCTGATGAACCCGTGCGGCTCGATTTTTTTGGCGACCAATTGGAAAGCATCCGCTCCTTTGACGCAGAATCCCAAAGAACGATACGGCAGCTAACGCGTTTTGACCTTTCCGCCGCCAGTGAAATTTTGATCAATGAGGAATCGATCGCCCGGTTTCGATCTGGGTTTCGATCAGCCTTTGGCGCTGCCGGTGATGACCCGCTCTATGAGGCGATTAGCGCTGGACGGATGCATGCTGGCGCTGAACATTGGCTGCCGTTGTTTTATCCAAACACCAGTAGTCTGTTCGATTTCTTGTCGGATGGTCTGATTTTCACAGACCACCTTGCCGACGAAGCTGCCGAAGCGCGATTAAGCGCCATCAATGACCATTATGAGGCGCGGGCTGAGGATGCGGAGCGACACAAACCTCGCAAGTCGGAATTTTCTGCGCCTCCTTATCGACCCTTAAAACCGGATGCGCTCTATTTAACTGCCGATGAATGGAATGCGGTTTTAGCCAGGCCAGACATCAGACCGCTATCGCCCTTTGCGCCGCCGGAAAGCGAACGCTGCTATCATTTTGGCGCCAAGGTTGGGCGCAGCTTTGCGGCGGAACGCGCCGCCGAAAAAATCAATGTATTCAATGCCGTGATTGATCACGCACAGAGCCTTGAGAACACTGGAAAAAAAGTAATTATCGCATGTTGGACGGAAGGTTCTGCGGATCGTATGCGCACTGTACTTTCCGATCACAGCGGTAGTGAGATTGAACATGCCGCCAATTGGGCTGGAGTACAGTCCGGCTCGGCCAATCTACAAACTGCTATTCTTGCATTGGAAAGTGGTTTTGAGACTGATGATGCCGCATTTATCTCAGAGCAGGATATTCTTGGCGACCGTTTGGTCCGGCGCTCGCGACGCAAACGCGCAGAAAACTTTCTCACGGAGGCGTCGAGCCTGACGCTTGGCGATTTAGTGGTTCATGTGGAGCATGGCATTGCGCGCTATGAAGGGTTGAAAACGCTCGAAATTCAGGGCGCGCCTCATGATTGTCTTCAACTGATTTATCATGGTGGGGATAAGCTTTTCCTCCCGGTAGAAAATATCGACCTTCTGTCACGATTTGGATCGAGTGAAGCCAGCACACAACTCGACAAACTAGGCGGCGCTGCCTGGCAAGGGCGCAAAGCCAAAATGCGGGCGCGCATCAAAATGCTGGCGGAGCAGCTTATCGCGATTGCCGCCAAGCGCTCGATGCACAAAGCAGAGCTTATGACTCCGGTGCAGGGTGTCTATGACGAATTTTGCGCACGCTTTCCTTTTGCTGAAACTGAAGATCAAGAAAACGCGATCGCAGATGTCATTGAGGATCTCGCCAAAGGTCGCCCCATGGACCGGCTTATTTGCGGTGATGTTGGTTTTGGCAAAACGGAAGTTGCTTTGCGCGCCGCCTTTATCGCTTCCATGACTGGCCGGCAAGTTGCTGTTGTTGCCCCGACGACGCTGTTAGTGAGACAGCATTATCGTAATTTCGCTGAACGGTTCAAAGGCTTTCCCATCAAGGTTGGGCAACTCTCACGCATGGTTAGCGCGGGTGAGGCCAAACAAGTGAGGGAGGGACTAAAAAGCGGTGATGTCGATGTTGTTATTGGCACTCATGCACTGTTGGCCCGCTCCATCGAGTTTCGCGACATTGGTCTTATCATTGTTGATGAAGAACAGCATTTCGGCGTTAAACACAAAGAACGCCTGAAGGAATTTCGCGGCGACACTCATGTTCTAACACTGACGGCAACGCCAATCCCGCGTACATTGCAACTCGCGATGAGCGGTATTCGTGATCTTTCGCTAATTACAACGCCGCCGGTGGATCGCCTTGCCGTGCGAACGACTGTGGGTCCTTTTGATCCAGTTGTGGTGCGCGAAACGTTACTGCGTGAGCATTATCGTGGCGGCCAAAGCTTTTATGTGGCGCCGCGAATATCCGATATCAATGAGATCGCAGAATTTTTGCGCGACGAAATACCAGAGATCAAATTTAAAATTGCGCATGGTCAGATGGGCGCGAACGAACTCGAAGATATCATGACAGCTTATTATGAAGGCAAGTTTGACACCCTCGTATCAACAACAATCATTGAATCCGGCCTCGATATTCCAACCGCTAATACGATGATCATCCATCGTGCAGATATGTTTGGCCTTTCCCAACTCTATCAGTTACGCGGCAGAGTAGGGCGTTCGAAACAGCGTGCCTACGCCTATTTAACTACCAGCCCGCGCAAGAAACTCACCGCTGGCGCCGAGCGGCGCCTCAAGGTCATGCAGTCCCTCGATACGTTAGGCGCTGGTTTTACTTTAGCATCTCATGATCTCGATATTCGTGGCGCAGGAAATTTGCTAGGCGAAGAACAATCCGGCCAAGTAAAAGAGGTCGGTGTTGAGCTCTATCAACATATGCTCGAAGAAGCCGTTGCAGAACTACGCGATGGCGGCGCAGCGGCTGAGGATACCTGGTCGCCACAGATCAACATTGGAACCTCCGTCCTCATTCCAGATAGTTATGTTGCCGATCTTGATGTGCGCATGGCGCTCTATCGACGCCTTGGTGATATCCAGACAGCTGAAGAAATAGACGGCTTTGCTGCGGAATTTGTTGATCGGTTCGGTGCTATGCCTGCGGAAGTAGAGCATTTGCTGGACATTGTTTCGATCAAGGGGATCTGCCGCAGAGCGGGTATTTCGAAAATTGACGCTGGACCAAAGGGTGCAGTGATTACCTTTCGCAAGGACCAGTTCGTGAACCCCGCCGGGCTTGTAACTTTTATTTCCCAATCACCTCACGATATAAAATTGCGCCCCGATCAAAAGATCGTGTTTCGGCAGAACTGGAGCGGAGATAAGGCGCGCCTGAAAGGCGCCCGTAGAATTGCAGAGCTTATCGCGGAGATTGCTGAAGAGGCGTAGTGCCGCGTATGCACCGGGCAGCTTTGATTGCACATGCTACGGCTTCCTCGATTGCGGCTCCCGGTATGCGCGTGCATATGGTTGTAACTGCTTCGATAGCATGGAGTGAATGCCGGTCTCTACCGCGAAAGACAGTATTTGCAATCACCCCTTCAATGCGTAAGGCGAGCTTTCCGGCGTCAGCTTTGGTCGTTGCGGGGCAAAGGACAATGAATGCATCAGGTGCAATGCGCGCCGTAAGATCTTCCGCGCGGGTGATGCGATTTATTAAATATGCAGCCCGGTGAAGCACCATTCTCTCATGTATTGTTGTGTCCTCATTGTCGCAAGTGAGCTGGATAAAGACAACTGTTAGCGGTCTACCACTATGATCTGCGCGGGCGCTAAGACGCGCGCCGTGTTCGGCAAGGAAAGCGGGCGTAAAAGCGTGGGACGCTTTATCGCGAACACCGTCCCCCGTGCAGGCGCGCAAGAAGGTGCGCATAGAACGCAACAGCCGTGCGCGCCGACCGTTAAGCTGGATCCGGGCAGACAAATCATGGGGAACGTGCTGCTGCAAGATGAATTCGCTCGCCCCATACTTGGCTAATTGCTGGAGATTCTGTTCGTCTTCCGCCACATGGATAATCGGAAGCCCCGCATATTTGGGATGGCGTCGGATGGCTCTGGTGACACTGTGGAGCGGGCTGTCTTTTGGAGAGGGAAGAAAAATTGCGCAATCAAATTGGCCTGTATCGATGGCGCGAAGGGCCTGTCCTGCGGATAAAACGCTAACGTATTTTCCCGCGGTTTTCGCTGTTGCACTGATTGTCGCCAGAGCCGTGGGGCTTGGCGGGCCAGCAATTAAAACATTGATTGGCTTCGCAGATGTTGCAATTGACGGGAACTCAAACAGTCGGTTTAAGGTCGCGAGCGTTTTCATGCGTTCACCGGCTTCATCGGCGACATTGCGCAGTCGAAGTATCTGCCTACAGCGCTCAACCACGTGGTCGAAGTTATTTCGTGCGGGGATGGTTTCTCCATACCGTTTTAATGCAGTGCGTGCGGGTGTATTTAGCGTTGGGTGAATCAGAAAAAATATTGATGATTCTGGTGATTTGTGCCGCAAGAGGGCGGCTATGGATTTTGCTTGTTTTGCAGTGACCCGCTTATTTCGTAAATCAACCAGGCCGATATCCGCAGGTCCATCTTTGGGCTCGGTGATTTGATATCCCGCGCGTTCCAAAGACAGGGTTAATTCATTCGCGACTTCGCCGTCGGGAGATACAATAGCAATCCGCGCGCGCGGCGCAGTGGCAGTGTTGTTGTCCATTAACCAGTCCCGAAACGGCGCGCATGATTGTCCCGCTATTGGCGGGACTGCGCTGTAAGTATACCGTTATTCAAAATACGGGCCGTGTCTTGGGTGGCCATGTCATTCATGGCGGGGGCATCACCCGATGTTGCCGCGATGGTGGTATCTGCTTGTCGTGAGAGACAGATATCTTCCATTCCCGCAGCAGGGAAAATGCCATTAGCTGCACGTTCCCGATAGCACGGAAGCGCCGCTAAAAATTCTTGCGGTTTATGATATGGCCCTGCTTCGCGATATAAATGCGCGGTCTGGACGCCTACATATCTCCAGTGCCAGGGCTCGTAGCTATCCTCGCCCGGAAGATAACCATTATTCGGCGGGTAGGACAGGAGAAACCCAAAGCGAAAGGCGTTTTCCTCAAAGCACTGAAAGGTCCGGTCGCTTTGGCGCATAAAACGTCCGCTAATATTGATATCTGCCGCTAATCCTGTCTGGTGTTCCGACATTCCGGCTGGTGTGACGGTGCCGCGATTGCCGTTTCTCTGATGGACAGCGTGCTGGGTGCCATATGACCGGTAGCCTGATCGCAAAGATATCTGTTCACCAGTCTCCGAACGGCATGAGGAGATGAGCTGCGCCAGGCGTACAGGCAAATTGGCCTCACGCGGATCTGCATCTGGGTCAGCGGCAAGCCTTAGTTTCATCTCGTCAAGCTCGGGCGCCTTACCGGTAGGGATTGAATAGGACGAGGCCGGAACCAGATCGCCCGGGGCATAGCTCGGCTCGAGCATGAAATATTGTGATACGGGCCGATTGATGTCTGCGCGTCGATCGCTGTCTTGATTGATCTCATAGCGCTGCTCGCCGAAAGCATCACGAAAGAGATTGCGCATATGGACCAACATCGCCTGGGCCTCGGTCAGACGACCTTGCTGCTCATAAACGCCTGCGAGCAACCTGATATAGAGACTAAGGTCTGGGTTGTTGGCGCCTTTAACCTGCTCTTGCGCGTGGAAGGCCTCTAAATAGAGCTCTTCTGCTTCATCTAGTTTGCCCATGCGCGTGTATAAAGGCCCGAGGATAAGCGCTAGTTGCACAGTGTCTTTGTGATCGCCGCCAAGCAGCATGCGGCGTGTTTCATAGGCGATAGAGAGAAGACTGGAGGCGGCATAAGTACTTTCTTCACGCATGGAATAAAATCCACCAAGACTTGCCATATGGTTTGCTGTGACAAGCTTGGCGCGCCGCCCACGTTTATCGCGATTGCGTATAGATGTATGGTCTAACGCTTCAGTGAATTCATCTCCGACTGCAGTCACGAACTCTGCATAAAAAACAGCGAGGCTATTATTATCCGCTATATGGATGTGGGCAGCTGCGTCACCGGCATGGTCAAGGAACGAGGCGTAGATTGATACGGCTTCTGGGATGGAGTTTGAAAGTATGTAGGCGCGCCCTAACTCGTTCTCCAACCGTATACGGTCTCGCATATCCAAGCCTTGCGCCCAATTTGTGGCTAACGCATCTTCGAGGAGAACGCTCGCCCGTGCGTATCTCGCCTTGATAATCTGTGCTGCTGCGATGCGCGTTTTGAGAGCCGCTACGTCTTCTTTGTTTGCGCCTTGTTTAAGCTGCATCGCAAGGGCACGCTCACCATGGCCCACTGCGCGAGCAGGGGCTCCACTATCTATAAGCGTATTAAAACGACTGAGCGCCGCATTGGGATCAACGCGAATAACCACGTTGAAATAGCCCAAAAATCCGACGGCCAGGAGCACGAATGCCCCTGCAAAATTAAACGATGGACGCAACATTGTGGGCGCGACCCCTCTACCAACCCAAACCCCATAACCATGATGAGCTTAACACTGGGATGCAGGATATGCGACCCTTTCGCGGAAAATTGCCGCGATCCGCATCTATACTCATTTTTTGCGGCGCAGCGAGCGTAATTTCCCCACCAAGAAGGCTTCGGCAGCGCTGTCTTGAGCCAGGCCGATGGCCTGGTGATATGCCTCCTCTGCGGCGTTCAAATCACCAAGGCCAGCCAAAATATGTGCCCGCACAGCCCAATAGGCCTGATAATCACTGATCCGCGCCAGCTTTATTCTATCCAGAACCCCAAGCCCGTCAGCGTTGCGGTTAGCAGCCGAGAGTGCTGCGGCATAGCCCACATGGGCGCCGACAGTCGGCGTTTCCTCTATGAGTTTCTCATAAAGAACGATAATGTCTTGCCTCGTGTCACGCTGGTAAATCCGCGATGCTGCATGGGCAGATTGTATCGCGGCCTCAATTTGATAGGGCCCCGGTTTTCTTAAATGCCACGCAGAGGCTAGCGCCGCTTCGGCGCCAGCGATCATGTGGTGATCCCACAGCGCCGTATTTTGATCCGCCAGCGGTACGTATGCGCCATCAATACGTCGCGCTTTTGACCGTGCTTGGGCATGCATCATGAGTGATAATAACCCCCAGCCTTCACTCTCTACCGGGAGTAGCTCTGTGATCAATCGCGCGAGGTAGAGTGCTTCATGGGTAAGTTCTGCGCCGCCCGCCTCACTTCCATCTGCGTTATCCCAGCCGCAGCTATATACAGCATAAATTGCTTCAAGCACTGCAGAGAGCCGTATCGATAAGTTGTCCGTATCCGGTATCTCAAATGGAATTCCGGCGGCCTTTATCTTTCTTTTTGCGCGGACCAGGCGACCACTCATTGCGCTGGGTGATACCAAAAATGCTGAAGCGATGCGTTTAGCATCAAGCCCTAATACGACTTGCAACATTAAAGGCGTGCGAATGCTCGTCTCGATAGCCGGGTGGGCGCAAGCAAATAACAGTTTTAGCCGCTCATCCGGGAAAGGTTTTTCTTCGGCCATGGCCGCTTCGGCGGCCTCTGCCGCGAGCATTAGCGCTGGCTGTTTTTCAACTTGCGTCCGGTGGCGCCTCGCGTTGTCAATTAGCTTTCTTCGGGCCGCCGTGAATAGCCAGGCTTCTGGCGAATCCGGTGCGCCGGTCTCAGGCCATTTTTCGAGCGCCGCCCGGAAGGCTTCTGCTAACGCATCCTCTGCGGCAGCCACATCGCCAGACCTTGATGAAATCCAGGCCAAGAGCCGTCCATAAGATGCGCGAGCGGTCTCTTCAGCGATCGCTCGCGCGTCTTCCATGGATTCTATTCCCCGACATTCCAGACCGGGCGCACTTCAACATGGCCAAAGCTGGCGCAAGGGCAGCGTGCGGCCCAGTTCAGGGCTTCATCAAGGTTTTTTGCCTCGACCAAGTAAAAGCCTCCGAGCTGTTCCTTACCGTCAGCAAACGGACCATCCTGTACGCCTACTGCGCGAACGCGCTTCCCATTTTGAGAATGTTCAAGGGGCTCACCAGATAAATAAGCGCCGCCTTTTTTTAAGGCCTCCGTATAGGCCATATAAGAGCCAAATATTTCGTTCCTTTTTGACTCTTCCATGGTTTGCCATGCGTCTTCGTTGTCGTGCAGGAGCAACAGATATTTCATTGTTCATCTCCTTGCCCGAGATCAAGGATCGGGCGCGCATCGACAAATCCGTTGACGCAAGCTGGACATTTACCCGCCCACTCTACGGCTTCCTTCATGTCGGCAACGTCAACGATCATAAAACCGCCAAGCTGTTCCTTGGTGTCGGGGTAGGGACCATCCTGGACCTCACGCACGCCATCACGAACCGATACGACGGTTGCAGTTGAGGGTGC
>JAADIH010000255.1 GCA_013151435.1 Alphaproteobacteria bacterium
CGAAAATGGCGGTTGAGCAGCGCGCGCCCGGGCGTTAGACGGCGCACGTCTTGGGAGAGGGAATTTCTATGTCGTCGTTCACGGGACTGCCAAAGGATTATTTCGATTTCTTCAGGGAATTAAAAGCTAATAATAATCGAACGTGGTTTAACGATAACAAACCGCGCTTTAGAACGAGTGTTCAAGAGCCGCTTGCGTCGCTGGTTGAGGCGATGGCGCCGCACCTTAAAAAAGTTTCGAAACATTTTGTTGCTGACCCACGTCTTCACGGTGGTTCGGTTTTTCGCATCTATAAGGATGTGCGGTTTTCTAAAGATAAAAAGCCCTACAAAACCCATGGCGGCGTACAGTTTCGCCATGCGCTCGGTAAAGACGCTCATGCGCCGGGGTTCTATGTGCATCTTGACCCGGAGGAAATATTCTATGGAGGCGGCGTTTGGGCACCGCCCTCACCACAACTCCTCCTGATCCGTGAGGCGATCCGCGTTAAGGGCGCCGCATGGAAAAAAGCTACAACGGGCGCGAGCTTCGAAAAACGGTTCGGCGAATTGCGCGGCGACAGCCTGAAACGCCCTCCGCGCGGGTTTGATGCCGAGCATCCTCTTATTGGTGACATCAAGCGCAAGAGTTTCTTCGCCATGGCGGAGGCAAAACCCGCCCGCGCCAAAAAACCGGCATTGGTTGATGATATTGCCGATGCGTTCGCTGACGCCAAGCCGCTGATGAAATTTCTCTGCACCGCGGTGGGCGCGCCGATTTAAATCGCACGGATGCGCAATTGTTCACCCTCGCGTAATCATCCAAAGCCTGGCACCCAGCATTGCGGCTGCTGCAGCTAACCCCGCCAGCAACCCGTACCAGACGCCAATGGCGCCCACCGGCGTGAACAGCCCGAGCCCCGCGGCGACTGGAAAGCCAATTACCCAATAGCTGACGCCCGTGATAATCATTGGAATACGGACGTCTTTTAGGCCGCGTAAGACTTGTGCGGCGGCGACTTGTATGGCGTCAAAGAGCGCGAATGCCGCCGCGATCGGCAAAAAGGAAGCGATCAGCCCGATCACCACTACATTTTCCGGGTTGCGCGCGTCAAGATAAAGTCCGGCAACGCCAAGCGGCGCCAGCATGATGGGAACAGCAAAGAGCATGATGGCGCCCACACACACACCGATCGTTAGTAAAGCAGCACGGCGCACGCCCGCGTGGTCTTGCGCCCCCGCCAAGAGCCCAACGCGCACCGCGCCCGCCATGGAAATACCGAGCGGCATCATAAAGGCGATCGCGGTGACGTTCAGCGCTACCTGATAGGCCGCGACTTCGTCAATTCCAATGCGTCCCATCACCAGGATAACGGCATTGAACAACATGGCTTCAAACGCGAATGCAAGGCCGATGGGCCAGCCAAGTTTTATGACCTCGCGAAATCGCTCCCAATCCGCTGCAAAGAAATTGCGGAAAAGCTCAAACTGCCGGGCGCGTTTTTCAATGCCGATATATGTTACCAGAGCAAGGAAGCTCACCGCATGGGATATGGATGAGGCTACCCCTGCGCCCACCAGCCCAAGTTTTGGAAAGCCCCAATGGCCGTATATGAGAAGATAGTTCAAAAATGCATTGAGTGCGGTTGCCAGAATAATGATGATCAATGGCCAGCGCGTGCGCTCAAGGGCTGCGAGGAAATTTCGCAAGATAATGACGCCAAGGGCAAACGGTAGTCCCGGCGCCAGCGCCAGCACATAAGGTTCCGCCATGGCCGCCAGTGCTGATGGTTGTCCCAGCGCCAGCGCAAATTCTTCGGTGAAAAGATAGATCAGCGATAATACCGGAACTCCAGCGCCGATGATCCAAAGCCCCATACGCACCGAGCGCCTGGGATCACGGATAGCTTTCGCATCCTTTCCCAATGCCTGGCTCACCATGGGAGAGACGGCCATGGCCGGCCCCATACCAACGACAAAAAGCACGTAATACATGACGAGACCAAGGGCGGCGGCGGCGAGGGGTTCCGGCCCCAGCCGCCCGATCATCAATACGTCAACAGTGTGGATTGAAAACTGAATGAGCTGGGTCAGCGCCATGGGCAGGCCGATGGTCATCAGCGCAAAAAATTCACGCCGCCAGGGCGCCTCTGCTGTCTGTGGTTGACCGGGTTGTTGATTATCCTTCGGTGTAACTGTGGGCGTCGTCGTCATGGGTTCCCCTGCTGCGTCGTACTGATTCAACGCATAGCAAAGGTGGGTTTAGTCTATTTTATTCAGGATATAAATCCACACAGCATTTGATGATGGATAAGAGCCTCAAGGACAATTCTACATCACGGCGCATCCATATCCGGCAATGCGCCAGTTATCATGATCGTCATCATTTCTTCCATCAGTTTTGTTGTACTCGGCAAATAAAACCCGTTGCTGAGTACGGCAATGAAAATACCGCTCTCCGGTGTGTAACCGAACGCACTTTGCGAGCCGGGGGTCAGGCCATTGTGCCAAATTAGGCGTTCACCTGCGAGTTCGCTGACATTAAAGCCGAGGCCATATTCGGTCGCTGTCCCATCAGGTAAAGGTGCTGGGGTCCATGCCTCTGCGAGGGCGGTTTTGCTTATGAGTTTATTCTCTGCCAGCAATTGGGACCAACGCGCCATGTCCATCGCCGATGACATAAGCGCACCTGCAGCGCTGACATGTGTAAGATCAACCTCTTGGGAATTCAAAATAACGCCGTCGCGTTCATCATAAAATTCCGCACGATTTTGGATGATTGCATCATGCCAGTCGTAATGCGAATTGGGCATAGCCTGTTCTGCAAAAAAATCATTGATAAAATTCACAAAGGTTTTGTCAGTCACGCGCTCAATAATGTGCGCAACAATCACATAATTGAAATTTACATAGTTGTATTTTTCACCGGGCGCGAAATCGATTGGCGCATCCTGTTGCAGATCGATAACTTGCTGAGTTGTCATGGGCTGCCAGATGAAGGGCAGAAGGTCTGGATTCCAGACATGTTCGGCCAGGCCGGAACGGTGGCTCATCAGTTGCCGCATGGTGACGGCGCCCATTTGTTTGGGGAGATCGGGGGCATAAGCGCTGATCGGTTGATTGAGGTCGAGCAAATCTTTTTCAACGAGCTGTAAGACAGCGATAGCCGTGATCGTTTTGGAAATAGACCCCAAGCGAAAGACGGTTTTATCCGTGTTCTGCAACCCCCATTCCATATCGGCGATACCGATTCCACCAGACGCTAGCACTATACCGTTTTTTGAGATTACATATGCGGCGCCCGGGCCGTTGGCATCATATGTTTCGATAGCGTGTGAAGCTGCCAGGTTCGCGCGGTTTGTCATTAGATCGGTCGCTGGAGCATCAGTATTCGTGGTCACACAACCATTCAGACATACACAGAAAGTTAACAGTCCAATTCCAGAAAAAATACTATTTCTCATTACTCTCAACCTTTATTAAATTGTTATACTGAGGAAATTCTGCGCAGAGGCGCGACAAGAGCGGCTTTGCATGAAGCGCACGCTCAAGTTTTAAGACGGCTTCGCCGAGATCCACCCCAATCTCACGCCATAATTCTTCGTAGACTTTTTCAAAATCAATCATGGTTTCAACCGCGCGAGAAATTTCCGCGCGGCGGTCAGGCGCGAGTGAATAAGCGCGCTTGCGCGCATCATCGACGCTTCTTCGAGAGGTAACGTAGCCGTCTTTTTCTAATTGTTTCAGTCGGGCCTCAATCAATTGCCGCGATAAACCAGTCGTTGCTAACTCTGACGATGTCTGGCCGTCTTTTTCGTAGAGGGAAATGACAACCGAGGTCAGCTTGGCGTCGAGATTGATGCCGGTTCGCCAAAAGGCTTCACGCCCCTGCTCTTTGATTACATCTGCCACCCGGCGAATGCGCATGCCGAAGATATTTTCAGTGATTGTTGTCATAAGTAATGCGCCTTAATTTGCGCAAAAACTTGCATAAATACATATATGGGTCAAGTGGGATGGCAAAAACCTAAGAAAACTCGGTGACTATGGGTGATTTGGGGTGGATGGGGAAAGCAATAGGTGGGTTATGACTTCAAAAATGGCGCGATGGTCTTTGCCCCATCCCGATTGGCGCTGAGGCAGTCAAAGGAGCCTTTGTTTAACATACTCGCAGCATTTGCAAGTGATCCGTAGGCAGACCAGGCGAGCCCGCCGCCAACGGAGAGGCGTGCGGCGCCTGCACCAGCAAATTCTGTGACGCTGTGACGCGCCAGACCGCCGAGGATCAAGACATTGACGGGTTTTGAGACGCCTGAACAAACGGCGCGCACCGCATCCATATTGGGCAGGCCCGGCGCGTAAAGAACATCGGCGCCCGCATCGGCAAATGCGTTGAGGCGTGTGATAATTTCATCAAGATCGCCGCGATCATAGAGAAACGCCTCGGCCCGCGCGGTTAAAACAAAGTTGCGTTTGCCAGATCTTGCGGCCTCAACGCCGGCGGTGATGCGCTCAACCGCATGAGATTGCTCATATACCGGATTGTCTTTGTCCCCAGTGGAATCTTCAATGGAGCCGCCGCAAAGGCTGGTCTTTAACGCCTCGCGGATTGTTTGCGCAGCATCTTCCGGCATCGGTCCGAACCCATTTTCAAGGTCTGCTGTCACCGGAATATCAACGGCGCTTGCGATGGCGTCGCCATGGGTGATTGCGTCCTCTCGGGTGACGCCATAATCGCGCCGCCCAAGGGTCATGGCAAAGCCTGAACTGGTTGTCGCCAGGGCTTTGAAGCCAAGCCCCGCTAAAATGCGCGCCGAGCCCTGGTCCCACGGGTTGGGTATGACAAAAGGTGCGCCGGGTTGGTGCAGTGTGCGGAAGGCCGCTGTTTTTTCGTCAAGTGAGGGCATTACAGGTCTCCTGATGATGCTGCTTGATTAGCACAGAAGTTGATCCATACTGCCCGATACTTGCGGATAGGAAGACAAACGCCTTATTCGTTCTCCGCGTCATCACTGTCGGGTCCAAGCCAGGCGTTGCGAAATGCGATTTGCGTGTCCGTTGGCTCCAGATCCGCATCTTCAAAAAGAACGATCTCCAAGGCGGGATCTTCGGCGAAGGTGATGTCTCTCACATGCTTCACCCCTCGCTGGCGATAGGTAATCTTGACCTTGTCACCCGGCTCGTGACGTTTTAGGGCGCGCTCCCAATCATCTGTGTCATGAATTTTAAACCGACCGATGCGAACGATCTCATCGTCTAGGCTGAGACCTGTTTCATATAGCGGGCTTCCCCTCAACGTGTTTGAGGCGATAGTGATTGTTTTTCCGTCTTCTTTAAGATTGACAGAGCCGAGCCATGCGCCGCCTTCATTTTTGAGCTGGAGTTTTAATCCTGCCTCTGCAAGCAGCGGAGCGTAATCAGGAAGGTCGCCATTTTCGATATAGGCTGCAAAAAAACCATCGGCGAACTCAGTGTCCCCGGTAATGTCGGCTAGTCCCCGGCGCAGATCATCATGAGTGTAGGGGAGTTCAGTCTTGCCATGCGTGCCCCAAAGGTGGCGCATATAATCATCGAGCGTAAGGTCTTCAAAGCGTTGACGGAGGGTCAGATCAAGCGCCAGGGCGACCATGGCGCCGTAAGGGTAATAAGAAACGAAAATGTTCTCATTATTTGTAGGGTCAACAGCGCGAGCAGCGTCTACAAAGGCTGCCTGCACGCTCATGCTCTGGGGTGAGCCAAATTTTCGGCCGGGCGCATTGATAATATGGCTCAGTGTACGCCCTAAGTTCGTGGCATACGCTTCTGTGGAGCTTTCTCCCGCGCGTCTAATGGCGAGGCGCCCATAATATCTCGTAAAGCCTTCTGCGAACCACAGGCTGGGCGTTGGGTTGGTATTGGAAAAGTCGAAGGGCTCAAGTTCAGCAGGACGCATGCGCTCGACATTCCATGTATGAAAAAATTCATGTGAGAGCGTACCGAGCTGTGCGAAATCATCTTCAAAGAGAGATGTGCTGCGGGTCAGGATTGTTGAGTTTCGATGCTCCATGCCGTCACCGTCCACATGGGGCAGATAGTCAGCAATGAATGTATAAATATCGTAGTCAAACTCCGGCGCTTCGCCGAATATTTTAATCTGTTCGGCAACGACCTTCTTTGCTTTCTCCGTGAATATGTCGAGATCTTTTTCTTCTCCGTCATGGTGAACTGCAAGGCGTATAGTCTGGCGCTTATCACCCTCGCCAATTTGCCATTCACGCATATCGAAATTGCTGAGCTCTGTGGGGCTGTCCATGAAATACTGCAAATTTGGCGCAGTGAAAGTCATCGCCCGGCGGGTTGTGCGTAATTGCGTTGCGGCTTTCCAGTTTCGATATGGGGGGTCAAAAGAAACGGTGATCGGCCGGTCTTCAAATCCGCGCGCCCACATGAATGTCGCGGGCATGTTCAAATGGGCATGGGTTAGATCGATCTGGCTATAGGTGCCGTCACCATGATTTGCATAAAGCGTATAGGTAACCGTGACTGCACCATCATGGGTATTGACCTGCCATGAATAGGGATCGGTGCGGGTGATATTGAGGTCATGCCCGGCGCTGTCAACGGCCTTTACGCTATAGATATTTTTTGCAAATTCATGGAGCGCATAACGCCCTGGCGAAGAGCGGGACATGCGCAAATCAAGCGGCGTCTCGCCTATATCATTGAAGGAGACGGTTATTTCCGCTTCGTGATGCACCGCGTTGTCAAACGATACGTTATAATCAACACTCGCGCCGTATTGTGCATATGCAGGCGCGGTAAGAAGGGCGATGCTGGCAAAAATACTACGGAGCATATTATTTCCTGGGTTGTATCTATAAAGAACAAGTGATGCAGTGCATGGCCTAGTCCGTAACCGCTGCGTGCCAGTTCTGAAAGCGGCCCCCACCGAGGACTGCGGTCTGGATCTGCGCCATGGCGGCATTGGCCCCGTCAGTTGCTTGCGTATTGGGGTGAACCGGGCGGCGTAAGGGGCGTTTTCCTGCAG
>JAADIH010000144.1 GCA_013151435.1 Alphaproteobacteria bacterium
AATTCGGAGAGCGCAACATTCATGCGGAATGTGCCGGATCCACATGCAAAGTTCTTCATGCGGCTATGAAATTCCGGCGGCTGCGATGGCCAGTCAACAAGCTTTGTGAAGAGGAGCTTTGGCCCGGCATTGGAAGCGACCATGCGGGCGTTGATCATCTCGCCATTTTCCAGCTCAACGCCTATGGCGCGGCCGTTCTCAACGACGACACGCTTTACCGATGCATTGGTCCTGATGGTAACGCCGCGATTTTCTGCGACCCGCCGCATGGCTTGGGTGATCGCACCCATGCCGCCAATGGCGTGTCCCCAACGGCCTTTGTTGCCATTCACTTCGCCAAATGCGTGATGGAGCAATACATAGGCCGTCCCAGGCGTATAGGGTGACGCATATGCGCCGACGATCCCGTCAAAGGCAAAGGCGCCTGCAATGGCCGGATGTTCAAAGTAAGTCGCCAGGAACTCCGCCGCAGATTTGGTAAAAAAATCCAAAAATCCATCAGCAATTGTTGATCGGTAAGCGAGATTTTCCGAAACTTATTGCCCAATTTGACGGCGCGCCAAATATCGGTCAATCCGCCACCAACATTGGGCGGGGTTTCTAAAACCAAATCACGAATAATGTCTGCGCCGGTCTCGATCGCATCATAATAGCCGGGCAGGGCTTTAGCGTCTGCAGTGGAGTGGCGCAAGAATTCTTCGCGGTTTCTCTCTGCATCAAATGTCAGCTTCAGATATTCGCCCGGCTTATTCCCGAGCGGCCAAAAGTTAGAAATATCGCGTTCAACAACCTTCAACCCATTCTCATAAAGATCAAGGTCGTCGATCACTTTTGGGTTGAGGAGGCTGACCGTATAACTCGCGGTTGAATTGCGAAATCCGGGGTGGAATTCTTCCGTGACCGCAGCCCCACCAACAATATCTCTGCGTTCAACGATATGAACACGCAAACCCTTTTCGGCGAGATAACAAGCGCATACCAAGCCATTATGGCCGGCGCCGATGATAAGGACGTCATAATTTTCGCCATGCTGACCGGTCATAATAATTTGTTTCTCATTGCTACACTTGATAAAAATGAATGCTGCTGCCGTTTAAGCTGAGCTTGCACAATTTGCAACTGAGAATGGGATGCAAGCTATGATGCTTGGGCATTGACCGGCGCCATGGGTGCGCGGCATAAGCAAGGAATGATGGACCCAGCAGCAAGTATCGAAGACATAGAGCATGGCCACAGCGCTCATGCGATTGCGGCGCGCTTGGAAAAGGGTCCGCAGGCGAACTATATTCAAGACTGGGTATTTGGCGGCATTGACGGCGCCGTCACTACCTTCGCAATTGTCGCCGGCGTCGCGGGCGCCGAACTTTCTGTCAAGATTATCTTAATCCTCGGGCTTGCCAATTTGCTGGCTGATGGGTTTTCCATGGCGGCGGGAAATTACTCCGGCGTGAAAGCGCAAAAAGATGATTATGACCGCCTCAGGAAAATGGAATATCACCATATTGCCGTCACTCCAGAAGGTGAGCGCGAAGAAGTGCGACAGATTTTTGCCGCCAAAGGTTTTGAGGGCAAAGATCTCGATCGTGCCGTAGAAATCATCACAGATTGTCAGGAGCGCTGGGTCAACGTGATGCTGGAAGAAGAGCATGGCGCCCCAAAAGTCGAGCGCTCTGCGCTGAAAGCCGGGCTCGTCACTTTTGTAGCGTTCTTCCTCTGCGGCGCAGTGCCACTCTTGCCGTTTCTATTTGGCGGGCTTGGAAACGCGCTTCTCATCGCTACCATCATGACTGGCGCTGTGTTCTTCGGTATTGGCGCACTCAAATCGAAATGGTCACTCACCAGCTGGTGGCGGGGCTTGGAGACCTTTGCGATTGGCATGATCGCGGCGGGCGTTGCTTATTGGGTTGGCGCATTGCTCAAAGGCTGGATTGGGGTGTAGGGGTTCCTAAAAAGGAGGAACTTCATGAACATCACCGACCTTATGGCGCGCCTTGGCGTTGACCAAAGCGCAATCACCACTGGCACACTCATATTAGAAACGCCGATTGACGGTTCAGAGATCGGGCGCGTTGTGATTGATGACGCCGCCTCGGTGGATGCGAAGATCGCTGCGGCGCATGAAGCCTTTTTGCAATGGCGGGCTGTGCCGGCTCCCCGACGCGGTGAGCTTGTGCGTCTCTTTGGTGATGAGCTGCGCGCCAACAAAGATGACCTTGGACGGCTGGTGACAATTGAATGCGGCAAGATCCTTTCAGAAGGCCTCGGTGAAGTTCAAGAGATGATCGACATATGCGATTTTGCCGTCGGTCTCTCGCGCCAGCTTTACGGCCTCACCATCGCGTCGGAACGACCTGGGCACCACATGCGCGAGACCTGGCAACCGCTGGGCGTTGTCGGGGTTATCTCGGCGTTTAATTTTCCCGTTGCGGTCTGGGCGTGGAACGCGGCATTGGCGTTTGTTTGCGGTGACGCTGTTGTCTGGAAGCCTTCGGAAAAGACCCCAATGACGGCGCTCGCCGTACAGGCGCTATTCCAGCGCGCGATCGCTAAATTCGGTGAAGGGCCTTTCGCAACTCATTATTGGTGAGCGTGAGACCGGCGAGCAACTTGTGGATGACGCCCGTGTCGCACTTATCTCCGCCACGGGTTCCACCCGTATGGGCAGTGAGGTTGGTCCACGCGTGGCGGCGCGTTTCGGGCGTACGCTGCTGGAGCTTGGCGGTAACAATGCCGGGATCATTACGCCATCTGCTGATCTCAATCTCAGCGTCAGGGCGATTTGTTTTTCGGCCGCCGGGACGGCGGGACAGCGCTGCACCAGCCTAAGGCGTTTGTTCGTACACGAAAGTATCTATGACACGCTCGTGCCGCGCCTTAAAAAAGCCTATGCCAGCTTGCCTGTTGGCGACCCGCTGGAGGCGGGGACGCTGGTGGGGCCGTTGATTGACCGCGCGGCTTTTGATCAGATGCATTATGCCCTTGATCGTGCAAAGGCGCAAAACGCTGTGATTTCTGGCGGCGAGCATGTTGGCGATAAAGGGTATTACGTTCGCCCTTCGCTCGTGGAACTTGACGCCCATGAAGGCATCATCACCTGTGAGACCTTCGCTCCGATTCTTTATGTCCTCAAATACCGCGATCTCGATGACGCCAGCAGAATAGCGTTGTACAAGGTTTGTCATCTTGCATCTTCACCCGTGATGTTCTTGAGGCAGAGCGTTTTCTTTCTGCGACGGGCTCTGATTGCGGCATTGCCAATGTGAATATTGGCCCTTCGGGCGCGGAAATCGGCGGCGCCTTTGGCGGCGAGAAAGAAACCGGCGGCGGGCGCGAGAGCGGCTCTGATGCGTGGAAGGCCTATATGCGCCGCCAGACCCAGACGGTGAATTATTCGACAGAACTGCCTTTGGCCCAGGGCGTGAAGTTTGATGTATAGATGGGAGGGTTCTTCCCCCGCAAGCAGGGGAGGAATATCCATCCAAACACGGGCTCCTTTCGCCACCATCCAAAACCTGATTAAATACATCCCATGATGGGGCTTAATCCAATTCTGATCGGGGCGACGGTGTTGCTTGCAGGCGCGGCAATCCTCGCGACGGCCATGCTTTCGCCAGTCAACCGAGCGGGCAATGTCTATGGGATGCTCGTCCTGATGGTTGGGATTTATGTGGGCTTTGCCATCATTGGCCTTGAGCCCTTGGAAAGCGCCAGCCGGGCCGAATGGACGGCGCTGATGGGTGAATCCTTATTGGCGCTGGTCTTCGTCTTTGCTGGGCTCGCGGTGCTGAATTCTGATAAGCCATGGCTTCTCGGCGTGATGATCCTCGCCCATGGTGGTGTCGACTTTCTCCACCTTGTTCTGGCCGCAGATTACACCCCAGACTGGTATGCGTTTTTGTGTCTTATCTTTGACGCGGCGGTTGGCGTTGCGGCCATCTGGTTACTGTCAGACAAGCCTCACAAGGGTTGATTGAGCGCCCCCCTGTACATTCCCGCCTATCATGCTAGAGCCGTTTTTTTACGCGCACTAATCGGAGCCTTATCCCATGGATCACGGAAAAAATGAATTCAGCAGCAATGAGAGCCTGAAGGCGCGTCGCGATGACGCTTGTCCGGTTGGCCTGCCATCCAAATCCGGGATCTATGCCGCAAGGGCCCAAGGCGCCGAGCTATGGGACGTCGACGGCAAGCGTTATATCGATTTTATCGGTGGCATTGGTGTTTTGAATGTGGGCCACGCACACCCGAAGGTTGTCGCGGCGATCAAAAAACAAGCCGATGACTTCATCCATACTTGTTTCGGCATCGCTCAATATGAAAGCTATGTTGAGGTTTGCGAAAAACTGAACAAGCTAACGCCAGGGAACACGCCAAAGAAAACGGCTTTGTTCAACTCCGGCGCAGAAGCCGTTGAAAACGCCGTGAAGTTCGCGCGCCAGATTACCGGGCGGCCGGGCATCATCGCTTTTGCAGGCGCGTTCCATGGGCGCACGCTTCTGGCGACGACGCTTACTGGCAAATCAAAACCTTATAAGGTCGGTTTTGGCCCGTATGTGCCAGCGATTTTCCATGCGGCGTATCCGGATGAATATCACGGTGTTTCCGTTGAAAGTTGTCTTGCCTCTATCGAGCATATTTTCAAAACCATGATCCGCTCTGAAGAAGTCGCGGCAATGATCGTGGAACCCGTGCAAGGCGAGGGCGGATTTAATCCAGCTCCAAAGGCCTTCCTCGTAGCTTTGCGTAAAATATGCGACGAGCACGGCATATTGCTGATCGCGGACGAGATCCAGTCGGGCATGGGCCGCACAGGCAAATACTTTGCCTTTGAACATGTAGGGGTTGAGCCTGACTTTATCTGTGTGGCAAAGTCCCTGGCTGCTGGCCTGCCGCTATCGGCGCTGACCGGCAAAGCCGAATTGATGGACAAAGTTGTGCCGGGCTCCATGGGCTCGACCTATGGCGGCAACCCGGTAGGCTGCGCTGCCTCACTTGCCGTCTTCGAGATCATGGAAGAAGAGGGCCTGCTCGCGCGCGCCGAAGAGATTGGAGCCAAAACCGAAGCGCGCTGGCGCGAGCTGCAATCGGGCATCGGCAAAGGTGTCATTGGTGATGTGCGTCGGGTTGGCGGGATGTGTGCGCTTGAACTGGTCACAGACGGCGACGCGACAAAACCCAATGGCGAGATGGCTGGTAAGATCTTGCTCGAAGCGCGCAAACGCGGTCTTATTATGACAACCGCCGGCGCTTATGCTCAATGCTTGCGTAGCCTCGTACCGCTGGTGATCTCGGATGAGTTGCTCGATGAGGGCCTCGATATCTTCGCCGATGCAGCTGAGGCGGCTTTGAAGGGATAAGATTTCCCAGAACGGGAGATGACAATGAGGCATTTGAAAGTTGTTGGAAGAGATAGGAAGCTGTGGACTTGATCTCGCGCGTTACGAGACCACGCCGCTTCTTGACGCCAGTAGAACTTGGTGGTGATTTTGACGGGAATTGATCCATGCGCGTCATTATAACTGTTTTGATCTGGGCCTGTGTCATCGCATGGGCCGGGCTCGCCATAGAAGGCGTCCTTACTTACCTCTCGCTCGAGCCTACGGGCAGCAGCTTCACCCGTGGATCGAACCGCATAAAGGCTTTCCTGGGTTGGGAGGCTTATGCACTCGCTGCCGCTCTTGCTGCCTTCATCTTTGGGCGAATGGGACAAAGCAGCGGTGTCACTCGTCTGGCGTCAAGGGCCCCGCTATGGATCAGCGGCGAGTTCTTCCTATTGTTGACATTAGGGTTCGTTGGGTTGTTGGTTTGGGCGCGTTTGTTTTGATGGATTGTCATCGGGCGCAGTTTCGCTATGTCGGTTAGCAAACCGCGCCCCCCAAAAACTAAAATGTCAAAGAGCCCACGCCTGCCGACTAAGCACATCG
The DNA here is from genome assembly GCA_013151435.1 of Alphaproteobacteria bacterium. Lineage (GTDB taxonomy): Bacteria > Pseudomonadota > Alphaproteobacteria > Caulobacterales > Parvularculaceae > Hyphococcus. Next base: position 5,925 of record JAADIH010000144.1, read on the forward strand.
CAAACGCATGACATAAGAACAAGCCGTTTCGGGTTTCGCGCGTCTCGCAAAAATTCTTTTGCTGGTTGCGCCATGTGTTTGGCCGTGTTCCCACGTGAGAGGGAGTATACACCCTCCCGGAGGGGCGGGGATAACTATGCACCAAATATAGGATTCCTGTAAGAATACCCTCCTGGGATTGAATTTTTTGAAAAGGATTCAACCGCCAGGTAAGGCGTCATCCTGAACTTGATTCAGGATCCAGAAAATTTATACGCCGTTATCTGGATCCCGGATCAAGTCCGGGATGACGCAAATTATTTTCGAGTCGCGTTTGACCCAATAGCAGGTTCAAGCCTGCCCACTATCGTTTATTGCTGAGCTTCAAGACAGCGCCCGCAGCGCCTTCCCAAATCGCGCCATATCCGTGGGCGAATTATAAAGCGCTGGTGTGACGCGTATGCAGTCACCCGCCGCGGGACCGGTGCGCCGCACGGTGAATATCCCGTGATTTTCTGATAGTTCGCGAACAAGCGCATTATTTTCTTGCGTCGTTATACGGTTCTTAAAACGAAAAGAGGTGAGGGCGGCGACCATGCTCGGGTCATCTGGTGTCAGAATATCAATGCCAGAAATATTGCGTGCGTCACTGACCCATTGGTTACGCAAATAACGAAGCCGCGCTTCTTTGGCGGTGATGCCAATCGCCTCATGGAAATCCAGCGCATCAGGGATTGTCAGATGCGCGGCAAAATTCAACGTGCCCGTATGGGCGCGTGCACGGATGTTATCTTCGGCGCCGGGCTCATTCATGTAACGATCAATATCGGGGATGCGGGGTTTACGGATATATAAAAGCCCGCAACCAATCGGCGCGCCGATCCATTTGTGTAAGTTGATGCCAACAAAATCTGCGCCAAGCGATGGGAGATCAAAGTCAATTTGACCAAGCGCATGGGCGCTATCGAGAATGATATCTATGCCGCGGGCTTTAGCGAGCGCTGTAATGTCTTTTACAGGGTGGATCAGCCCGGTCAGATTGTTCAGATGCGTGACCAGCGTCATTTTGAGGTTGGGATGTGCTGTAAACGCATCCGCATAGGCCTCTACAATATTCTCACGCGTCGCCGGTTCCGGGAGGTTGATCTTGATCACCTCTACGCCGCGCCGGTCAGCGAGCCATTGCATCGCCGATTTCATGGCGCCGTAATCGAGGTCCGCATAGAGCACCGCATCGCCAGGTTTTAGTTTATTGTAACCGCCAATTAAATTTTGCAGCGCTTCGCTGGCGCCCCTGGTCAGCAGTAATTCATCGGGAGCAACCCCAAGGAACGTCGCCAATCGCGCATAGACTTTCGTCATATCTTCGCCATAGGCGCCGCGGGCGTAATGGGTGTTGTCGCGATTGACCTGCTCGGTTCGCGCCTGATAGGCGCGCATCACCGGCGCCGCCATAATCCCCCAATAGCCGTTCTCGATATTGGTGATCTCAGGTGTGACGGCATATTGATCCGCAATGCGCGACCAATAGGCTTCATTTGTCGCCAGGTCATCCGCCGAAATGTTTGGGCGTCGCGGAAGAGGGGGGGTATCTTTCGCCATAGCAGCGCCAGCGCTCATCGCCCCGACACCCGCCGTCAGTGATAAAAAGCCGCGGCGGGAAGGGTGAGCAATGACGGACATGGGTTATGACTTCGCTTGTTTCTTCCAAACGCTGCCCCGGCGCAGGGCGTCGGCGACTTTGCCGGTGCGTTTGCGTTGTGTTGGGTGATGGGTGGTAAACGCCGCGTCATAGGTCTCAGCCGGGTTGCGGTAAATTACGCCCAACGGCATCGGGTACCCGTCATGAGGAAGGGTGAGCAACATCTGCGCCATAGTGCGGTTGGTCTCGTCATGAACAAGAATATCCGCCTCAGGAGTATGTCCATCACCAACCTCGACAACCTCAAGCGCTAAAGTTTTGGTATTGAGCTTTAGTCCCTTGGCGCCGCTTGCGAATAGCAGCGGCTTGCCATGCTCCACGAGAATTTGCGTTTCTTTCGCTTGTTTCTTGTTGGTGAAGTCTTCAAAAACGTCCTTGTTGTAAACGATGCAATTTTGAAAAATTTCAATGAATGCGGCGCCTTTGAATTCTCGGGCAGCTTTTAGAACCGGCGACAAGTGCTTCACATCGGTATCGATGCTGCGTGCGATAAACCGGGCGCCGGCGCCAAGGGCAAAAGCGCCGGGAGACGCCGGGGCGTCAATGGAACCCGTCGGGCTTGACGGGGAGCGCGTACCAATGCGGCTGGTGGGCGAATATTGGCCTTTTGTGAGGCCATAGATCTCGTTGTTAAAAAGCAGGATCTGCATATCCACATTGCGCCGCAGGACATGGAACAAATGATTGCCGCCGATGGAAAGCCCATCGCCATCGCCGGTGACGAGCCAGACATCAATTTCAGGATTAGCGAGTTTCAGTCCCGTCGCGAAGGTCGGCGCGCGGCCATGGATCGTATGGAAACCATAGGCGTTCATGTAATAGGGAAAGCGCGAAGAACATCCGATACCGGAAACAAATGCGGTTGTGTCAGGGTCGGCGCCGAGATCCGCCAGGGTCTTTTGCATGCATTTCAAGATCGCATAGTCGCCGCAGCCAGGGCACCAGCGCACTTCCTGATCGGTTGCAAAATCTTTTGCGGTAAGGGGAGCGTTCATGATACTTCCTTAATCAGTACTAGAGCTTGCTTCGCATACGCCAATGTTGCAACTCGGGCTGATGCTGCCGTCTTGGCAGATAACAGCGCCATCAGTTCTGGTTCCTTCGATGCCAGAACGACTACTGCAGCATCCTCTCAGCAGCGCGCTGATGTCAGCGGCGCAAGAAGGGCTCTTGCTGCCGTCATTGCATAACAAGCTGGTGCCTCGAATGTCTTTCACGCCGGATTTTTTGCTACAACAGCCCTGAAAGGTCTGGCCGCCAAGGCAAATCGATTCACTGGATTCGTTAATGTCGGTACTGGCTGACCTGAGTGGTCCGGGCATATCGATTGCGCTCGAACCCAACTCGTTAGGTGCTGTTGTGCATGCTGCAGTCAGGATGAGAAATGTAATGCTCAGCAACACCTTGCGGAGAACTGAGGAAGCGCCGTAGCTGAGGCGCCAGCGCACTTCCTGATCGGTTGCAAAATCTTTTGCGGTAAGGGGAGCGTTCATAAAATTCTTCCTGGAAGATAATGCAGTTGATTCATGAAATTATAGTGCAACTTCATGCCCCCTCCGCCCGCTTTGCGGACACCTCCCCCCGCGCGCGAATGCGCGCATCTTAAAGAATCGCGCCTTTGGCGCTGGGCGGGGGAGGAAAAGGGTAGCGTCTGGCGTAAGTCTGTTCTTCCCCCGCTTGCGGGGGAAGTCCCGGCAGAGCCGGGGATGGGGGTGTCTGGAAAATGCACCCTCACTCCGCCGCCTTTTCCATGGCCACAGAACAATTCTCGGCGATCGCATCGACAATCTCTGAAACCTTAAACGGCTGACCGGAGACCTTGTTCAGTTGAATGATTTCAACGCCCAATTTGTCACGCAACAGCGTTGCACATTGTCCCATATTCATTTCTGGCATTAAAATACGGTTGTAACCAGCAAGCAGGCTTCCGAGATGTTTCGGCAGCGGGCTCAGCCAGCGCAAGTGAATTTGCGCCACGTCATAGCCTTGCTCGCGAGCGTCACTCACGGCGCGCCAGATCGCGCCATGGGTGGAGCCCCAGCCAACGACCACCAGTGGGCCTTTATCCGGGCCCTGCTCAACCGTCTGTGCCGGGATGAAATCCGCAACGCAGTCAATTTTCCGGGCGCGCAAATCCGACATCTCCTGGTGGTTATCCGCCTCATAAGAAATATCGCCGGTCTCAACGTCTTTCTCGATACCGCCGACACGGTAAGCGAGACCCTTCATGCCAGGCGCAACCCATGGCCGCCCGAGAGTTTTCTCGTCACGATTCCAGATCGCCTTTTTAAGCTCAGTCGAATCTCCAGAGGCCGGCGGAGCGGGCGGCTCATTCGCCTCAATCGGGGCGAACGCATCCATATTGGGGAGCGCCCATGGTCCGGCGGCATTGGCGATATAACCATCGGTCAAAAGAAACACCGGGGTCATGTGACGAAGCGCGTGGCCTCGATCGCCGCTTCAAAACAATCGCCGGGCGAAGAAGTTGCGATCACCGGCAAGGGTGCATCGGCGTTACGGCCATAGATCGCCTGATAGAGATCGGATTGTTCGGTTTTTGTGGGCAAGCCGGTTGATGGTCCGCCGCGCTGGGAATTGACGATCACCAGGGGCAGTTCAACCATCATACCGAGGCCAATAGCTTCGCCTTTGAGCGCAATGCCAGGACCAGAAGATGAGGTAACGCCGATAGCGCCGCCATAGGAGGCGCCAATCGCCGCGCAACAGGCGGCAATTTCATCTTCCGCCTGAAAAGTTGCAACACCAAGATCGCCCATCTTTGAAAGGTGATGCAAAATGGGCGATGCTGGCGTGATTGGATAAGAGCAGAACATGATTTCGCGGTCTGCAAGTTCACCGGCGGCGGCCAAGCCCAGCGACAATGCTTCGGCGCCGGTGATGGAGCGGTATTCCCCCGCCTCCATGGGCGCTTCGCCAATCACAAATTGTGGAATTTCTGCGCTGAGTTCCGCCGTCTCTGCATAGGCGTGACCCGCGGTGAGCGCGGCGAGGTTACCGATTAAAATCTCCGGCGCTTTTTTTGCGAATTTCGTGCGCGCCCAATCTTCGATGGGTTTGCGATCGCGTCCGAACATCCAGAGCACTACACCCAGCGCCCAGAAATTTTTGCATTGCTCGGCATCGCTTTTTGAAAGCCCGTGAGGTTTTACTGCCTCGAGCGTTTGAGTGGATATGCCGATTTCGATCACCTGGTAATCGTCAAGCTCACCGGTCTCGCGTGGGTCAGCGGCAATATGAGCCTTGGCAAAATTGCGCTCAGTGAAAGAATCCGTATTCAGAATAATCAGCGCGCCTTTTTGGAGAAGCGGAAGGTTCACTTTTAGCGCCGCCGGATTGAGTGCGACCAGAACGTCCGGTTGATCGCCAGCCGTCGATATCCGCCGGGCCCCGAGGTTGATCTGGAACGCCGAGACGCCGAATGTGGTGCCCACTGGCGCTCTGATCTCGGCAGGGAAATCCGGGAAGGTCGAGAAATCCGATCCCGCAAGGGCTGTCGATTCGGCAAATTGCGAGCCCAAAAGCTGCACGCCATCGCCACTATCGCCAGCAAAACGCACAACGATCGACTGATTTTCCGGAGTAATTTTAGTCATGGGAACGCCCCACCCGTCACTCAGCTTGCTAGCATGGCAAAACTGTCAATAAAAACAACCGCCTGTCACAAGAAAAAACAGCACAACGTACAGGCGTAAAAGCAGCATATCTCAACACCGGCCAGGGATTACAAGCCCTTTCGCGCAGCGCCTCGCGTTATGGTGATGGAAAAGTCTGTTCGGGGCATAGCACTGACAAGATCATGAGAATTTCTGTGCTTATGGAGAAGACGTTTGCTGCGGATTTCCCATCCGCGCTCTTTCGCGTTTAGCGTGTTAGGACTAATGACATCTAGAATCACATCGCTGACATCTGTTCTAAAAAGAGAGGCCATAAATGAAATTTTTTGTGGATACCGCCAATGTTGATGAAATCCGTGGGCTGATCCCAACTGGGCTTGTGGATGGGGTGACGACCAATCCTAGCCTGATCATGAAATCCGGCCGGGATTTTCGCGAAGTGGTGGCTGAGATTTGCGCAATTACAGAAGGGCCGGTGAGTGCAGAAGTGACAGCCCTTGAAACCGATAAGATGATTGCCGAAGGAAAGTCGCTGGCGACGATCGCTAACAATGTTGTTGTGAAACTACCGTTGACACTTGATGGCATCACAGCTTGTAAGGCGCTGACGGGCGAGCGGATCAAAACCAATGTGACCTTATGCTTTTCAGCAAATCAAGCGCTCCTCGCCGCGAAAGTCGGCGCCACCTATATCTCACCGTTTATTGGCCGCCTGGATGATATCAATGTCAACGGCATGGAGTTGATCCGTGATATTCGAACGATTTTCGATAATTATAATTTCCCGACCGAGATACTGGCGGCGTCGATCCGTTCTTCTGAGCATGTAAAAGACGCAGCACTTAGCGGTGCTGATGTGGTTACCATCCCCCCGGCTGTGCTCCATGACTTGGTAAAGCATCCGCTCACCGATAAGGGGCTCGATACATTCATGGAAGATTGGGCCAAGACCGGTCAAAAGATTTTATAGGCCAATCAGAAGGCTAGGTGATGCTTGAGCTACGCTCCAATTGTGAATGTTGCGACAAAGACTTAGGCCCAAATTCTGACGCACGTATCTGCACGTTTGAATGTACGTTTTGTGTGGATTGCGCGGAAGGGACGCTTGGCGATGTTTGCCCGAATTGCGGCGGGAACTTTGAAAAACGCCCCATAAGACCGGCGGCGTTGCTGGAGAAATTCCCCGCCTCAACCAAGCGTGTTTTCAACCCAAAGCTGAAAAATCCCGACTGAGAAATTTATGCCTGATTATGTTTTCACGCCGCCATCGACCCCGAGCGTACGCGTTCATGGCGGCGGGCTGTTCCCCGTGCGGCGTATCTTTTGCGTTGGGAAAAACTATGCAGATCACGTGAAGGAAATGGGTGGGGATGCAAAATCTGACCCGCCGGTTTTCTTCACCAAACCCGCTGACTCCGTGGTTGAGAGCAGCGCGCGCATTCCATATCCACTGGCGACAGAGAATTTGCATTTCGAGGGTGAGCTAGTTGTTGCCCTCCATGCGGGTGGACGTAACCTAAAAACCCGCGAGGAAGCGGGCGCGTTGATTTTTGGTACAGCGGCGGGGTGTGATCTAACAAGGCGCGATCACCAGGCTGCGGCCAAAAAAGCTGGCGCCCCTTGGGATAGTGCGAAGGGTTTTGACCAATCCGCCCCAATCGGCGAGATCGGGCGCTCCCAAGACTTCCCCCCAGGGGGTTTTGACGATGCCCATCTCATCACAACAGTGAATGGCGAGAGGCGCCAGGATGCCCTCTTGAGCACGATGATCTGGTCCGTTCCAGAAATCATCATCGCTTTGTCGGCGCAGTTTGAACTGAAGGCTGGTGATCTTATTTTTACTGGTACGCCATCGGGCGTCGGCCCACTGTCACCGGGAGATAATGTCAAGGTTACGATCGGCGCCTTGCCGCCATTGAGATTCAAAATTACATAGAAATCATTGAAGTGAAGCCAAAGTTCGCCTTTCTCACGGAGCGTCATCGCGGCCATCTAGCCATGGCGTTGTTCAGCTTGTTGATCGCGGGGTCATTCTCGATCGGCAGTCGTGCTGCGCCATTCATTGAGTCAGGAGCGCTCAACTCCATCCGTTTCTTTTTTGCCGTGCTGGTGATGGCGGGCGCGACGCTCGCAGTCTTTCCAAAAGAAAAGCGCGGGTTGTTAATGAAACCCACCGCGGTTTGGCGATTTGCAATTCTTGGCGCGCTGATGGGTTTTTACTTTATCTCGATGTTCATTGGGCTGAGGGTAACCGACCCTGTATCGCTTGGAGCAGTCTTTACATTGATGCCGTTGATGAGTGCTGGATTTGCATTTTTGTTTCTTCGTCAAAGTGCAAAACCCGTCGTGTTACTAGGGTTATTGATCGCTGGGGTAGGGGCTATATGGGTGATCTTTCGCGGTGACCTCGACGCATTACTGCGGTTCGATGTGAGCAAGGGGGAGGTGATCTATTTTTCAGGATGCGCGGCCCATGCTGCATATGCGCCGCTGGTGAGGAAATTTAATCGCGGTGAGCCGGTCACGGCTTTTACATTGTGGACGCTCATAGCCACATGGATTTGCATCATGATTTATGGCGCGACCGAGATTGGCGAAACCGATTGGGCCGCATTGCCGTCCATCGTCTGGATTACGATCGCCTATCTTGCAGTCTTCACCACTGCGGGCACATTTTTTCTATTGCAATATGCGACCATGCGCATCCCGGCGGCCAAGGCGATCGCTTATGGTTACTTGACGCCAAGCTACATCATCTTGCTCGAAGGGTTATCCGGAGCAGGCTGGGTTAGTCCGTTGGTGATCACCGGCGCGCTGATTACGGTTTTAGGGCTTGTTATTCTTATTCGCTCGTCTGATGTATGAAGTTATGACGCCAGAACAAAAAAAATCCCGCTATGCCGAAGTCACAAAAGAAATCGCTGCGGTGCTAGACGGTGAGACGAACCTCACCGCGCGCATGGCGACCATCGGCAATATTCTGCATCACGCCTTTGATCATTACTTCTGGACGGGGTTTTATTTGGTTGACCCAGAAAAGCCTAACGAGCTAGTGGTCGGCCCCTATCAGGGCAGCATGGGGTGTTTGCGCATCCCCTTTGGCAAAGGTGTGTGCGGCGCGGCGGCGGCGAGCGGTGAGACGCAACTTGTGGATGACGTCAATGCTTTTCCTGATCACATTGCCTGTGACGCGCGATCTGAATCTGAAATTGTTGTGCCGGTGTTCAACCGTGCTGGCGACTTAATCGCTGTCTTTGATGTGGATAGTGACGACAAAGCGCAGTTCGACGAGGCGGACAGGGATGGGTTGGAAGCAATCCTAAAGGCGAGTTTTTAAAGGCCCCGCTGTAAATAATTCATAGTCATCCCGGATGCGATGCAATACGCTTTTATTGCTTCGCTGGTCCGGGATCGTGTGATGCAAGTTTTAAACGATAGTGATCCCGGATCTGCGCAGCGTCATCAAGAATGCCGCAACGCGTCCGGGAAGACGGTTTCAACCCAGTGCTCGCTAATAATCATCTTCATCATCGTTAATCCGACGGCGTGAGCGCTGGTCATCGCGTAAGGCTGATTTAGCGTTCTCAATGACCCGCCTTAAATGAATAGGATCATCCAAGTCCGGCAACTCGATAACACCGACACCTGTGCCGCGTAAGACCAGCTTGCCGTAACCGAGGATACGTCCCCATATGGATTGTTCCAGAGTAATTTCCTCGATCTTGTTGAGGCTCACCTCTTTGGTGTGGCGCGCAATCAGCCCAGTTTTGTAGACAAACCGGAAAGTCGTCACCACGATTTCAGTCGTAACGAGAACAATTATGTGATTGCCGAGAATGATCGAGCCGCAAACGCCTGCAATTATGGCTGACCACCAGCCGACTTTCAGCTCTTCATAGGGAACTTCTGCAGCATATTGGATGAAAAAGAACATCGCCAATGAGGCTGCGCCAAGGGAGAACCAGAACACCGGAAAGAAACTATAGGTCCAGTTGAAATTCGCCCGGTGAACAATTTCTTCACCGGTCGCCAGAGTTTTATCTACATAAGACATTCGCCCAGTCCCCGCTTTTTCGATCCTTGCGCCCCTATCATATAGGGCCTCATCACCGATAGGGAATGTATTCCTTGCACGAAAATGCTGTAACGCGTTGAATTGAGGCGTTTTGCGCGATAAGACGCCGCGCTGTCCCCCATGTGCAACGATTCCCGATCTTCAGGAGCCTCGACCCCAAATGGCGAAATATCAGTATATCTACTTCATGTCCGGCCTGTCGAAACAATTCACTGGCGGCAAAAAGATATTAGAAGACATACACTTACAGTTCTATCCCGATGCAAAAATTGGAGTTGTGGGGGTCAATGGCTCGGGTAAATCGACTTTATTGAAGATTATGGCTGGCGTTGATCAGGAATTTAATGGCGAGGCCTATGCGGCTGACGGCGCTAAAATTGGCTATCTGGCCCAGGAGCCTGAGCTCAATAACGATAAAAATGTCTTCGAGAATGTCATGGAAGGGGTTGGCGAGATCAAAGCCAAAATCGACGCATTCAATGAAGTCTCTGTGGAGCTCGGCGAGAATTACACTGAAGAGCTGATGGAGAAGATGTCAGGCTTGCAAGAAGAGATTGATGCGGCCGACGGGTGGGATATCGATAGCAAGATTGAAATGGC
>JAADIH010000021.1 GCA_013151435.1 Alphaproteobacteria bacterium
GGTTATCTTCTCGGGCCCGGCTTTGACGCCCCACCGCTGGCCTTTGATCGCGATGAGTTGGAAGCGCTGGCGTTGGGCTTGCGCCTTTTGCAGCGCGAGGGCGACCCTATCTTAAACGGCGCGGCGCAATCGGCGTTTGGCAAGATCAAAGCGACGTCCAGAATTCCGGACACGCTGGATAACACACCGCTCTACGCCCCGGCTTTTGGCCGTCACGAACACCTGCATATGATGAGCATATTGCGCATGGCCATTCGCAATGCGTCTGTGATGACCCTCGACTACGAAGCCCTTACGGGAGAACAAACCATGCGCCAGGTAAAGCCGCTGGCGCTGCTGTTCTTCCCCACCGCTCATCTGCTTGCGGCCTATTGTTTGTTGCGCCAGGATTTTCGAAATTTCCGCATCGACAAGATCGCGTCCTGCATCGATACGGGCGAGAGCTTCGCGCAAGGCAAACCACGGCTTATTCGTGACTACCACGCCCATACCGCCGCTGAGGCGAAGGCTTGCGAAAATCAGACGGATTGCGGTTAGGGGGCATAGCCCGCCCCTACGCGGTGATAGCCGCATGCTTAAATCTCACAACCTTAACCGCTCTTTCCGGCGAAGGCAGGAATCCAGCAAAGTCATAATACCGCGCGCAGTGCGACTTCTTTTATACTCTGGATGCCGACTTTCGTCGGCATGAGCGGTGAAGAGAGGGATCACCGGAATGGAAATGGATAGAAACCATCGACTTCCGGGCATGACAATTGGCCCATCCACGCTCGGGCCCAAATTTAACAGAATTCCAGAGAAGTGTTAAATCCTGTACGGTGATCGCACTTTCAACGCACTGTAACTATTCAGGTCTTTGATAAAACACGGTGTCCGGATTTAACACTATTGGTAATAGTGTTAAATCGCATCAATGTGAACGGCCACATTTCGATAATCTTCGGTCACTGCGAGCACCGCAATCGACCGGGCATTATTGGCCCTTTTGCGTCGGTCACGAGCTTGCGCAACTATGGCTTAAAACGCCCAAAATAAGACACTGACACAACTAGTTCAATTGGCAAATATTCGCCAGTTTTTGCTTTCAACATCAGTAGAACATAGCAAATGTTTTGGTGTTGAAAACAGGCATCCAAAATTAGTGCTCAATAGTCAAACCGTATCTTCGGCGTGGTCGTCAAGCTTGAGGAGGTCTCCAGGATCACACTTCAGAAGTATGCAGAGCCGCGCAAGCGTATCGAACTTGATGCCTTTCATGTGCCCGTTGCGGATTTTGGAAAGTTGGCCCTCGGTCAAACCAATTTCGTCAGCTAAATCCTTGGCTTTCATTTTACGCTCGGCCAGCATCACATCGATCCGTACAATGATATCCATTAAAAATAACTGTCCAGTTCTTCTTCATTTTCACGAGCATGACCTAGAATGTGACCGATCATGAAGAAGATGAGCGAGAAGATGAGGTAAAACAGTTGGGATATGTTGAATGCATGCGCATGGTCGGCCTCTAGGCTATCGTCGTGCCAAAGGAAGGACGAAATTTCAAGACCTATCTGGAGTGCTAAGCCAAGCGCAAAGAACCCTGCGAAGGCGCGCAAGTGCCCTATCGCAACAGTTGAGAAATAGCGTTGTGCACTGAATTCACCAAACAATAGCCAAAGCCGGTAAAGCCCCAAGATGAAAACAACCCGTGAGAGGAAAGCGATGATACGCTCAGGCAAGTTGAAAAATGCCTCACCCTGCAAGCCATCTAGTACAAGAGTTGCGTCACCATAAACCGTGAGAAGTCCTGCACGGAAGGTGACTATCAATGTGCCGAAAATAGCTCCAACAATCATTAAAACAGTCAGCATGCGTAGGGCTTTTACCATTTTTTGCATATACGTGATCTTCTCACATTTAAACGATATCTTGTTAATTATTGACAAGATATAATCATTTATGTAGCTCTAACATATAGTATGTCAAACTAGGAGAATGCAATTGAGATACCTCATAATTTTTGTTTTGTTCATAGCACCTCATGCAAATGCTATTGTCATTCGCCACGATGTTGATGACAAAGAATATCGAGAGCTCGGAGAACAATACGCAGCATCCGTTGCCTATATTCGAGGCGGAGGGTGCGCCACCACGCTAATTAGCCCCGAATGGTTGTTGACCGCTGCTCATTGCGTAGCAGAGAGGGAAAGAAGCATAACCAAAGCTACACATTTAGGTGTCGAATACCCGATTGAGTCTATCATTGTGCACCCTCAGTTCGACCTAGCAAATGATAAGGTCCATGACATTGCATTGATCCAGCTAAAAAGGCCCATATTGAACGGGTTACCTGCCAAGTTGTACACGCAAAAAAATGAACAAGGGAAATCTGTTGTCTTTGTCGGTAGCGGTTACTTTGGGAATGGGCTCGAAGGTATTACTAAGCGCAATCATGAACAGCGCGGAGCAACAAATACAATCATTGGGACGTCGGAAATAGTTATTAAATTTAAGTTCGATGCGCCCGGTGAAGCGAGTCATTTGGAGGGCATTAGTGGCCCGGGAGATAGCGGCGGCCCAGCTTTCATTAATATCGGTTCACAGCTTTATGTGGCGGGAGTCAGTTCATATCAAGTCGTCAACGAATTTGAAGAGGCACACTATGGCGTTGAGGAAAACTATACTCGCGTCTCAACGTATTACCCGTGGGTCGAATTTATTATCAATAAATAGCATTTGGAGGTCCATTCTGGGGCAAATTTAAGCCGCTTGGCTAACGGCTCCTATGACGCCGGGAGCAGGCGAAACGCCAGAGTCCTAAACTCGCCTCTAAATAGCCGCACGTAAAATCACAAGCAGTGGCTGTTATTGGCGAGTTTTTGCCAGTCGATCCGCGACGTTTGAATGACCGCTTTGTCAAGCACTCGTGACGGTCACCATTACCATTATTTGTGACAATCTTAATTGTGCGAAAATCATATCCTATTGAGTATATTATACAAATAAACGCCTATATATAATGTTCCAAGAGCGCCGGGTTCTCGGGGGTGAAAATAGGCGCCCGGCTCTTAGAGCGGTTCCGAGTTTAATTGAATCACAGAACCGCTCTAAGTTATTGTTTTGTCGCATTTCCTTCACGCGAACCGGCCCCCACTTCGCTCGGAAATGCTCTTAGCCTTTTGTCACGCCGCAAACATCATTAGTAACTGCGCGCCCGGCCTTAGCCAGCGCTGCATAGGCCGCGATCGGCCGGTCGGTGGCGATGATGTCGGCGCCGTCAGCGGCGATCTCCGCATAGAGCGCCCCATAGCCTGATCGGGCGATGGTTTCGTCTATGGAATCTCGTCCGCCAAGGGTTCCAAAAATCACCTCAACGTCGCGGCCGTTTAGAATCGAGAAAAGCCGCGGGTTGGGATCATCGGTCCCGGTAAACCCAAGAATGCGGTTGTCGGGGATGCCGGCGGCCACCGCGCGGTTCAGTGTGGATTGGGAATTCAGCGAGATTGAGATCATCGCGTCCGGCATCAAGCGGTGGAGTTTGGCCGCTGAGCCCACAGAATAAGCGATCAGAATAACCCGATCCTCCGCCTTCTGACGATGTATTTCCCTGGCGACATCACTGTATCGCGTGCTTCGTTTGAAATCGATCTGCAAAATCGTGCGATGTTTTGCCCAGGCAAGCGTTTTAGCAAATCGTGAGGGCGAAAAGCCAGTCGCGCGCCCGTTTTCATCTTTGAGCTTTAGTTTTCGTATCTCGGACCAGGAAAGCGCGTTGCCTTCCCCCGTCCCAGTGGTGGTGCGATCCAGCGTGTCATCATGCAAGAGATATAAGACCCCGTCGGCTGAGGTCGCCACATCGATCTCGATGATTGCGGGGATTTCCTGGAGGACCGCCGCCATGGTCTCTATGGCGTTTTCCGGAAACCCTCGACGAGGCCCCCCGCGATGGGCGGAAATGAGGGTCGCGCCCTCGGCTTCCAGGCACTCGAAAAATCCGTTGAGATCGCCCCCGGGATTGATGGACCAGCCGGAATTCGCACTTTCAGGATTTTGTGTATTTGTGTCAGTTACAGACTCACTGCAGGCGACAAGAGCCAGCGCCGCACAAGCAATTAACCACTTAAGCATTTGAAACCTTTATCCTTTATGGCTCTAGAAGTATCGCGCCGGTGCTGTTCCCACTCTCTAGCAACCGATGCGCATCGGCGACATCAGCCAGCTTAAACCGGTGGGATAGTGTCGGCGTAAGGGCGCCATTTGCAACCAGCGCGAACAAATTTGCCGCCATATCTTGGAGGTTCTCGGGCGTCGTATAATGGAAGAGCGTTGGCCGGGTGAGGGTCAATGAACCCCGCCTGGATAATTCCAGGGGTTCAATTGCCGGGACCGGGCCTGATGCATTGCCGAAGGTCACCATATGGCCGCGCGGTGCAAGGCTGTTGAGTGAGGCTTCGAATGTCGCTTTGCCAACGCTATCATAAACAACATCAACGCCGCGCCCGCCAGTCATTTCCCTGACAGTGCGGGCGATGGAATCTATCTCTGTACGAACGATTGTTTCATCGGCGCCGTTTTTCCGTGCTATTAAAGCTTTTTCTTCGTTCCCCACGACGCCAATCACGCGTGCGCCAATATGAGACGCCCATTGGCAAAGCAATGTGCCAACGCCGCCGGCGGCTGCATAAACGAGACATGTATGGTCGGGGCCAAGGATAAACACTTGGCGCACGAGCATCTCAACGGTGAGACCTTTTAGGAAACTCGCGGCCGCGATCTCCTCACTTATACCATCGGGAATTTTAGCGGCCATCACGGCGGGAATGTTAGCCGCTTGCGCATAGGCGCCGCCGCCGCCGATATAGGCGATGTGGTCGCCGGGTGTGAAACCCTCCACGCCCTCGCCAACCGCTTCCACGACGCCGGCGGCCTCAGTGCCGAGGATCGCCGGAAGCGACACCGGATAGAGCCCCTTGCGCTGGTAAATATCTATGAAATTCAAGCCAATAGCCTTATGGCGGATCTGAAGCTGACCCGCTGAAGGGTCGGGAAGGTCATGGTCGCGGAGGGTAAAAACCTCCGGCCCGCCATGGGAATCGATAAAAATAGCTTTCGTTTTCAATGTTAAACCCTTTTTACGTTGCGCACCGTCCCATCAGGGAGGGCGTCACTCATTCCAGGCGCTTATATCAGTTGACCTTTGCGGCGCGAAGAGTCACGATTTTTGTCATATCACGCATGGGGGTGCGGTTTTATGCGCGTAGTTGCTGGTTCAGCAGCGATGCTTTTGTGCCTTTCCGGCTGCGCTATGCTCGCGCCGGCAGAGAGCGTTGCACGCATTATTGCGGCCGACTGTACGGCAGCTGGTGGATACCAGTATGCGCGCAAAGGCAAACTCTATCAGGGCGGCTGCGCGCGCGAGACCGAGACCGTCTTTCTCACCGGTTATGTGATCGGGGCCAGGGTTCGCCGTTCCGAAGAAACGTGGCGTACTGCACAAGCTGCCTATAACGGCGCCTTATCGGGAATGGAGGGGCGTGGCGGCGTAAACGACTACGACTTTCAATACGCAGTTTCTCGCGAGAGAAGAACAAACAGCGCCGAACGCGAAGATACGCTTGATGCTGCGCACCGCCGGTTAAAGCGCGCCCGCAGCGATCTTCAGGGTGTTGAACGACGAGCGCAGGCGGCGCTTTTACGGGGCAGCGATGACCCGGCGGCAGCTTTTACCATCGCTGGCGGTAGTGAGGCGCTGGCTTCTGCCCATATAGTTCTACGCTCAGCTTTTGACTTCGCCCGCTTGAATGACGCAGTTAATCATTGCACAGATGGCCCGCCTTATTTTTCGGCGCGGTGTGAATTACGCGAAGGAGCGAGGATTGTCGCTGCGCAATCTGGAGAAATCTGTATTGTGGGCGCTGGCGAGCTTAGGTTTTTGAGGACCGAGCGGTGGAAAATGGATCGTAATGTCGATGGACGGGCGGATTACTACGCGTTTTATGATCTCGCCCAGGGCTCGGTGCGACCCGTCGGTGCGATAGCCCTGGTCTATGGCGACGACGGTCCCAAAGTGGCTTGCGCCCCCGCGGCCCTTGGTCGATAAGCGCGCCCTTACCGCAAGGCAGAAGGGAAATCGTTCATGAAACTCACAATTAATATTGACTGCACACCCACAGAAGCGCGCAGCTTTTTTGGGATGCCCGATGTGGAACCGCTCAATAAAATGGTGATTGATGAAATGACCAAGCGCGCCAAGGATAATATGGATACATTGGCGGATCCTGAGCGGATGATGTCGCAGTGGATGAATATGTCCGGCAAGGGCATGGAGCAGTTCCAAAACCTCATGGGCTCCGCGATGCCTGGCGCCGGAGTGAAGAAGAAATAGGCAGGGATGACCGATACAATCTTTGCCAAGGCCTCTGGCGCGGGCAAGGCGGGGGTCGCTGTCTTCCGGCTCTCGGGACCGCAATCGCACCCCATTGCCAATAAGTTAGTCGGTAAACAGATTATTATGCGCGAGGCATCGCTGGTCGATTTGCGCGACCCAGCGGGTGGCGCTCTGATTGATCGTGGGCTGGCCATACTTTTCAAAGGACCGGCAAGTTTTACTGGTGAGGATGTTGCCGAGTTTCACCTTCACGGGTCACGCGCGGTGGAAACAGCTCTCTATACGGTGCTTTCACGCGCCGGTGCGCGCCCCGCAGAAGCGGGCGAATTCACCCTTCGGGCGCTTAAAAATGGCAAGCTTGATCTGGCCCAAGCCGAGGCGCTTGCCGATCTTATCGATGCCGAAACGACCCGACAAAGAATGCAGGCTTTGGGGCAGCTGGGCGGTCAGCTCTCGGCCCTGGCGGAGGGCTGGCGGGAGCAGATTTTGGCGGTGATGGCGCCGCTTGAGGCGGACATAGATTTCCCCGATGAGGAGGGTGTCCCGGCGGCGATTGCAGCGCTTGCAGGCCCGGCGATTGC
>JAADIH010000222.1 GCA_013151435.1 Alphaproteobacteria bacterium
TTCAATGGCTGGGGCCATTTCTTCTGTCGCGCCAAGAAGACCAACCGCCCCCTCAAATTGTTCGGCGGCTTTTTTGCCATCCTCATATTGTTGCTCGGGAGTTGCATCAGGGGAAACGAGTTTCCCAAATTCTGCATAAGCGAAGTCACGGTTATGCGCCCAACGGTAATGCATGGCAGGTATGACCAGCCATTCGTCACCATAAAGCTCCAAAAGATGCGCGGCGAGGCGTTGGCGTGGACCCGATGGGAAGACAGATGGTTTTGGTGTTATGGTCTCAAAATGATCGATGATCTCGGTGGTGTCTTGAATGGCCAGATCATCGGGGGTGATCAGCACCGGGATCATCCGATAGCCGATACGAGGGACAATGATCGTTTTATAAATTTCACGCGTTGCCAGGTGTTCCTCAAATGGAATGTCTTTCCAGCGCAGATACGCCCTTGCTTTTCCGGTGAAATAGGAAAGCTGGCCGCCATAGAGAATATGTTTGGTCATGGATCACACCTCGATATGTTGAGGCTCAAAGGCATGATTGTCATATGCGCGTAAGTCAATTACGCGACGCATCTGCGACTATACAAGCTTGTGAACTCTTCCCTAGATTGATCCGTGGCAGACCTTGAATTTTTTCCCCGATCCGCAAGGGCAGGGGGCGTTTCGCGAAACCCGGCCCCAGGTCTTCGGATTGTTCGGGTCAACCTCCCCAGCCCGTGAGCGTGCCGCAAGCGTCATGCCGCCAGCAGAAACCCGGTCACGAAGGTCGGGTAGAGGCGCCATCTCGTTCTCGCCAGTGAGCGGGTTCACATGGCTTTCGGTCATTGGGATGTTGCGCCGTTCAGGCATTGCTTCTTCGGCGCGGCGCACTTGCACATGCATCAGCATGCGGGTGACGTCTCTGCGCAAGCTGTCGAGAAGGCTTTCAAATAGCGAAAAGGCTTCGGTCTTGAATTCATTGACCGGATCACGCTGGCCGTGGCTGCGCAGCCAAATCACCGAGCGTAAATGGTCAAGGGTCTGCAGATGCTCACGCCAATTGGTATCCAGCACATTAAGGAGGATTGCTTTTTCCACGCGTCGCATCACATCGGGCCCCGCCTCAGCGGCGCGTGCTGCGGCGGTTTTATCGGTTTCCTCGATCAAGCGTTCAACGAGTTCCGTATCCGCAACGCCTTCTTCTTTTGCCCATTCCTTGACGTTGAACTCACGCCCGAAAATCTCTTTCAAATCTTCATTGAGGCCGTCGACATCCCATTGTTCCGCATAGGATTTGGCTGGAACATGGGCGGCCACCAGATCATCAACCAGTTGCCCGCGCATATCGCTGACAATATCGACAACCGTATCGGCTGACATGAATTCAATGCGTTGATCAAAGATCGCCTTGCGCTGATCATTAATTACATCATCGAATTTCAAGACGTTTTTACGCATATCGAAATTGCGTTGTTCAACTTTCTTCTGCGCTGTTTCTACAGCCTTGGTGAACCATGGATGTTCGATGGATTCGTCTGGCTGAATACCAAACCGTTTTAACATCTTCTCCATGCCAGAGCCGAAGATACGCATCAAATCATCTTCAAGGGAGAGGAAGAATTTGGTGTCGCCGGGGTCTCCCTGACGTCCTGATCGCCCGCGTAGCTGATTATCAATGCGGCGGCTTTCATGGCGCTCGGTGGCGAGAACAAACAGCCCGCCCGCTTCAATCGACTGTTGTTTTAGATCTTTGACCTTGGTTTCTATCTCAGTGCGTTTGCGCGCGATGACATCATCGCTATCACCCTCTTCCGTCGCGGCTGCCAGCTGCATCGTGACCGACCCGCCAAGCTGAATATCCGTGCCGCGTCCGGCCATATTGGTGGCGATTGTCACGGCGCCCGGCGCCCCCGCTTGTGAGACAATTTCAGCCTCTTGTTCATGGTAGCGCGCATTTAGAACATTGTGAGGGATTGGCGGCTTGTTGCTGCTAAGCGTATCCAAATAGTCGGCGTTCTCATTCATCACCGATTTCAGTTCTGCTTCTTTCTTGTCCTTGAGTTCTTTGGCGCGCTCACGCAACGACGCTGCAGTCTCTTTAAAGAATTTTTTATTGGATAAAAGCTCATCTAGAATTTCTGATTTCTCGATGGAAACTGTACCCACCAGCACAGGTTGACCGCGCTTGTGGCAATCGGCGATCTGCATCACGATGGCTTTGTATTTTTCATTCGCCGTCATGTAGAGTTCGTCATCCATATCTGACCGGGCAATTGGCCGGTTTGTCGGGATTTCGATGACTTTAAGCTTATAGATATCTTCAAATTCGTCTTGTTCGGTGAGCGCCGTACCGGTCATGCCGGCAAGTTTTTCGTAAAGCCGGAAATAGTTCTGGAAGGTGATAGAAGCGAGAGTCTGGTTCTCCGGTTGGACCGCCGTCCTCTCTTTTGCTTCCACGGCTTGATGCAATCCTTCAGACCAGCGTCGGCCCTCCATCATTCGGCCAGTGAATTCGTCAATGATCACAACCTTGTCATTGCGAACGATATAGTCCTTGTCGCGCTGAAAGATCTTGTGGGCTTTCAAAGCCTGGTTGACGTGATGGACGATCGTGATGTTGGCGGAATCATAAAGACTGTCACCTTCCAATAGGCCAGATTTTTCGAGCAGCTCTTCGATTTTCTCGTTGCCCTCTTCTGTTAAGACGACAGAGCGGGCTTTTTCATCAATCTCATAATCTTCTTCGTCATCGAGTTGCGGGATAAAACCATCGATGGTCATGTAGAGTTCAGATTTATCGTCAGTGGGCCCGGAAATAATCAGCGGCGTGCGCGCTTCATCAATGAGAATGGAATCGACTTCGTCGACAATCGCATAATGATGACCACGCTGGACCATCTCCCCCAATGATGACTTCATATTGTCACGCAGATAGTCAAAACCAAATTCATTATTGGTGCCATAGGTAATGTCTGCAGCGTAAGCTTCCCGGCGCTCTTGGTCATTGAGGCCATGCACGATACAGCCAGTTTTCATGCCGAGACGGCTATAAACACGTCCCATCCATTCGGCGTCACGGCTGGTAGTCATTGACGGTGACCACATGCACGCCGCGCCCGGTTAAGGCGTTGAGATAGACAGGTAAGGTGGCAACCAGGGTTTTGCCCTCGCCAGTCTTCATTTCAGAGATGTCGCCCTGATGAAGGACCATGCCGCCCACAAGCTGTACGTCATAGGGGCGCTCCCCAAGGGCGCGCTTTGCCGCCTCACGGACTGTGGCAAAGGCGATTTCCAGCAAATTATCGAGGGATTCGCCATCCTTGTGGCGTTGTTTTAAGGATTCTGTGCGCTCAATCAGGCCATCATCGGTGAGTTTGGCAGTCTCTTCTTCAAGCGCATTGATCGCCTCTACGCGGCGCCATAAAGGCTTGAGGCGGCGTTCGTTAGAGGAGCCGAAGATTTTTTGTGCGATACCGAGCAACGCCATGAGAGAAAGGCCTTAGTAAAGCGATGAAGAAAACGGGTTAGCCCATTGGCCTCCCGAGCAAAATACGCCCTTCATCGGCTGGATTGGAGTAATACTGCCCCCCAAAGGGGGTGCCGGAGAGATAGTGAGCCCCTAAGCGACTGTCAACGAAACCAAGATGATCTAGAGAGCTATGGAAACGCCAGACGGCAAAGAATTCAAGGGAGGTCAGGCGTCGCAGGCGGTCAGAGTCGCAGGCAAGGCGTTCGGGAGCGCCGCCTTGATGCTGCTTAGCGCCATCTGGGCTGCGACCTTAATGTTGCTGCGTGCTATCTGGAAGGTCATCATTACGACCTGGCGGCTAGCGGCAGCGCTCGATTCTGCGCTTTGGCGTGCGACAAAACTTCTTCTGCGAAAATCGATTAACGGCGTAGGCTATGCAGTGCAGCTGGTGGCGTTGGCGTTTCATTATTTGCTCTTGTGGCTGCCAACCAGGTGGGGCCGCGCCTATAGCGCTCTCTCCGGGGTCATCCTAGCAGTTGCATGCTTATCGATTATTGATTTGCTTCGGGCTGGTCCTGGTATCGATACGGCAGGTCAGTCCATGTTGCGCCCACCAGTAGATGAGAGCGATCCGATCCTGGCGCGCATTGAAGGGCGATATGTGCATCTATCCGAAATTGAGGCGGCATCCCGTGCGGGCGGGTTTTTGCGTGAAGGAGAGGCGCTGACGCCAGAAACTGCGTTTCAACGGGAACTTGTTCAGTCTTATGTTGAACAACGGTTGCTTGCCCGCGCTGCACTTGGGGACGGGATGCAACGCTCGCCGCAAGTTTTGCGCCGGGTGAATGCCGCACGAGATCGTGTTCTTGCTGCTGCATTTTTGGACTCGCGTATCGGCGATGCGGTATCACCAGAATCTGTTCGCCAGCTTTATAACTCTCAACGCGATGTCACATTGCTCGGTGACCAGGTTCGTGTGCGCCACATTCTTGTAGGGACTGGCGCTGAGGCTGAGGAAATAATCACGCTTCTTAATGACGGCGGTGACTTTGCGGCCTTGGCGCGTGAGCGTTCTCTTGATCGTGCAACAGCGCCCTTAGGTGGTGAAGTTGGTTGGTTTAACAGTGCTATCATGGCGCCAACTTTTTCAAAAGTTGCCTTTGCGACTTCCCCCGGAGAGCTTGCACGACCGTTTCAGACCGAGTTTGGCTGGCATGTCATGGAGGTCCTGGGTCGGCGTTCAACCAATGCTGTGCCATTCGTAGAAGTGCGAGACAACATCGCAGAATTTCTTCGACTGCGCGCAATTGATCGTACTATCAAAGAGCTCGAACGGGAAAGTCAGGTGGTTTATTTTGTACCCGAGGTGGAGGCGGAGGATACTACCCTTTCGCTACCAGACCTGACGGCGCCCGATCTTGTGGATAGAGAAGGCTCATCAGAAGAAGAGGCCTTAAATTGAATACCCTGTGTGACGACGTTCATTAGGAATCTGTTAACTCTGCATAAAGAAAACTTTAACGGTCAGGGCAACTTTTTCAAAATATAGCTCTTGTACAAAATAAGGCAAGATTATGGCGAAGCTCTTGTTAGTTGCTGCCTGCGCGCTGGTAGACCGAGATGGTAGGGTTTTGTTAGCGCGACGGCCTGAAGGCAAGCCCATGGCGGGTTTGTGGGAATTTCCAGGGGGCAAGCTGGCGACAGGTGAAACGCCCGAACAGGCGCTGGTCCGTGAGTTAAAAGAGGAACTCGGGATCGAAACAGAAACGTCTTGTTTGGCGCCGATCGCCTTCGCGTCATGCGATTCAGGGGGTTTTCACCTTTTAATGCCTCTATTCGTATGCAGAAAATGGACGGGTATTCCTGCGGCGAAAGAGGGCCAGGATTTGCGATGGGTTAAGCCGCAAGGGTTATTAGAGTTTGATATGCCGCCGGCGGACCGGCCATTAGCGGCGCAGCTAAGGGACTTTTTATGATGAGCAACGATGTGAAATTTGCGCCCCAGCGCTCGAGCACTCGGCGGCTCATACGCCGGTTCCGCAAAGATGATAGCGGCGCGACTGCTATTGAATATGGGCTGATTGTGTCGTTGATCGTTATAGCGATCATCGCCGCCGTAAAAAATTTCGGTGCGACAACAAATGAGATGTACTCTGAAATAGAAACCGAGATTAACACCGCCATTGAGTGATTTCAGCTTTTGTTTTGGAGTTTGACGGCGGCTTCCATAGAGGATGTCGCCGTTCCGCGTTTGAGGGGTTTTTGCTGGCTGTCATGAGGGGCCCAGCCAGTCAGATAAACCAGATCAAAGCTGATTTTACCTCCAGCCTTATCTAATTCAGAGATTGTTTCAGCAAGTAAGGCACGGGTCATTGGTTTCCCGCGATTGTGCAGCACGCTGGTTTCTCCCATGCCACGCAAATCTGAAAACAGTCTCATCAAACTTTTGTAGCTGACCGCAACAGAATCGATATCAGCAACGGGCAAGGCAAAGCCAGCGCGTTGCAGGCAGGCGCCAAGATCACGAATGTTTGCAAATGGCGTAATGCGCGGGCTAACACCTCCCATTATATTGGTCTCAGCGTTATAGAGAGCACTGCGTAAAGACTGCAATGTATTCTCACCGAACAGAACGGCGATCATCAGTCCGTCTGGCTTGAGTTGGGCGCGCATTTGCGCGAGCGCTCCGATAAGATCATTGGCATGGTGAAGTGTCAGTAGGCTGATTACCAAATCAAAAGATTGGTTTGCGAAAGGCGAAATTTCCTCATCAAAAACAACTCTGTTCTCACCAAGGGGAAGGCGTCCCGCAGCCAGATCTCCATAGACGATCTCGCCAACGCCACATTCTGGGGTTAGCATCGAGGTGAGTGCGCCTGCGCCATAAAAAAGCGCATGAGGAAAAGAGCGTGTAACAGTTTGAAGCCGGTCGACGATGTCCTCCATCGCCCGGAGGTGAAGAAAGTCATGGTCGCTGAACCGCCTTGCGGCGCGCGCGCGCCGCTGCGCGTAGAGGCGGCGATTAAAGAGGTGAGGGGGTGCATTTGGCGACATGGAATTTATGAAAAACCAAAGTTATTGAACGTTGGGTGATCGGCGCGCAGCAGGTAAAAATCAACTTGCCACAGCGTTGCGTCACTTTCACGGAATAGGGGTTCTGCGATATCGGCGACTCGAAACCCGAGAGTTTGTAAGTGCATAAGCATTTCTGGGAAACGTTTTTGCCCAATAAAATTATATGTCTCAATACAGATTAGCGATGTATTCTTTAGTGCTTTAACTGCGCCCTCAAATATATCGATTTCGGTCCCATGAGTATCGAGCTTGATCGCGAAAGGGCCTTCTAGTGAAAGGGTGTCAGCTTCGTGGTCGATAGTGGTTGCGGGTACCTCTTTAAGGTCATCGCGAACCATCGGATCTTTGAATGCGGCTCCAGCATAGGCTTCCCCTTCTGTGGGGAAATAAATTGCGCCGGGCGTATTGGTCACGGCTTTCATCGTAAAACTGTAATGGGCCTTTCGCGTCGTCAGTTTTTCAAGCTCGCTGCGCCATAGCTCCTTTGCCTCAAGAAGATGATATTTTGCATCAGGCCAGTATTTTTCAGCGTTTAACGACCAGGCGCCGCGTGCGGCGCCAACATCAATAAATGTAGATATGTCGATACTTTTGGCGGCGATGCGTTCAAGGGCATGCTGATGAGAAATAGCCTTTGCCGCGCTGCGAGACCCGTTTCGGGCTAATTTCATTAATTTGTTATTCATGATCATTTCCGTCCTCTTGGAAAGGCGTTAGTCTAAGCAGCTTGAAATCTCAAATATTTCATATCGCCGGTCGGGAGGCTGGTCGCTTGAGCCGTCACGTGCTGGATGCGCTGATGCCGCCCCATTGTCCGGTGAGTGGTGAGCTAGTAGCCGGACCTTCGCTGCTGAGCGGGGCAGGTTGGATCGCGCTACATTTTATCGAGGAACCATTTTGCGGCCGTTGCGGCATTCCGTTTGCGGCGGATTATGGGGACGATGTGGAGTGTCCGTCTTGCATTGCGTCACCGCCAGCTTTTGATCGTGTGCGTGCCGCCGTTGTTTATGACGATGCCAGTCACAAGCTGATTGTGGGCTTTAAGCATTCTGATCGAACGGAACTGGCCCCCGTCTTTGCACAATGGCTGGCGCGCGCTGGCGCCAGCTTGTTGACAGTACAATCGATCATCACGCCCACGCCCTTGCACCCCAGTCGCCTACTGTCGCGCCGATACAACCAATCCGCCATTTTGGCGCAAGCTCTTTCGAAGCGAACGGGAGCCTCTGTTGCGTTGGATCTCCTGGAGCGCGTGCGTGCGACGCCGCCGCAAAAAAACCTCTCAGCAGACGCCCGCCAGCGAAATGTCGCAGGCGCCTTTGCCGTTTCTGAAAGCGCCAGCGCCCAAATAAAAGGGCGCCATATCGTGCTGATTGATGATGTGCTAACCACGGGTGCAACGCTGTCAGCCTGCGCGCGTGCGCTCAAAAAAGCTGGCGCCGCGCGGGTCGATGGCTTGATTGTAGCCAAGGTTGTAAAAGGTGGGATTGGGGCCATATAGCCTGATCGTTCCAGTGCTGGAGTAACGTCAATGCAAGAAGTCACCATTTATACCAAGCCGCTTTGTTCGTTTTGTGTGCGCGCCATCGCGCTTTTGAATAACAAAGGCGCCGCCATCAAAAATGTTTCAGCAGCGTTTAGTCGCGCAAAACGAGAAGAGATGCTCTCGCGCTCCAATGGAAAAACCACCTATCCTCAGATTTTTATTGGCGATACCCATGTGGGTGGGTGTGATGAGCTGATGGCGCTTGAGCGGGCAGGTAAGTTGGAATCTCTGTTGAATGGCCAGTAGCACCCCACCCTTCATTGCCGCGTGCGTGCAAATGCGATCTGGTCTTGATCGGGCTGTAAACACACAAGACGCGCTTGCTCTGATTGCAGAGGCCGCATCGGGCGGCGCTCGATTTGTTGCAACGCCGGAAATGACAAATGTGATCGACAGTAAATCCTCGCGGTTGATGGCAGCCTTGCCGTCTGAGGATGCGTTGGAGGAGATTTCAGCTTTTTCGACGGCGGCTAAGGAACATGGGATATGGTTATTGATCGGCTCCCTGGCGGTGAATATTGGCGGTGGAAAAGCGGCAAATCGCGGGTTTTTGTTCGGACCCAATGGGGAGATCGTTGCGCGTTATGACAAGCTGCATATGTTTGATGTTGACCTTCCCAATGGCGAAAGCTGGAAGGAATCGAAGGTATATGAAGCAGGTTCTGAGGCGATAGTCGTTGATACTCCACTTGCAAAACTTGGCTTAACTATCTGTTATGATGTACGCTTTCCGAGATTGTACCGCGAGTTAGCTCAGGCGGGAGCTGAAGTCTTATGTGTTCCAGCAGCGTTCACCCGTCAGACGGGTGAGGCCCATTGGAAGGTCTTGCTGACTGCTAGAGCGATCGAAAATGGCGCCTTTGTGGTAGCGCCTGCTCAAGGGGGGCATCATGAGGACGGTCGCGAGACTTATGGTCACTCAATGATCATCGGCCCCTGGGGGGAAGTCCTGGCTGAGGCTAACGATGATACGCCCGGCCTGATTTTTGCTAAGATTGATCTCGCAGCCTCAAAGGAGGCGCGTCAACGAATTCCCAATCTTGGGCTTGAACAAAACTTCAAAATCTCCAAAGTAAGAGCATGATTAAGTATCAACTGACCTGTGACACCGACCATGAGTTCGAAGGATGGTTCCGTGACAGCGCCGATTATGACGCGCAGTCTGAAGCTGGCCTCATTGAATGCCCAAATTGTGGGTCTGATGACGTACGAAAAGCGATGATGGCTCCGGCGATTGCACGTCATACGGGTTCGCGAAGGGAACGCGTTGCTGGGCTGAAGAACGACTTGATGAAGGCGGCCGAGCGGGCGCGTGATTATGTTGAGAAGAATTTTGATTATGTCGGTGAGCGATTTCCCGAAGAAGCCCGTAGAATACATTATGGTGAAACAAAAGAACGCAGCATCTACGGTGAGGCAACTGGCAAGGAAGCAAAAGAACTTGCGGCTGAGGGCGTGCGAGTCGGCTCACTGCCTGGCCCCCAGAAGAAGCTGGAAAAGGCTGGTAAGCCGAAACCCCCTTTGCCAACAGAAAAAAAGCTGAACTAAATAAAAATCCTTCAGTAGCTGTGTGCGACTCTGGATGGTTCTGGATAGTGCCTCAGTTTGAATTCTAATGTCATATGATGCCCGAAGTGGTCATTGACCGATAGCAGAAATCAGCAAGCCAATACTGAAATTAGCACTGGAAACGATATGACCAATCGGTTCATACTCCGAGGATAGGACGACAGGCAAAAAAGGAGGCGGTATGCTCAGGTCATTCGTCATAAGAGCGTTATTGACAGGTTGGTTGTTGGGTTCAGGATTGACGCAAGTCGCATTCGC
>JAADIH010000218.1 GCA_013151435.1 Alphaproteobacteria bacterium
TAAGCATTTGCGGCAGGCGCAACCAATAGGGTAGCGGCCGCTGCAAGCAATGTCGTTTTAAGCTTCATGGTATCCCCTCCTCAGGTGGATCAAATTGACCGCCTGCTCGGCGCTCGGCTTAGGCAAACTTCCAGTACTTTCTAGCGAATCCCGCCCGCTGATGACAAAGACTTTTAACTGTAATTTCGCCAATTTTAATAATATCCCATTAACGATGTTGCATCAACGCATCACAAGCTGCAAGACTCATATCACAATCCCTCCTGATCGTTGCTGCAAAGCAACAATATGCAATCTTGCAGTGTAATTTTGAGGAACTCGCGATGCGCCTGATTTTAGTCAGTTTTTTGTCTTTCACTCTCATCCCCACCCACTTCCAGAGCGCCGCCGCCGCCGAAATTGACGCATCCATGCACATCTTGCAGGGGGAGGTTTCCGCAGACCGCCTCGAAAGCGATATTCGCAATCTTGTTGGGTTTGGCACACGCCACACCCTATCCGACACAATTTCCCCAACGCGCGGCATCGGCGCCGCCAGACGATGGATCAAAGCCGAATTTGAAAAGATTTCAGCAGAATGCGGGGGTTGCCTTGAGGTTATTACGGTCTCGGATTTTGTTGAGGGCGAGACGCGGATCCCCGAACGCACAGAGATTGTCAGTATTCTGGCGATCCAGCGCGGCCGGTATGATCCCGACAGGATGGTGGTCATGGCGGGCGACATCGATTCGCGCGTCTCAGATCCGATGAATGCAACAGATGACAGCCCCGGTGCGAATGACAATGCCTCCGGCGTCGCTGGTGTTATCGAAGCCGCACGGGTTCTCTCCAAAAAGAGATTCGCCGGGACCATTGTCTATGCCGCCCTCTCTGGTGAGGAGCAGGGACTTTTTGGCGGGAAAATCGTTGCCGCCCATGCTCTTGAACAAGGGTGGCGCATCAAGGCTGTTCTCAACAATGACATGATCGGCAATATTGAAGGCGTCGACGGCGTCATCGATAATTCCACGGCGCGGGTTTTTTCTGAAGGCACGCGCTTCGTTGAAACCGATGAAGAAGCGCGATTACGGCGCTTCACCGGCGGTGAAGTGGATTCTCCCTCCCGTAACCTGGCGCGTTATGTTGATCGAATGGCGGACCAATATATTCCCAATCTCGATGTGATGATGGTCTATCGCCTCGACCGTTTTGCGCGCGGCGGCCATCACCGTCCATTTAACGAGGTCGGCATTCCAGGCGTCCGCATCATGGAGACCCATGAAAACTATAATCGTCAGCATCAGGATTTGCGCGAGGAGGACGGCGTTAACTATGGTGATGTGGTCGAAGGCGTCAATTTTGATTACGCCCGAAAACTAACTTCTTTGAATGTGGTGACACTCGCATCCCTTGCATCAGCGCCGCCCATTCCCGCTAATGTCGAAATTGAAGGGGCAGTAAAACCCTCAACCACTTTAAAATGGTCACGCCCTGACGGCCGTGCGGCGCGCAACCTGGCCGGGTATAAAATATATTGGCGTTTAACAGACGCATCGCAATGGACCCATTCCCGCTTTGTTGGCGATGTAACCAGCACAACCCTTGAGAATATTGTCATCGACAATTATTTCTTTGGCGTTGCCTCTGTCGCCAAAGACGGCGCCGAAAGCCCTGTGGTGTTTCCTGGCCCCGCAGGGAGTTTTGGCGATTAGCCGATCACATTGGTTTTCACCCTTAGTCGGTCAGAATGACGCGTCATCGGGGCGAAGGAATGGAAATGCTTTCGCATTACGAAATTTTCAGCTATTGTGTCGCTTGGGAACTTGTAAACAATGGTGGGAAAATAAAATGCAAGCACTTATCTGGCTAATTCTTTTGGTACTCGCTGCCGTCGGCGTCGCGTCGATTGTCGACTATACCGGCGCATATGATGTACCAATGATTGAAGTCTCCAAACAGGTTGAAGCCACTGAGTAATCACACTCGGAGACATTGACCAAGCTATAACTATTAAAACACGCCCATAGGCATGATTGCTTATGGGCGTGTTTTTATTTGTGTACCGACAAAAACCCGGCGGATGAAACCGCCGGGTTTTTAGTGTGTAAATTGATATCGTACTAAACGCTTTAAGAGCCAGATTTTTGCGGAGGATGAATGCCGCCCGCACCTGGTTGCCCAAGCTGCGCCTCACCCGCAAGGGCGTGTGCCGGATCGCCTTTCAGCGTATCGAGATGCATCAGTTTTTTGATGATCGGTGAGATCAGCAGCATGACAACACCAACACCCATCGCTACATATCCAACATTACTGTAAACTGTAATATAGGTCGCTTTGGCAGCTGCGATATCCGTCAACTGACCGCCAATGGTCTCGGCCCCCGTACCGCGCGCAATAACGCCCGCAAGATAGTTGGAAAGCCCTGAATATAAGAACCACGCCCCCATGCTCATGCCCACCGCTCGGGCTGGCGCCAGTTTTGTCACTTGCGACAGACCCACCGGCGATAACATCAGCTCACCCATGGTGTGGATCCAATAGATCAGGAAGATAAAGTAAACCGCGACCAACCCGGCCCCTGAGGCCGCGATGCCGCCAACCAGGGACAAAAACCCGAGCCCGGCAAGGAAAACGCCGAACGCAAATTTCACCGGCGCCGATGGTTCTATCTTGCGCTTCGCCATAGCGATCCACGCCCACGCAAAAATTGGCGCAAATATCACAATAAATCCAGCATTCAGAGATTGAAATACCGGTGTCGGCACCGACACACCAAACATTGTCCGGTCAACCAACCGGGCCGTTAACAAGGTGAGGGACGAGCCCGCTTGTTCAAATAACGCCCAGAACGGAATTTGCGCCAGAATAAAATAAATCGCCGCCAGCATCCGGTCACGTTCTTCGCCCGCTAGTTTTACCACGGCGTAGCCCACGAGAAATATGAATACAGCTACGCCCAGCATGCCAACGAACCATTCCGGCACCAGATGCGAGTTCATAACAGTGAGCATCGCAAAAATGATGATGCCGACACCAGCAAGATAACACGCCCATTCAACATTGATAGGCCCGAGAACTTTCTGTTTTAGTTTTTCCATGCTTGGCGGATCGGCGCGGCCCTCAAGCCAGGGCTGAAAGACCAAAAACGTAATCAACCCGGCAAGCATACCGATACCTGCCAAACCAAAACCCCAGTTCCAGCCATAGACAATACCAATGATGCCCACAGAAATTGTTGAGAGGAATGAGCCGAGATTAATCCCCATATAAAACAGCGTGAATCCGGAATCGCGCCTTGTATCTTCAAGCCCGTAAAGGGCGCCAACAATGGTGGAGATATTGGCTTTCAGAAAACCAACGCCGGCGATGATCAAGGCCAGCGCCAGATAAAGAATATTGACATAGAGCTCTTCTCTCTCAACCCTTGTCGTATAGGCATCAGTTGCAATGGTTAAAGGCAACCCGACAGCTGTAGGATCAGCGATGATCATCTCGGTCGCGCCCTCATTGAAGGAGATCAGAGATTGCCCAATATCAGAAATAATGAGTTGGTTTGCATCGCCGCCACGCGCATCAAGTGTGATCTGATAATCCTGCCCCTCATAAGTGAGTAATTCTTTTGAACCGCTTCCCTCAAACGCCATCAACCCGTGCCCCATCACCAATAGGATGGCGCCATAGGTCACGGCCTTTCGCTGACCAAGATATTTATCCGCTAACGAGCCACCGATGATCGTCATCACATAGACCAGCGCCGTATAGGCGCCGTACATCACGGCCGAACGTTCATCGGAAAACAGGAAGTGCTGCGTCAGATAAAGGATCAACAGCCCGCGCATACCGTAATAGGAAAAGCGCTCCCACATTTCTGTAAAGAACAGAATGAAGAGCCCTCGTGGATGACCAAGTATGGTCTTTTCGCCAGCGGGAATGCCCCCGGTTGCTGTATCGCTCATAAAAACTCCCTATTGCGAGCGATCATTGACGCCGCCCGATTAACCCCTGTTTTGCGCTTTGCCCTTCTACGCGCCAGTTTATGCGAAAAACCGGATACCACTTTTTCGCCCGACGCTATGAACCACGCAAATTAGCGCGCACCTTAGGCTGAATTTCTTCGAAAAATCCAGCCTTTAGGCGTGAGCTGCCGCTTCAACGGCCTCTCAACAGCCTAAACAAAAGGAATAATACGGCGAAATAGGGGCAAAAGCGCATCTATGCTTGGCTAGCCATCACTGTCGCGAGAATGAAAAAGCCCAGCCTTAGCGATCCCGGCGCGAGCGCATGCAGCGTCTTCTGCGCCTGTTGCCCCGGAAACCCCGACCCCGCCAAGATGAGCGCCGTCTTTGGTGAAGATCGCCTCACCACCCTCAAAAATTGCAATGTTGGGCGCAAATCCAAGTGCTGGGAATTCTCGCGCCCGCTCGGCGGCGCCTTTGGTGGCGCGGGGAAATGATGCCGTCGCATTTGCCTTCCATTGAGAGATCTCGATTGACCCCAATGGCGCGCCATCCATCCGCAAAAACCCCACAAGGTTTTTCCCCTGATCGAGAACCGCAATATTGACATTGAGATCGTTTTCCTCAGCGAAGGCTTCGCATCCCGATATGATCGCCTTGGCTGATGCCGCCGTTAGCGTGGGCTTCATCTCTTGGGCCACGGCCGGGATGACGATCATGGCTGATACGACAAAAGCCGATATTACGGTTTCAAATAATTTCTGACGCATAGCTTAAACTCCCTCAAAGATTAGGTTTTCGAACCATTGGTTTTTTTCATAAAAGCCCGCACCAAACCGACCACGCTGATCGCGAGCCAGAACAACTCAATCACAAATGACGCTGCATTAAAAGTGAAGGCCAGCGAATAGAGGATGAGCAGAGCGCCAACGCCGTTCAGCGCCGGGTAAAGCGGCTGATCGATTTTCATCCGGCCAATTTGAGACAGGAAGTAAGTGCCAACGATAAAAGAAACGCCAACCAGGCCGACAACATCATGAGTATGGATTTCCATTGGCGAGCTATAGCCGCGCCCACCAATATAGGAAAGGCAATCTTCGAGGCTAGGCCTGCATGGTCCAGCCTTCAACGCCCATGGCCGCCTGACGTACAGCCTCTGACCGGGTCGGGTGGGCATGGCAGGTGCGCGCTATATCTTCCGAAGCGCCGCCAAATTCCATAACGCTGACTGCCTCGGCAATCATCTCACCCGCTTCAACGCCGACAATATGAACGCCCAGCACAAGATCGGTTTTCGCATCCGCCAGCACTTTCACAAAACCATCCGTTTCATGATTGGTTTTCGCACGGCTGTTTGCGGCAAACGGAAACTTGCCGACTTTGTATTGAATACCGGCTTCTTTTAGTTGCTCTTCGGTTTTGCCTACACAAGCGACTTCCGGATAGGTGTAGACGACGCTTGGGACTGTATCGTAATTCACATGCCCGGCTTTACCCACAATCAGCTCAATACAAGCCGTACCATCATCTTCAGCCTTGTGCGCCAACATCGGCCCGGCAATGCAATCACCAATCGCCCAAATTCCCGGCACATTGGTCTTGAAATGGTCCGTCTCGATAAACCCGCGCTTGTCGGTTGCGACGCCTACAGCTTTTAACCCCAAGCCATCCGTATGGGGACGGCGGCCGATTGCGACCAGCACTGCATCTGCCTCTAACATTTCAGAGGCGCCGCCAGCGGCAGGCTCCAGGGTCAGTTTGACTTTTGTTTTAAGTTTTTCGGCGCCGGTCACCTTGGAAGACAGCTTGAATTCAACGCCCTGTTTCTTGAGAATGCGCTGGAATTGCTTTGAAACCTCACCGTCCATGGTCGGCAAAATCCGGTCAAGAAATTCAACCACAGTCACTTTTGCGCCAAGGCGACGCCAGACTGAACCAAGCTCAAGCCCGATCACGCCGCCGCCAATCACCACGAGATGCTTGGGGACGGACGAAAAGCTAAGCGCGCCAGTGGAAGAAACGATCTGCTGCTCGTCAATCTCAACACCCGGCAGAGGCGTCACATCAGAACCCGTGGCGATGATGATATTCTTCGCGGTGAGTTCAGTCTCACTATCGCCAGTAATCCGAACCTTGCCCGGCGCAGTGATTTCTCCGGCGCCAAAAAAAGTCTCGACTTTGTTTTTCTTCATTAAAAAAGCAACGCCCTTGGTCAGCCCCTCAACCGCGTCATCTTTTTGTTTGAGCATCTGCTCGTGATCGAGGGAAATTTTTCCGGTCTTGATGCCGAGAGCCCCAAAATCTTTTTCCGCCGCCTCATAGAGCTGCGATGCATGCAGTAAGGCCTTGGATGGGATGCACCCGACATTAAGACACGTTCCGCCAAGCTTTTTCGAGGAGCGCTTTTCAATCATCGCAACTTTGAGCCCGAGCTGGCCCGCGCGGATCGCCGCATTATAGCCCCCTGGCCCAGCGCCGATGATGATGACGTCAAATTCTGTTGTCATTGGTTCGTCCTGAAATGTTCTTTGCCCCGTCGCTCGATTGAGGGTGCTTATGGTTTAGAGATCCAACAACAAGCGCTGTGGGTCTTCGAGATTTTCTTTGATACGCACCAGGAACGTCACGGCGGCTTTGCCGTCAACGATGCGGTGATCATAAGACATCGCCAGATACATCATCGGGCGGATCACAACTTCGCCATTCACGACAATCGGGCGATCTTCA
This sequence comes from Alphaproteobacteria bacterium, assembly GCA_013151435.1. Classification (GTDB taxonomy): domain Bacteria; phylum Pseudomonadota; class Alphaproteobacteria; order Caulobacterales; family Parvularculaceae; genus Hyphococcus. The sequence continues at coordinate 6,663 of JAADIH010000218.1, forward strand.
ATGCGGTGCATCCCTAAAATGCCGGATTGCGGCTGATTGAGGATCGGCGTCGAGAGCAACGAGCCATATACGCCGCCATTGGTGATCGTGAAGGTGCCGCCTTGCATATCAGCAAGGGCCAGCTTGCCATCGCGCGCACGGTGAGCAAGTGCAGAAATCTCAAGTTCGATCTCCGCCATAGATTTCATGTCCGCATCGCGCACGATCGGCACCACAAGACCTTTGTCCGAGCCTCCGAGCCCACCGCAACGCCAATATCATAATGGTTTTTGTAAATGATGTCCGTGCCATCAATCTCTGCGTTAACATCAGGCACTTCTTTCAAAGCATGGACGCAAGCCTTCACAAAGAAGGACATAAAGCCGAGCTTGATGCCGTGCTTTTTCGCAAACAAGTCTTTGTACTGTTTACGCAGCTCCATCACAGCAGTCATGTCGATGTCATTAAAAGTCGTCAGCATCGCTGCGGTGTCTTGCGCTTCTTTCAAACGACGCGCGATGGTCTGGCGCATGCGGGACATTTTTACGCGCTCTTCACGGGACCCAAGATCACGCGGCGGCGCTGGCGCTTTAGCTTGCGCAGGCGCCGAGGTCGCGGCCAATGCATCACCTTTGGTGACGCGCCCGCCTTTGCCAGTGCCGCCTATGGACGCTGGGTCAAGCCCACGCTCAGCAACCACCCGGCGGGGCGCAGGAGATA
>JAADIH010000234.1 GCA_013151435.1 Alphaproteobacteria bacterium
AAATTGCCTATCTAATTCATCTCTCTCGCGGGCTCGATAGTTTGGAAGAAACCCGGCTGGTTCCGGAGCGAAAAATTTTCTACCAGTTCTCGGCGCGCGGTCATGATATGGCGCAAGTGCTGCTTGGAACGCAGCTAACCCACAAACATGATGCGATTTGCGGTTATTATCGCTCGCGACCGATCCTACTTTCCCTCGGCGTTGATCTTGTAGAGGCGCTTGGATCAGCCATGGCGCGGGCGGGTGGATATTCAGACGGGCGCGATATTGGTGTTGTGTTTAATTATCCGAATACGGATGGCGCCTGCGCACTGCCAATGTGTGGCGGCGTTGGCGCCCAATATACACCGACGGCTGGGTGGGCGCAGGCGATCAAATATCGTGCTGAAGCTTTAGGGGATGAAACTTATAACGGCGCCATTGGTGTTGTGCTCGGTGGTGAGGCGTCAACGGCGACCAATGGTTTTTGGTCGGCGCTTACCATTGCAACAACGCAAAAGCTGCCGATGTTGTTTTATGTAGAAGATAATGGCTATGGCATTTCTGTGCCTTCAACATTCCAAACGCCCGGCGCAGATATTGCTGCAAATCTTTCTGGGTTTAAAAATCTGAAGATCCTTTCAGGAGACGGAACTGACCCGGCGGCGGCGTCTGCGCTGATTAAGGAAGCGGTTGAACATGCGAGGAGCTGGCAGGGGCCATGTCTCTTGCGCCTGATCGTTCCGCGCCTCCAGGGGCACAGCTTTCAGGATACGCAAGCCTATAAAACCGATGACTTTGTGAAATCCGAATGGGCGCGCGATCCTCTGCCAAAGTTAAAATCCCATTTGGTTCCATCTTTGATGACTGAGAAACAATGGGACGGGCTTGCCACGCGCGCAGAAAATGTTGTGGAGGAAACCCGTGAGGCTGCCGAGGCGATAAGTGTGACAGACCCTGCGACGGTTACGCGATTTATCTTTTCCGAAGGCGAGCCGCAAAAGATGGGCGGGCTTCGCGGAACTGTGGAACTGCCGCAAGGGGATGCGTCGCCGAAACCAGAAGGGACGCGCATCAATATGGTGACGGCACTGCGGCGTGTCTTGGATCACGAGCTTTCGATCAATCCAAAGATGGTGCTGTTTGGCGAGGATGTTGGGCCGAAGGGTGGCGTTCACGCGGTGACTTTGGGCTTGCAGGAAAAATACGGGGGCGCGCGCGTATTTGACACTAGCCTCTCAGAAGAAGGCATTATCGGCCGCGCTGTGGGTATGGCGGTTAACGGCTTGTTGCCGGTGCCTGAAATTCAGTTTCGGAAATATGCCGAGCCGGCCATGGAACAACTGACCGATTGCGGCACCATGCGCTGGCGCACCCATAACCGGTTTGCCGCGCCGATGGTGGTGCGTATGCCAATCGGTTTTTTCAAATGCGGGGACCCGTGGCACAGCCAGACCAACGAAGTGCAATTTGTCCACTCGCCCGGCTGGCGGGTTGCGGTCCCTTCCAATGCGGAAGATGCGACGGGGTTATTGCGCGCTGCGCTGCGCGGTGATGACCCGGTAATGTTTTTTGAACATCGTGCGATGCTTGATGATCCATGGGCGCGGCGCGCCTATCCCGGTGATGACTATCTGTTGCCTTTTGGCAGGGCGAAGCTCACCCGTGAGGGAGACGATATCACGATTGTCACCTGGGGCGCGATGGTCAAACGCTGCGAGGAAGCGGCGGATGCCTCGGGGCGGGGCGCCGACGTTATTGATCTGCGCACGCTGGTTCCCTGGGATAAGGAGATGGTGCTTGCATCCATCATGAAAACATCACGCTGCCTGATCGTCCATGAGGATCTTCGTAGCGGCGGCTTTGGCGGGGAAATTGCCGCCGTGGTCGCCGATGAGGCGTTTCTCGCTCTTGACGCGCCAGTGTCACGCCTCACCATGCCCGACATCCCAAGCCCCCATAATCCGGTCTTGCTCAACAGTGTTGTTCCAGATGCGGATATGATCCGTAACAAGATCGAAGAGCTTTGTGCATTTTAGGGCGGATAACATTATGACTAAAATTATTGATGTTGTTGCGCCTGTGGAACAGGAAGGCACGAAGGCTGAAGTCAAAAGCTGGTATAAAAAGGTTGGAGAGGGGATCGTCGAGGGCGAGCCGCTGGTCGAACTTGAAACAGACAAGGTGGCCGTTGAAGTGCCGTCACCGGCGACTGGAGTCGTTACGGAAATTTTGATCGACGCCGACGGTGAAGTCGAGCCGGGTGGTTTGCTTGGGCGTTTACAGGTAGGTGTGAGTGCTGCAACGGTGGCAACCGAAGGCAAGGCCACAGTAATTTCTAACGTGACAGAGCAAGCGGCAAAAACTTCCAGTAGCGCTACGACCGCGCACGAACACCGTCTTTCACCTTCAGTGCGGCGTCTGGTGCGCGAACACGACCTTCAGCCCTCGCTGATTAACGGCACCGGCAAGGGCGGGCGGCTGACGCGCGGTGATATTCAGGCATTTATCGAAAACGGCGCCGCGCCATTCATCGCAAAACCTCTCAACCAACCCGTAATACAGACTAAGTATGGCCCCGCTCGTCAGATCCCCCATGATTCTATGCGTCGGCGTATTGCTGAGCATATGTCGCACTCGGTACAGACCGCGCCGCATGTAACGGCAGTATTCGAAGCAGATTTCTCGGCGATCATCGCACATCGTAATACGCAAAAGCATGAGTATAAAACCCGAGGCGCCAAGCTCACCTTCACCGCATATTTTATTGCGGCTTGTGTTGAGGCCATGAAAGTAACGCCCACGGTCAACAGCCGCTGGCATAAAGACCACTTGGAAGTCTTTGAGGACGTAAATATCGGTGTTGGCGTGGCGCTTGGCGATAAGGGGTTGATCGTTCCGGTTGTGGCGCGCACACAATCGCTCTCACTTTTTGAAATCGCCCAAGAACTGCAAGCGCTGACCGATAAAGCGCGAAACAATGCGCTGGCGCCCGCAGACGTACGTGGCGGAACATTTTCGATCTCCAATCATGGAACCTCAGGCTCGATTGTCGCCACACCAATTATTATCAACCAGCCGCAATCAGCAATTCTCGGCGTTGGCAAGCTTGAAAAGCGTGTTGTCGTGCGCACGGTCGATGGTGTTGATGCAATCCAGATACGCCCCATGGCGTATGTCTCCCTGACCATTGATCACCGCGTCCTTGACGGTGCGCAGACCAATGCTTGGCTGACCAGATTTGTCGAAGTTATTGAAAGCTGGCCAGAGGCTTAACCCACAAATATTGTAGATACGCGTGTTTTCATCGCAAATATGTGCGAGAGTAAACAAACAAAAACCATGTGGGTGATGAAAATGAAACGATTTCAACGCGGTGCAGTATTATCGATTGTGATGGCCATGTTGGCATTCAGTCCGGCCACGGCGCGCGACATTTTAATTGAAAATGTTACACTTATCGATGGATTGGGGCGCGCGCCCACAGAAGGCATATCTGTTCTCATTGCCGATGACCGAATTGACAGCATTACGGCCGGTTTGGTTGAGGTTCCATCTGATGTTCACCGCATTGACGGATCGGGGAAATATTTGATCCCTGGACTGATTGATACGCATATTCATTTGCGTGGCGGTCGAAAGCCTTCAAAGGGTGATCCAAGAAAATGGCGCAACGGCCGCAAGGCGGGCGTGTCCGCGCTGGCAAGTTATGTCTATAGTGGCGTCACATCCATCTATGATGCAGGGAATGTGCCCACTTATATCATGAAGTTACGCGCCGATGAGCGTAGTGGAAAAATTTCCTCACCCAGAATTTTTGCAACTGGTGGCATCGTCACTTATCCCGGAAGCCATGGCGGCGGCCCCGGCGCCACACTCGTGGATGATTGGCCAGAAGCAATTCCCGCCCTGGAAGCACATCTGGAAAACGAACCAGACTTGGTCAAATTCACATTGGAGGAACGCGGTTGGGGCGCTCGGCCATTAATTCCTATGCTGCCGATTGATCTGCTGCAACACCTTATAGAATTCTATAATGATAAAGGTGTCAGAACGACCGTTCATACCTCAAGTGAATTGCGCGCACGCCAGGCGATTTTTGCGGGCGTAGATACGCTTGCGCATCCCGTTATTCAAGGCCCGATCTCTGAGGGGTTTGCAAAATTGATGGGCGTCAAAAAAATTCCTATGTCATCAACCCTTACTATCGGCGAAAACTACAGCAGACTTGCCGAGCATCCGGAATATCTAGATCAACCTCTTTACCGCGCGGCTTTGGCGGCGGAGGAAATTGAGGAATTGAAGAATAAAACCAGCAAAGAATTTAACCAGCGCAGCTGGACCTGGTGGATGAAAATCATGACACCAATTGCTCAGGAAAATTTGCGCCAAATTTACGCGGCGGGCGGTGTGCTGGCGTTGGGGACGGATCAATCATCGGGGCCAGCGGTGCACCGCGAAATGGAATTGCTTGTGGATGCGGGCATAGCTCCCCTTGATGTGATTACCATAGCAACGCGCAACGGAGCTATATTTCTGGGGATAGAGAATACGCTAGGGACCATCGAAGCCGGGAAGCTCGCAGATATGGTGCTTCTCAATGCTGATCCGAGCGCGGATATCAATAACGCAAAGCTCATTCACACGGTTATCAAAAACGGCGAGATAATTGACAGGTCAAAACTGCCCTTGGCCGGCGCCATAGAGTAACGCGCCGCAGTGATGTAAGTTTTTCCGCTTAGTAATTTATCGAGGGATTGTCGCCCGGATAAATAACGCCGACAACATCAAGTCCATCCTCACCAGTTGATTGGAGAGAGTGCAGTTGTTTGCGGGGTAAGAATATGACATCGCCACTTTTGACGGTGGCTTTTTTTGTCTCGGTCCACATCATCCCTTCACCGCTCAGAATAATCAACGCCTCTTCATAAAGGTGGCGGTGCGGCATGGCTTTTGAATATGGAATATGCCCGATGAATTGTGTGGCGAGGGTTGAGCCAACGGACTTGTCCACCAGCATTTGAAAGTAGCGCGTCGCCATTGCTTCGCGTTTATTCTCATCAAGGGGGACAATCCGGGAAGGAAATTGCTCGTCAAAATATGGCGATGGTGATTGAACGAAGGGGATATCCTCTGCCGTGGGACAGGCGGAAATATAAATCGACGCCGTGTCGTTCGTCTTTATTTGAAAGGTTTCATGGGGGCGAATATAAGCGCCGCTGCCCGCTTCGGCGTCAAACGATCTATCCCCGATTGAAATGCGCGTCGCACCGCTGGACATATACAACACCACATGTCGGTTGCCAAAGCTGATGGCCTCGGATGTTCCTTTTCTCGCTTGCACAAAAAATTGTGACTGAAAGACCGCGCCGAGTGAAGGGGCGATGACTGTTGCATATCGTAGTGCGCCCGTTTCTTTCATGACGGCTTTATCAAGAGAGAATATATAACACTCGCCATTAAGACGGTTTAGCGGGCTGGCATCGCCAAAGACTTCATCGATTGATTTATTCTCAATGCTTTCAGGGTCATCTTCCTCATAGGCGCCAGGCAAGTTATTGTGACTGCCGTCGCAATGGGGGCCGTCTTTGGTTTGCTTACAGTTGCAAAAAAGAACTTCTTCGTTGTCATCTTGGGGTACATAACGAACCGGCATAAAGGGCGTGCCCTTATGGGAGCCATCACAAAATGGTTGCGTTAAAGACCGACCGCAAGAGCACCAAAGATATGGGCGGCCTTTCTCCAGGACTTTAAGGCAGGGCTTCAATCCTGCGATCTGAGGTTTATCCATCCTGCTAAGTAGCAGGAAAAGTATTCCTAGAATAGAGTGATAACAATCACCGAAATGGTCGTTGCTTCCAGCGGTGTGGGCCTAAGAAGGGTTGCGCTTCACTTTTTCCAAGTTCTGTCAAAATTTGACACACTATTATGGGGAAGGGTGGCGATCGAAAAGCACCTTAATTTCTTGTGATTTAACATAAACTCTTTACGGCTTGCGCAGCAATCCAACAACTAGCAGTACGCTACCTACTATCATTGCAGCAGTAAGCGTGATTAGACCCAAAGATACGATCTGTTCTTGCCATTGAGATGCGCTAGGATTTGGTGCGTGTATAGGTGTCATTTGACCCGTCCCCCACAAGGCGGCCAGTGTCGTTGCTAGCCAGTTCGCTACAGCGCCATAGGCAAGTAGATAAAAGGTCAGGACAGATAGCTTGGGGCTTAAAGTAAAATGCTGCCATGCCGCCCCAATTGAAATAAGAAATACACCGTTTGTGATACCTTGCATGTGCGCCGACAGGCCCATGCGTGGATTCTCCATAATGATAGTCAATAGTCCAGATATTAAGCCGAACAAAAAAAGCAGGCAGCCTAGAACCAAAAACCGTTTTTGTAATGTCATCCTCTTGCCCTCGTAGTGATCTTGGTTGAAATCAATAAGTTCGGTGGTGGATGCGATCAAGCCCCGTCGACCTCAGAGGCTCAGTCAAAAATTAGTACATTACAGTCAAATTGGGCATATAGGCCCTACCTATGCGACTCCACATCCAGCCCGCCGCATCGAATATAGTGTAAAAAAATCAATTGAAATGTAAAGTAATATTTAATAAACTATGATCAAGAAAAGCGCTAATTACGGCATTCGGAGATATGTTTATGGCCGAACGCTCATTCGTTCAGGAAGTACAAAAACTCCGTGCTGGTGAAGGCGAAGTCTTTCGGGGGGAGGGCATCCTCGCCGTCACCAAGGCGCTTTTGCAATCGGGTGTTTCATATGTAGGCGGTTATCAGGGCGCGCCGATTTCACATCTCATGGATGTGCTGGCGGATGCCCAAGATATCCTTGCGGAATTAAATGTGCATTTCGAAGCCAGCGCCGAAGCCACGGCGGCGGCGATGCTTGCGGCATCTGTAAATTATCCTTTGCGCGGCGCCGTTACCTGGAAATCTACTGTCGGGACCAATGTCGCTTCCGATGCGCTAGCGAATGTCTCATCAAGCGGTGTCATGGGCGGGGCGCTGGTGATCGTCGGTGAGGATTACGGCGAGGGTTCTTCTATCATGCAGGAGCGCACGCACGCTTTTGCAATGAAATCACAAATATGGCTACTCGATCCGCGCCCGAATTTGACATCTATTGTGGGTGCGGTGGAGCGTGGCTTTGAACTCTCGGAGGCCTCCAATACACCCGTCATGTTAGAGCTGCGGATACGCGCATGCCACGTTTACGGATCATTTGTCGCTAAAAACAATGTAACACCGGCATTCTCGCTGCGCGACGCCATGGAAAAACCAGTACGTGACTACAGTCGGGTAGTCTTGCCGCCCTCGAACTTCGCACATGAGATAGAAAAGATTGAAAAACGCTGGCCAGCAGCTGTCGATT
>JAADIH010000009.1 GCA_013151435.1 Alphaproteobacteria bacterium
TGAACGCCTTTCGCTGGTCGTTCACTTCTCGAAGGTCGAGTAGCGCAGACGCATCAATGTGTTTTATGCGTACTAGCCTACCGGATTGCTCGACCTCAATTTTGTTGGCGTTGCTGGCGATTACAATGCGGGAGTAGTCTTTGTGCTCACCGGCGGAAACACGTATGATTTGGTCTGCTCCATAAGCGGGAGCGGCCAACATCGCTGTAATTAATAGTATAATCCAGATACGCATCATGCGGCCTTTTGAACTTGACGCAATGCGTCTTCAACATCGGTAAAACTTGGTCGAAGGCTTTTCGGCGCGTTGCGCCGTGCAACTTCGATGCAGAGCTGTGGCGTATGTTTGTGAAGATTTGCGACCAGCGCTTCACGGATCAGATTATAAAATTGCTGCTCTTCATCACGGATGGACTTCACCTTGTCACTAAACGGACCAACCAGGCCGTAGGCAAGAAAAACACCGAGAAAAGTTCCGACAAGAGCGCCGCCGATCATTTGTCCCAAAACTTCCGGCGGCTTATCGATTGACGCCATGGTTTTAATGACGCCCAGAACCGCGGCGACAATGCCCAAAGCCGGTAAAGCATCCGCCATCTTTTGAAGCGCATGGGCGCCGTGGAGGCTGTCATGATGAAGCGACTCAAGTTGCTTTTCGAGCAATTCCTCCACTTGGTGTGGGTTGTCAAAATTCATGATCATGGAACGGATGGTGTCGCAAATCATTTCTATTGCGGCGCCATCTTTGGCAATTTTTGGATATTGTTTGAATACGGTAGAATCTTCCGGGTTTTCAATATGGCTTTCGATTTCCACCGGGCTTTCTCGGGCAATGCGCACAAGCGAGAACATCAGGCAAAGCAGGTCTTGGTAATCCTGCTTCTTCCAAGTAGGGCCGGTAAAAACCTTAAGCAGGTCACCGCCAGTGTGCTTGATCGTTGAGAAACTGTTGCTAACCATGAAGGCGCCTATGGCGGAGCCGCCGATGATCATCATCTCATAGGGGAGAGAGTGCAAGATAATGCTCATCTTCCCGCCGGCGAGAGTATAACCGCCGAATACCATTACTACGGTAAGAATGATGCCGAGAATCGAACCCATTAAATCACACCCTTCTGGCGTTCAAGCGTATAATACGCGCCATTGGTGTATAAAGATTTATGATTAATGAGGCGTAAAATACGCCGGCGCTTATTTTCTGTGAACCGCTGCGTTACGGCTTGCGATGATCATGCTCGTCTCATACGCTTTGTCCGTACTCATATTAGTTAGAACGAGCGCTGCGCTTTCGCTATTCATTTCAGTCAGAAAACCCGCGGCGAAAGTAGGGTCCATTTTGTTAAAAATTTCTCCGGCTTTCTTTGGCTTCATTTGCTCATACATTTTTGAAAGCAGCGCAATATCCTGTTCTGCCGCCTCATCTGCAAAAGCAACCAGGCTTGAGAGGGCATCTTTGTTCTTCTGTAATTCTGTGATACGCTCTTCAACGCGCTTTTCGATAATTTCAAGTATGCGAATTCTGTCTTCCACGCGGACAGTTCTGGCGTCGAGGGCTTCTGAGCGCTCCCTTATTGCCGCCAATAGCGCATCTGTTTGCGCTGCATTGCGTGATGTTAGGGGTTTTTTGGCGTGGGTTTGCGCCTTTTCGGCGGGGTGCTCGGCTTTATTCGTTTCAGCTTTATGAGCAGGCGCTGCGGCTTCGGGCTTGGCGCTGTGTTCAGTTTTTGTATCTTGCGTTGTGGGTTTTGAAGTTTCTGTTTCTGGTCGACTGAGAGCCGCGTCAGCAACGCCAATGATGCGTCCGGCAAACGATGCGGCAAAAATTGCGCCAATAATCAACAGTGGGTGCGACTTCACGCGACTTCTCCCTGAACGGCTTGCGGTTCATCATCAGCTACGAAGGTGAGTTCTACGACGCCGTCATCACTAACCTCAGCGCTATTTGTATCTGGAGTGGCTGTTTCCACTGCATCAGTGGTTGTCTCAGTTTCTTCCACAGCCGGCGTTGCTGACGCCTGCTCTAAAGACCCGAGGAGAGCGTGTGCTGCGGTACGCGCACTTTCGATATGTGGGGAAAGTGTTTCGATCAGGTGTTTTGTTGCGGTTTCGGTTTCTTCAACGGCGCGCTCGCTAATCTCCTGAATCTGGCTGGCGAGCATTTGCAACTCGGGAATTTTTTTGTTGGCGTCTTCTAATAATGCTTCCAGTTTGACTGAGTCAGCCGTGGCCTGGTCTTTGGTGTTGGCCATGACAGCTTGCATATCGTCGGCTGATTGTGAAAGCGCCGCGATGCCGGTGTTAATTCCGTCTTTTGTACTGGTTAGCGCTTTGATACGCGTGTTGAGCACCCAGCAGTAAAAACATGCCGCGCCGGAGGCGGCGAGTAATAGAAAATCTAGGATAAGCGCCATTGGGATGTTCCTAACTGAGGATGAAGTCTGTGATTAGGACATTTGCAACCGCGCCGGAGGGCGCGACGACTTGCAGTCGCCTAAGAATTTGAGCGCGGAGCCGTGTCGTTGCGGATGGCTCCACCAGATCGGCCTCTTCTACAGCGCGGAGATAGGTATTGAGAACGTCGCGGAATTTTGGCTTCAAATGCTCTACTGTGCTCAGATCGCCCTCTGATGTTTCCAGGCTAATCGAAATCTTAAGATATCTTGACGCCGCGTTAGGGCCCAGGGTGATGATCAGAGGCTCGAGATTAACGAATGCGATCTCTTGGTAATGTTTTGTTTGCTTTTCGTGGAGGTTTTCCGCGATCACCGGGGCCTCACATTTGTCGCCAGTCACTTTGTCGCCAGTCATCGGAACGATAAAAGCAACACCCGCCGCGATAGCGCCCAAACCCAAAGCAGCGGCCAAGCTGAGCCCAAGCGTTTTAAGCAAAGGCGGCTTTGCTGACGCTTCTCCTTCTTCTTCGGACGTGTCCATGTCTATGTCGTCTAGGTCGATCATTTTTCCCAATCAGGTCAAAAATCTGTTCGCAACATCTTTTGCGCCCTCTCTTTGTAACCTCCTCTTAATGATCAAATGGTAAACAAGAATACGCGTATTAAGCGTATCGTGTTGTTATCTGCGTTAAGGGTTGGTGAGAGAATGCAAGGATTCATTTCGGTCTGGAACGGGTTGACGGCTGGAAAACGGCTGCTTCTTCTTATTGTAGTTCCGGCGACGATATTTGCTTTTTCTATGCTCGCCCGCACGGCGTCGACGCCCAGTATGACTTTGTTATATAGCGGCCTAGACTCCAGCGCGGCCGGCGAGGTGGTAGCGGCGCTTGAGCGACTGGATGTGCGCACAGACGTTCGGGGCGATTCAATTTATGTACCGGTCGACAAGCGGGATTCGGTTCGCATGAGCCTTGCCCGCGAAGGCTTGCCGCAACAAGGCCAGGCTGGATATGAGCTGCTTGAGAGTTTGAATGGCTTTTCGACCACGTCGGACTTGTTCGATGTCACATATTGGCGCGCGGTTGAAGGTGAACTGGCGCGGACAATTGTTGCGACGCCAGGGATTAAAGCTGCACGCGTACACATAGCGCAAGGGCGCGGCGGCGCCTTTTCGCGCAATGCGCCGGAGTCAAAGGCTGTTGTCACCGTCACGATGGGACGCGGTAACTTAAGCGTCGGGCAGGCTCAGGCCATTCGCTTTCTTGTTTCTTCTTCCGTGCCCGCTCTGACGGCGGAGCGTGTGGCTGTTTTGGATTCCGACAGAGGCGTTGTTTTGAGCCCCGGAAATCTCGAACAGGCTGCGGGCGGCCAGACCGGCGGCGCCGATCGTGAGCGAAAGCTGGAAGCCGGCGTTCTAAATCTTCTTGAAGCGCGCGTCGGCGCTGGCAATGTGCGCGTGCAAATCGCTGTTGAGATTGACCATGAGCGTGAGGCCATTACCGAGCGGGTAATAGATCCCGCGGGGCGCGTTATGTCCAGCAAGGAAACGACGGAAGTCACTGAAACCACGTCTGGCGCAAATAGCAGTGCGGTAACGGTTGCAAGCAACTTGCCGGAAGGCGATGCAAGCGGCGGCGGGTCTCAGTCAAGTTCTGAACGAACCCAAACCGACGAGACGGTCACCTACGATTTGTCGGAAATTCGTCGTGAGCGCGAAAAACTTCCTGGGTCAATAAAACGCATGAGCGTTGCGGTTCTGGTGAATGAAATCGCCGCCGATAATCAAGATGGCGCTGCGGCTCCAGCACCGCGAACCGAAGAAGAACTGACGGCGTTGAAGGATCTGGTCTCCATGGCGGTCGGTATAGATGAGTCGCGCGGCGATACGCTGACGGTTCACAGTATGCCTTTCAAGCAAATCACCAATGACGGCGTCGTCGTTGAGGAGGATGTGTTTGCCGATTTTATCGACCGTAATTTGATGACGGTTATTCAAATCGGGATTTTGTCCATCGTGACACTAATTCTGGGATTGTTTGTGGTCAAACCGCTATTAACAGCAAATGCCGATGCGTCGGCGGCGGCTCCTGCGCTGGCGGCGGCGCCGGCGCAAATGGATGCGCTTGCCGCCGCACCGGCGCCGATGGCGGCGCCGGGATCTGACGCCATTGAAGCGCTAAAGACTTTAGCGAGCGACAAAACCGATGAAACGGCAGGCCTCATTCAGTCATGGCTGGATGAGACGGAGGACGCGGCATGACGGCCTTGAATGTTGTTCTCGAACGTTTTGATGATACAGAAAAAGCGCTCTCCGGAATTCCTCCTGGCGGCGAAAACGATGCGCGCGCGCAACAAGAACATGTTGCCGCCTATGCAGAAGGTTATGCAGCAGGTGAGGCGGCGGCGCAGGCAAAAGCTCAACCGCAAGTGGACTTTTTGAAATCAGTAGCTGAGGTTTTGGACAGTAAAGTCGCCAATTTTCAAAGCCAGGCTGACGCCAGTCTTTGTGATGGGCTTGCGGCGATACTCAGCAAAGTCTTTCCCGCTCTTTCTGAAAAAGGTTTTGCGACCGAAGCGGCGAGCGTGCTTGCGCAAACTCGGGTCGGCAGCGCGGATTTATCGATTACCGTCAAGACCGCGCCCAACCATATCGCGTTGTTGCGCGACGCCGTCGCCGATCTTGGCGAGGACGCGCGTATCAGCGTGGAAGAGGATGCGGGATTATCCGGCGCCATGGTTGTCGCCGAATGGGGTAATGGGGGCATGGATTTTGATACAGATAAAGTGATTGAACAATGCTTGGCGGCGCTTGAAAAAGCGGCGCAACAGTTGAGGGATGGAAATGACAATGAGTGATGAACCAAACGCAGAAGATGCAGAAAAATCTGATGGCGGCAATGATGTTGTCCTCGACATGGCGGAGGATGACGCCGGTGAGGCGCCAGTTTTAGAACGCCGCGACGAATCTGACACCAACGGCCTGAAGCGCGCTATTTTTGACGTCCCGATTGAAGTTGTCGTGTCGGTCGGCAGAGCGCGCCCGCTGATTGGCGACCTTTTAGCGATGGGCCGCAATCACCTTCTTCCAATTGACGCCTCAATCGAAGATCCGGTGGAGCTGCTGGTTAAAGATCGTGTGATTGCGAGGGGCGAGCTGACCCAGGTTCCCGATACTGAAGGCCAACTTGGCATACGGCTCACAGAAGTCGTGAATATTTCCGCACTGACCGAATAACGAGCTTATCGATGAAATTCCTACTAGCGCTTATTGTTGGCCTAATATGTATCAGCGTGGCGGACCCGGCCGCGGCGCAGATCGCGCCTGTCGATGTTGCGCCGGAGGGCGCCTTAAGCGCGCGCGTCATCCAGCTCTTTCTCCTGGTCACGGTTTTAAGCCTGGCGCCGGGGATTGCGATGATGGTGACGTGTTTACCATTCATGGTGATCGTTTTTTCGATCTTGCGGCAAGCGATCGGTCTTCAACAGTCGCCGCCTAACATGCTAATTATGAGCTTGGCGTTATTTTTGACTTATTTTGTGATGGAACCGGTCTTCACCGAGGCGTGGAGCGCTGGCGTTCAACCTTTAATGGATGGCGACATCACGCAAAACCAGGCCTGCCTTTGGGCGCGTATTGGCGCCGTTCAGGGAATTTATGGAAGGCCGCGTGTCGCCGGTCGCCATCGAAAGCCTGAGTGATGCGGTTGCACGCCCAGCTGTGGATGGACAAACGCCGATATCGATTTTGGTGCCGGCATTCATGCTGTCGGAAATACAGCATGCATTTCAAATTGGATTTGTAATTTTCCTGCCTTTTCTGATTATTGACCTGATTGTTGCGTCAGTGCTGATGGCGATGGGCATGATGATGGTTCCGCCAGCGATTGTGTCGCTTCCGTTTAAGTTGGCGTTCTTTGTGTTGGCGAACGGATGGGTTGAGATATCGAGCGCAGTTGTGAAGGGATATGGCGCATGACAACGTCTGGCGCACAGAGAAATTCTGGCCTGCCTGTGCCTATGCGCACAGCGCGCGAGTCTAACGGCAATGCAAAACTATCTTTAACGCCGCCGCAAAAAGCCGCGCTCGTCATCGCAGCGCTGGGGCCGAGTGCTGCGGGGCCTATTATCGAGCGCATAAGCGACGATCATTTGCGCGCGTTCACACGCGCCTATGCGCGTTTGCAGGCGGTGCCAAAAGCCGCCTTGCAAGGCGTTGTGGTTGAGTTTGTCACGCAGCTCAGCACCGTGAAGGACGAAATTACTGGCGGTATTGAAAACACCCGTGAATTGCTCGGCCAGTTTTTTGATGAGGATGGCATCGCCAGGTTGATGGAAGGCCTTGACGAGCCGGGCGGCGTAAGTGTCTGGAAAAAACTTGAGCAGGCGAGTGACGAAGAATTTGCAGAATATCTTTCGAGTCAGAAACCGCAACTTGTAGCCGTGGTTCTATCCAAGCTAGGCGCTGAACAAGCATCGAGAATTCTTGATCAGTTTGAGACTGACATAGCCGGGAAAGTCATTTTGTGTCTTTCAAAACCAATAGACGTCAAAGAAAGCACGTTGCAAATTCTCAGCGACACAATCGAGCGCGATTTTCTATCGCCAGCAAATACCAGCGCTGGCAAGTCTCACGATCCCGGCGACATGATCGGTGCGATGATGAACAATATTATGTCGGATAAGCGCGAAGAGCTTCTTGAATTCATTTCAAAATCTGCGCCGGAAATCCTGCAAAGCGTGAAAAAATCGATGTTGACCTTTTCAGATATTGCAACACGCGTTCCGCCAAACGCCATACCGATGGCGATTAAAGAAGTTGAGCTCGACGATCTTCTGCAAGCTGTAAAATACGGGAAAGAAAATGCGCCGGCGGCGTCGGAATTTATTCTGGGGAACATTTCCCAACGCATGGCGGCTCAGTATCAAGAGCAGATGGAAGAGCTCAAACCGATCACGCCGAAGGAAGCCGAAGCCGCGCAATCAGCCTTTATGGCGGTGATCCGAGGCTTTGCGGCTTCGGGCGAAATAGATCTGATTGAACCTATGTCTGAAGAAGAACTAGCCGAAGCTGCCGCGGCGTTGGAACCGGGCGCTGCAAGCGAGAGTTAGTTTTTGCGGCTTTCAATGATCGCCTGGAATGTGGCGCGCGGAACCATGGTTCCTGTTGGGCAAGGACGCAGCGATGCGGCTGACATATGTGGCCGCTTATCGTTCAGATAATATGATCGCCAAATTCTGTTGACGCGACGACAGGGTTTTACTGCACATCCCGCGCTCAAACGCGGCTATGATGCAGGGTTCTGCTTTCTATCATCACAAGCAATGAAAACCATTATTTGTGGGGCAAACGGTCACCCCCGCACCCGAGAAATGTTTTCCAGGCTAGGCGATTACTGCGCGATAAGCTCAGCGTGGAGGGCGCCTGCAGCCTTGATCGATTTTAATATGTCGATCATCTCCCTCGGGCTTACGCCCAACGCGTTGAGGCCATCTACCAGATCGGCGAGCGTTAGGTTTTCTTCAATCAGCGCTACGCGCCGATCCCCCGCATCATTGATTTGGATATCGGTGCGCGGCACAACAATCGTATCGCCATTACGTGAGAACGGATTAGGTTGCGATACGCCAGGTGTTTCTCTGATGCGAATGGAGAGGTTTCCTTGAGCAACAGCGACACTGGAAATGCGGACCCCCGCGCCCAGTACAATCGTTCCTGAGCGCTGGTCGACAACAATCCTGGCTTTTTGAGCTGGAGTGATCTCGAAATTTTCGATTGCGCTCATCAGATGGGCGGGCGAGCTATATTGTGCGTCAAGTTGTATATCGACCGCTGCGGAATCGAGCATGACTGCGATCGGCTTGCCGACACCGGCGTTAATCGCTTTTTCAATTCGAATGGCTGTCGTAAAATCTGGCGCTCTAAGCGCGAGGCGGATGCTGTCTAGATCATTGAAGTCAAATGCCAACTCGCGTTCGACCCGGGCGCCATTTGGTATTGTGCCAGAGGTGGGAACGCCTTCCGTGACCGATGCAGCATCTCCCGAGGCCGCAAACCCGCTGACCAGAACCGGCCCTTGTGCAACCGCATAAATTAGTCCGTCTGCTGCGTTCAACGGTGTCATAATCAAAGTGCCGCCGAGCAGGTTGCTCGCGTCGCCGATCGCCGATATCGTTACATCAATCTGCGTGCCGGCGCGAGCAAATGGCGGTAATGTTCCGGTGACCAGCACGGCGGCGACGTTTTTGGGCCGAAAATTTTCGCCTTGAACATTTACGCCAAGCCTTTCGAGTAGGCTCGACAGCGCTTCCTCAGCATAAGGGATATTACGCAGGCCATCACCGGTCCCGTCCAATCCAACCACAAGGCCGTATCCGACAAGATCGTTGCCGCGAACGCCTTCAACCTCCACAAGATCTTTCAGCTTAACGCCAGCGGAGGCGCCGCTGACGAAAATCAGGAAAAAACTGCAAAGGGACAGAGCCAATAAACGCATACTATATCACCTGATGAAGTCAGCAATTGTCAGCCGCGCCAGGCGCGCCGTTAGCAAATAAGAAGCCTCAAGTTGGCTTTCTAGGAGCTGCAACTCTGAGGCCGCCTCGAATTGGTCTCTACCCGTCATTTCATTAAATAGGCTGGTCAATATTGTTCCTTCCGCCTCGTGACGTGAAATCGCGGCGCCGATTCTGGCTTGGCCGACGCCAATGACAGCGCGTAAATCTGTGATCGATGTATCGGCGCCTAGGGCGGTCGTGGCCCCATAGTCTACAACGCCTGACTTATCGGCGAATGGTGCAAAGCTGTTTGTTGCGATTGCTGCGAGGCCGCGGATGATGTCTTTGATTGGCTGGTCGGCTGCAGTTGCTGATACGTCAACTCTAATGCCTGGCGAAATTGCGACAGCCGGCGACTTGTTAAGGCCGCCCTGATAGATAGACGTTGCAAAGCCGCCTGAAGGGTCGTTGAAATAGAAGTCAAGTTGCGTTTGTACGTCGGTTGCATCTGTCGCGCCCGCCATAATCAACTCAATGTCGGCAAGAAGTTGTTCGGGGGCGACAAGCGGCGGCCGGTCGGTGACATCTCCGCCAAACAAAGCGCGCCCGCCATCGGTTGTATTTAAGGCGCTAAAGATACTTGATATCGCGCCGCGCGCATCGGCGGCGAGCGATACAAGCGCCTGAGTGTCGTTGCGTCCTGATGCGCCTAACGTTTCTGCCCCAATACGCACGGCGTCGATGCCGAGTAAGGCCAACGCTGATTGGGTTCTTTGTGAGCGATTTTGTCCGAGAGCGAGAAGGCTCTGGAAGGATTTTGTATCGTCGATCGCTTTCTTCAAAAGATGCGCGCCGCCGACATCGCCTTTCATCGCCGCGGTAATGTCTTCACGCCGGCCAGTCGTTGCTTCAGTACGCGTTACATCGGCGCGCACTTTAATGTCGGACACGATACGTGACAGTCGTGAGAACGATAGAATATTTGGAACGCCGATGCCACCCATTTATAGCTCCATCAGCCTGCGCATCATAGCATCAGCGGTTTGAATAACCCGTGCATTTGCAGAATATGCTTGTTCAATTAATAACAGCTGTTGAAGTTCAAAATCAGTATCAACGGCGGTTACGGACTGTTCTGCATCGGTGAGCAATCGAGAGCGCGCTGCTGTCGAGGCAAGTAGCGTTTCTGCTGATATGCGCGAGCGCCCAATTGAGGATGTAACGTCCGCTGCTGCGGCAATCGCTGACAGCGAACCGCTCAATCCGGTGCCGGACGGGGGCGTTCTCAATGCGGTTAAGGAATCCAATAATGTAAGGATTATAGTGGCGCTACCAGACGCACCTTGCGTGGTTGCGCCGATGCCATCTCTGAGACGCCACACAGCGCCACCCTGGTCTGGATCTACGGCTGCGTTAACAGCAATCCGCGATGACAAGCCAATCTCAGTTGCCGGATTAAACGCCGCGCCGGCATCCGTAAACAAGCCAGGATCACCCGGCGTCAATGTTGGGTCTATACCCTCAAACCGTTCAATGACGTCCCGTGCGAGGCCATCCATTTTCATTTGGAATTCTGGCGCTATATCATCGCGCACTGCAAACAAGCCAGCGAGCGCGCCTTGCGTGATCTCAAATGTGCTGCCGCTGCTTGGCGTTAAGTCAGCGCCTTCAAGCGTCAAGCCTGAAAGTATGCCGCCTGCGAACGTCATTCCTGGCCCGATATTGTTTGTTGGCGTGAAGCTCAGCTGGCGCGCGGTTCCTGAGATAAGGTAGGCGCCCTCATCGGTTATGAGGTTAATCTTGCCACTGGGCATACGAATTTCTTTTACCGGAATGATTTCCGAGATCTGATCAATCAGAATTTTACGTTGATCTTCAAGACCCGTCGCATCCTGCCGACTGTTGCTGGCGACGCTAATCTCCGAATTCAGCTTTTCAACTTCCTTTAGTAAGTTATTTACAAAATTAACCTGATTGGAGATTTCGGCATCCGCATTTTGCCTGGTAGAGACTGCATTGGCCGCAAGTTGGCGGAACGTAGAAGTTAGCGTGTTTGCAGCATCGAGAACCTGGGCCTGAAGCGAGTTAGATTCTGGCGTTTGAGAAAGCGAGCGCAACGAAGACTCGAAGTTTTGATATTGAGTAAAAAGGCTAAACGGATCACCAGGCTCACCTAGCACGTTATTAAAATTACCGTAAGTCGCAGCGATGGTCTGATCACGGATGAGCGTACTGTCGGCAAGGCGGCGGCTGCGTGTGACTACTGGATCGCTCGCTCGTGTGACGCCATCAAAACTCACGCCTGCGCCCGTGCCTGCAAACACATTCTGGCTGATTTGAGCTGTGCGTCTGGCAAACCCCGGCGTCAACGCGTTGGCGACGTTATTGGAAACGACGCCAGCGCGCCGTGAGGCGACCGCAAGGCCGGAGTTTGCATTCGCTAGAGCTGCTGTAATGCTCATAACCTACTACTCATTCTGAGTGTTGCGGTTTCGCGTTACCGGATCAGGTTCGTCGTCTCCTGCAGCATTTCGTCTACAGTCTGGATGATTTTGGCGTTAGACGAATATGCACGCTGGGTTTTAATGAGGTCGGTTAATTCACCAGCGATGTCGGTGGTCGATTCTGCAAGAGCAAACCCGATGGTGGTGCCGACCGGGCCGGTATTAGCGTCCCATAAAAAGAAGTCGCCGCTCGCTTGAGAAACCCCGAAGGTCTGATTATCGAAAGCTTGCAGTCCATTGATATTTGGAACATCGGCCAGCGGAATCTGGTAAATGGTGCGGCGGAAACCGTTATCGTAGATGCCTTCAATACGGCCGTCTTCTGTAATTTCAAGGGCGTTCAGATTGCCGACCGGCGCACCGTCAGCGCGCACGCCAACCGGTGAGAAATTTGAAGACAATTGAGTGAGCGGCCCGCCGCCGCCCGGGACGCCAATATCTATGTCAAGCGTTCCGCTGCTGGTCGATATAGTAATAAGTCCGGTTGTGGAGTCATAGGCGGCGCCGGCGCCAGGGGTGACGGATAGAATTGAGCCGCCAAAGCCCAGCGTGTCGTCGAAGGTGATATCCAGCGTTGCGATTGGGTTATTTGGATCTGTGGCGAAGTCGGTGATGTCAAGCGTCCATGTATTGGTTGAACCCGTTGCCGGCACTTGCGGTATGAAGCTGAGATTTAGTGTTTGAGAGCTGCCCAGCGTGTCGAAATATTCAATCGGGAGGTCAATGGCGTTGCCGCTTGCTCCGGATTCGGTTTCGGTCGCTGGAATATTAAGACCAAGTTCAATTTTCGTTGTCGGCACGGCGATAAACTGGTTTGCGGTAACCTGAACCGGCTCCAGCCCTGCCGCACTGGTGCGGGTGGGAACGTTTACGGTGCCATCGGGGTCGGCCGGCCAGCCCATTAGGAAATTACCGTTCAGCGTACGAAGAAGGCCGTTTTTATCAGGCGCGAACGATCCGGTCGATGTGAAAAACAACGGCCGTTCGCCAGTCGTTGTGGTCGCCCCGGCGAGGTTGGTGACGGGAAGCAGACCGCGTCCGGAAACTGAAATATCCGTGCTGTTGCTCGTCGAAATCAGCGCTCCCTGAGCGGAAACATCCTTAAAGGTTGCCACGCGAACGCCGCCAGCAGAAAATTTGCCGGCGCCTTGTTGTAGAACCAAGCTGGAGAATTCTGTGTCGGCCCGCTTATACCCGAATGTCGCAGAGTTTGCGATATTGTCCGAGATCGTGGCCAATTTTGTGGCGTTGGCGGCTAGCCCGCTGACGCCGGCGTTCAGAGAAGATGAAAGACCCATAACTACAACTCACATTTGCATTATTGTTAACCAAGTTCTTTCGGACT
>JAADIH010000041.1 GCA_013151435.1 Alphaproteobacteria bacterium
AATCATATCCGTCCGCATCAGGCGCTGAACATGCGTCCGCCTGTGCCCGAAACTCTAGCAAAAATTGGTACATAACTTTGGGGCTGGACACCCGTCAAGCCGCGCAATATCGTTACCCGGTCCTAACGGTTGTTTGTACGTATGGAGAATGTTAAATAGTTATGATACACAATCTGTGATGTCGCGCATAACATTGGAGGGAATTTTGACATTTTGGCTTCTCGCGAGCTTGTATGTGGCATTATATTTTGGCCGTAAATTCTCAGCTAGAGTCAGCAATATAAGTCAGACCCTTGAAGATTTTGCAGAAGGTAATAGAGACGCAAACCTTATAATTCGCGGCAGTGATGATGAGATTGATGCCCTTACAAAGGCGGTAAATGAAACACTGCGTCGCATACAGCAGGATATTGCGGCTTCAAACAGGGTCAACGGGTCACTGTCGCATCAACTTATCGCGCCTATTCGTCGTGTGCGCGATATTTCCGAATCCTTAGTTGTGCGAATTAAAAAAATTTATAATGAGGAGCGTTCGAAAGGTTCAAAAAACGGTCTTGCTTGGTTGCGCTTGAGCGAGGAGCTTGATCAGGCTGCAACAGAGTTGCGCCATGTTGTTCGAACTGGCGAAGGTCTCCAAAATCTGCTGAGTGCAGGACGAAAGCGTCTAAAAAGTGAACTAAATCAAATGGTAGATTTGTGTGAGGTTTGTGATGTAGCGGCAACCCGGTTTCGACAAAAAGCTGCGCAGCGAAATATAAAACTTGGTGTTGTGGGAGATACGATTGAGGTACGTACGAGTGCATATGCTGTCGAGCAGATCGTTTCAAACTTAATCGATAATGCAATTATTTATGGCCCGAGCGACTCTCAAGTCGTAGTCTACTGTAATCGAAGCGAAGCAGGCGTTGTCATCGGTGTGCGTGACGCGGGCGACGGTCCACCGAAGCATGTGATAGCTGACGTCTTTGGTCAATGCATTGTGGCAGAAACAACGCCTACTGGTCGCTTCGGATCAGGAGGCCATGGCATTGGCCTACTTACAATCCGACAATTAGCAGATAATTGTGGTATGATCTTGCGGCAGTATAGAACAAATGATCGCGATTGGTGTGTCGAAATCTGCTGGCCCTGATTACTTTTTACCATCATTTGCGTCAAACAGTTTATATTCACTTTGCAAGTTTGATTGCGCCCGAAGCTGAAATTGACCTTAGAACAGGTGCATTCTTTTCCAACCTGAAACGCGTGCGCGCTGAATTGTAATAGCTGGTATTAAGTCTTCAGCTGTCCCTTGCGCCTACCGAAAACTTGAATCTGGTGAATTCTTTGGCATTTAGTGATCAATCTCATTTCACTGATATCTAAATTTTGTTCCCTGATGCGCCGAAAACGTTCCCTGCTTCATTGCATAGGGAAATCGTTTCTAAAGTACTGAATTCGCGGGTGTCTTCGGTCTGGAAATTCACAAAAATGGTCCCAAACGCATATTTTCCCTATAGAATCCCATTTATCAGAGAAAACTGAGCGCAGACGCGTTGCGGCTGGAGTGTTCCGCTCACCACGCAGTCATTCATTTTTATGGTCCATTGAGCGTTTTCCTGTAAGCTCCGTTCCATGCCAGGTTGCGGAGGATATGCGCCCTAATGCCGAGCAAAAAACCTCTCTGAACGGAGCAAATAGCGACGCTTGGCGGTTTATCTCTGTTTACCATTTTACGAGAAACACGAATTGCCGGTGCTGCGCATCCTCACTGATCGTGGAATCGAATATTGCGGGCGCAAGGACAAGCATGACTTTCAGCTATTCCTGGCCATCAACAATATTGACCATACCAAAACGAAAGCCAGACACCCGCAAACCAATGGCATATGCGAGCGCTTCCATAAAGCTATCCTGCAAGAGTTTTATCAGGTCACGTTTCGTAAAAAGATCTATGAACCAATCAACGCGCGGCAGGCCGATCTCGATCAATAGATCGATTTTTATAACAATGAACGCACCCATCAGGGAGTTCAATGGGGCGTGAGGCCCCATTGAATAGTGTTGCGGAAAAACACCTTTTGACACCATGATCGAAGGCAAAGAAACTTGGAAGGAAAAGTTCGTCAACTGAACCTGACCCGACAGAAGCCGCCAAAATACCGACAACTGTCAGATCATGTTTGAACTACTACATGCACCAATAATTGAAGACAATCGAGCATGTTAGTAGCATTGCGCGGCAGTGATTATTTCATGAGAACGGCTTGAATCGAGTTTATGATAGGGACAGGTCGGATCAGTCATCAGACGGCTCGCAAGGCATTGTGGCTAAATGCTGTTTTTTTGAGTCAGACTCTAAACAACACTGCGTTCGACAACGCTTACCTCACTAAACTTGTGAGCGATCCTTTTGATGTCAGTTCGCATGACGCCGTCCTTGAAGCCGAAAGGCGAGGCTTCGCTGAGCACAATTGACAAATACAATTCGCCACGATCTGCCTTCGGCGCAACAAATGGCGGGCCAGAATGTACAATTTCTACGAAACTTCCCTGATTAGCGCAGCGTTGGCGCATATCTGCGCTGTCATTACTGGAGGCAATCGACTCTTTTACCTCGATGCAGACACTGCCGGGGCAACGCGCTCGCCGCATGAATTGCGCCAAGTTCTCGCCGAAGTCCAGCAGCATCTTCTCTCGCGCCACGCCGCTGTCGCTGAAACGGTCGGCCAAATAATGAAAGGCATGCTGGAGCTCCTCACGCACCATGGACTTTTCCATTTCGACTGCAAGCGGCGAAAGCTCACGGTGCAGCGCTTCATTATGGGATGTGCGCACGCCAAAGGGTGCATCTATGACGCGTCGCGCGCCCTCCGCCAGCACCATCGTCGAGGAAAGAATCTCGGCGGTGCGCATGTTGACGGAAAAACGGACTGCATTCTTGAATGCCGCCTGTACACTTTGCGTTCTGTATAGGGAATAAAACGTCGCATTATAATTTCGAAGATGAAGTGGAAGTCGTAGCTTTATGTCGCTCGCCATTTCACTTTTTGCAGGGTAGATCGAAAGCGCATTCGGCAAGAATGGCGAAGTATTCTTCGCAGCGTCGAAGTTATAGACGAAGAGTTGCCCCGCCGCTGCGCAAAGGCTGGGATCGGCCTCAAGAACATCCACACAAGCCGCCACCCCGCTCACAAAAATAAAATCGTCATCGGCGCAAAGATAGGAATATGGCGTATTGACATAATCCAAGCTGTGCGAAACCTTATCATAGAACGCAATATCTTCCTCAAAGCTGATAAGTTTGAGGTTTTTCAAACCATAGGCCTGAATAATCCGTACCACTTTGTCACGTTCTGCATCACCTGATGAATCTGCAATGATGATCGGCGCCGTCAGCCGCTGCGCAGAGAGAAAATACAACAACCGGTCGACGAAATGCGGTCGATCTTTCGTCGGCACGACGCAAGTTACATTCTGCATCGCCCGGTCGGCTGCGCTCGAAGGAATAGTTGTCATCGAGATACCCTATCTTTCGCTGCTTCAGGCGCGCGCGCATTCAAGTGCTCGACCAGCCGCTCCGTGTAGGATGGGTAATCGTTCAGCGCATCCATGCCAGGGTTTTTTTCGAAAAAACTCCCCTGAATGCTAGTAATCTCACGCCGGAAAGGCGCTTCGGCGTAGAAACGGGAAATAGAATCTGCAAGAGAACCAACTGGCGTCGCGGCCCCAACCACGCGATTTACCAAGTATTCGTCAGTCGTTGGGTCTTTGACAATCAGAACGCCTTTACGCACCGCTGCAGCCTCCATAAGCGTATTGCTTGACCAGCCAACGACGAGAGAACTCTCCCAGAAAAGGTCATAAATATTTCCGTCGCGAAGAAATTCAAACTGCCGTTCGACATCAGCGCCAAGTCGCGCCCGGCATAATTTGCTGAGACCAAAGGAGTTCCCGGGATGCATTTTGACCACGAATGAAAGGTTCGGGTTCGCGAGAGCAGATGTTCTCAACTGACTGAGAACCTCCTCCCACATGTCGAAGCTTACGGCCTGGCCGACAAAGAGCACCTTCTGCGGTGAAGTTACCGGAACCTCGAATGGCAGGTTTTGCGGGCTCGCCTCGAGGCCTTCGCGCAAATTCACCGCTACGCTCGGACTGCCGAATAAATGGATCTGAGTATTCCGACCACTCTGCCGCTTTTGTGAGAGCGCGGCTTCGGTGTTATCAAGGACGAACTGATCGCTCCAAACAAGAGATTTATACCGAAACGTATCCATTGTCATATAAAACTGGACGTCAACGGAGCGGTCGAAAATCTCATGCTCGGCAAGCGCATAGGATATTGCTGTTCGCCCCGGTGCGGCGATGAGCGTCGTGGGTTGCCGAATCAATAGGTCAACCACCTGTCCACCCCGTGCACTTTCGGTCGTGGCGTCGTTGTTCTGCTTTCTAGTTGAGACGGAAACGCTCTTTGCAAGACTTGCCAAGCCTTCCATGTATTCCAAAGAGCGAACAAACTGCCGAGAAGCTGTCTGGAGCTTTCCGGAATCGATCAGCATGCGAATGCCGGGATGATCGCGCAATTCGACATCATTCAAAACGCCCAGAATAGAATCAAAAATATCGTCCGAAAGATCAATTTCCCAGGCAGACATCTTTGTGGCGTCAAGCGAAGTCGGCGCCGAGCGATAAAAAATATCCTGATACAGATTTATTCGCTCACGGGTGAGGGTAGACGGGCCACGGGGTGCAACATCGAGGATCATACATGAGTCGAAGCCGATACGCCTTGCCAAATCAATCGAGAAATTTATATAATTTGGATACTGACTGCTAGTAAAGATAATAGTCTGCGGCAGAGCGTCAACCCTCAAAATGTTCAGGAGTGCGTGTTCGGCAAGCTTGGACCGTTGAAAATTTCGATACGCTCTGACATTAGTCTTGTGCTCATTTTCAAGTCGGGAAATATCAACCGCGTTGACATTGTCATAGGATTTTTCGTCGCCCGATAGCTTTGACACGACGACCGATGCCGCTCTGGAGTGCTCGACAAGCTCAGCATAAAGCGTCCGCGCAAGATGCGGGCGCGAGTTCAAAATGAGGAGGCGTTCGCCCGCCTCTTTTTTCACGAGAGACTGCCAGGCGAGATACTCTCGATAATCAAGATAGAGGCTGTCTTCAAGGATGAATTTTATAAGTCCACTTGCGTATTTCGACAGCCCCGCAAGCGGTTGCGCGTTCATTCCATCAGCAGAAAAAAGGCCATCGAGGCGGCTTGCGACCTTGTTCCAAAAGCTGACGAAATCAGAATCGAGCGTTGATTCGCCGTCCGAAAAATAAGCAATCTGCCCCTCAAGAATGGGGCGCCAGTTCTGTGGATTTGAAATGCCGCAATCAGCATGCGCCGCATCAACTTTCACGCGGTTGGAAAAGTAGACCCGCGTTTCCGGTGCGAACCGCCTGCAGTAGGCGGCAACATTATCAATGCTGATTAGATTATCGATTGCAATCACAGTGGGCGCGCCCAATGGCATTGCACCCGCCGCCGCCTGATTGACGACATCGCCATTGTCGAAGACAGTCATATGGGCGCCAATAAGCACACCAAGGGCGGACCGCGCATCTGGCGCCGTCTCAATCGCCGCCAGCGTCACTTCAGGCAAATCATACACGTCGCTGAGAGTGCGAAGAACACGGAAGAGCGATATCTTAAAATCAAAAAACCGCCGGCAATCTCCTAGCACCATCTGGGCAAGTGCGACGGCGTCGTCATCGGATATCAGGCTGACGCTCTTGCGCACCTTTGCATCGGTATTTGTGTGGTCGCCAATGACAAGCGCCCAGCCGACCGGGTCTTTGTAAAATTCGCGCCGCTGTTTTTTCACTGATGCATGCGCTAGTTCCGTCGAAATGCTCCGCGTCCGGTAACGTTGATTTTTGCCCATTTCCTGGCCCCAGGAAACCTGAAACGGCTCTATGCCCTCAATAGCTTCACTGCCCAAAAGCTCGGTGATAGCGTCTTGAGGGAGCAAAAAACGATTGACCAGAATATCTCGAATCGCGATGCACTGTCGCCTCGTGGCTCCGTTGCGGTAAACGGACGCAAGTATCCTAACCTGATAACGCCGGACCCCCATTACTGGCGCCGACGCCCAAAGAATGATTTGCCTGACCGTCTGACTGGAAAACGCCAGCTCGGCGAGGCGGTTTTTGGAACCAAATTCCTCTGGCATATATATAGACCTGTTGAAGCCCCGCAGTGCTTACTTAAACACAGCTGTTATTCGTACGAAACACCACATTCTTATTGAGGCCAGTCCCTTTCTTCAAGCCAGCTTTCTTCGGTTTCTACCGCCTATTAATCATCCGACCAAGTGCGCCAGGGCGCTGCGCCTTTTTCCCAAAGGCTCTCCAGATTGCGCTTGTCCCGAAGGGTATCCATCGGTTGCCAAAAACCGTCATGCTTGTAGGCGAAAAGCTGCCCATCATTGGCGAGCCCTTCCAGGGGTTCACGCTCCCAAATTGTTGAATCACCAGCTATCCGGTCAATGACTTTCGCAGAAAGAACGAAGAAACCGCCATTGATCCAACCGGACTCAGATTTTGGTTTTTCGCGGAAACCAACCACCTTGTTACCCTCGAAATCGATTGCCCCGAACCGGCCCGGCGGTGAGACGACGGTTACCGTGGCCTCGCGCCCATGATCGCGATGCGCCTGCAACAGAGCCGGCAAATCGATGTCCCCGACGCCGTCGCCATAAGTCATGCAGAAATGTTCGTCGCCGATAAATGGCGCCACACGCTTGATCCGGCCGCCGGTCATACTCTCATCACCGGTGTCGACAAGCGTAACTTTCCAATCTTCCGCACGCTGGCGATGGTAGGTGATCTCGTTGGACCGATGATCGATGGTAACATCAGACGTATGAAGAAAGTAATTGGAGAAGTATTCCTTGATCATATAGCCTTTATATCCAAGGCATATGATAAATTCTTTAAATCCAGCAGCATGGTATGTTTTCATAATATGCCAGAGAATGGGGTGCCCGCCAATCTCCACTAGCGGCTTCGGACGCAACGACGTCTCTTCTGAAAGCCGGGTTCCCAGACCGCCAGCGAGAATAACAACCTTCTTGATTTCCACGAAATACCCCTTCTACACCAGTTTACGCTAACGCCTGTTTTGTGATCACCTTATAGACGCAGCCCCCCCCCAATCGGTAAATACCCGCCCCCATGAAACTGACCCCTAAGACACAGCTTTCAGCTTGACGCCGCCCTCTTCAAACCGCTGCAACTCTTCCTGCCACACAGTTGAAGGCGTATCGTTCGCGACAGCGATAACGCAGTTCGACAGCACGACAAAAAACCGGGCTTCACTTTCGGAAACAAATACTTTTGGCGGCGTACGATAGATCACGATGACCGCACAATTTCGATGCTTTTCCAATATCATACGCCGGGTCAGGTGCGGCAGTCTCGCAAATATCTCGCCATTCAGGAGTATCGTTTCCCCCTCTGCATTCACACGATGTTGGTAGAAGGCCCACTCACTCATCATGTTCCATAACGGCTCGGGCAGTTGTAGCTTTCGCTTGACAAAATGCTCTGCCTCAAACGCCGCCTTAAGCTGAGTGGCGGACCGCTTTTCAATTCCTGGCGGCAAACCAAGCGCCGCTTCGACGGCCTGGTTATTGTTTTCCAACCACTGATTTAGGTCTTCGATGCGGCGATAATTCGGCCCCGGAAACCCAATTGCCGCGACGCGCCTAAAGAAGACAGGCGCATCAGCGCCGGTAAGATTGGCATAGGTCGTCAAAGCGTTCGCATATGACGTCGGTACATCACTAATCACCTCGATCATATCGAGTTTATCGGGCTGGATCGTTTCATTCTCGAACGTTTTTAAATCTAGGAATTTGATGCTTGGCGCACCATGGGAAGCCGCATCATCATTCATCGCCCATTCAATACCGCGACGGAAATTAATGATCTCAACAAAATCGCGGTGGCCCGTTGTTAATGAAACGAACGATGCTGACATGCCGGTGAATGCCACGATAAAATATCGCAGCCCAAGAACGAGAGCGAATATAGCGCCAACGCTCACCTTCGCCCAAGGCGTATATAGGTAGTAGGTGAAAGCCCCGGCCAGCATTATCAGCATCGCCAAACCAACAAACAGCCGCATACGATCCTGAACAACCTGCTTTGCTTCGAATATTTTAAAGAATTTATCCTGATGTTCCGCTAATTCTTCAAGCGCCCCGTCCTTTGCCGCAACCAACTGGCCATCGCCCTGGCTCAGTTCCCGTTCCACTTCGGAAGCGAATACCGCCTCGCCAGTTGTCGCACGGAACTTTTCGTTAAATAGCTTCGCATCGATCGCATACCGCTCGTTCAGCCCGGTGTACCGGTCCACTACACGAAGGAAGACGGGCAGAGATAAAACCAAGAGGGCCACAACCGCTGCGCCGAGCCCAGGATCAATGAAAACGAGTGTGGCGAGGCTCAAAAGACCAAACACGCCCGGCATGACGCCGGAAAGGAGCGTCATGTGAATTCGCGGCAACGCCCGTGCGCCTGACGTCACCAGGTGATCGAATAGTTTGCGGTCAATGGTCAGGCCGGGAATACACAAGTTCCGCCGCATCGCTATATCGAACTGTGCAGACACGCTGTCGGTGATATTTTGTACGTATCGGACATTATCGCTGACCAGCATGCGCCGGGCCACGTAAGCAGATACGACGCTTGCCAGATAAATCCCCAGATAGCCAAGAACGATAACAACGACGCTAACCTCAGCGCCGTGGATGCCAATGCGATCAAGAGAGAATGTGTGCCCCGGATCGGATTTTGCCGCCAGGATAGCGATAAGCGCCATGGGCAAGCCGAACAATACGCCGATACTCAGCGCAAAGGATCCGACCAGAAGAACAGAGTTGAGAAGGAGCCGCCAAATCGGCGGACGATCCTTGTCCAGGAAAAAATAAACAAGAAGGTCAAGGAAAATACTGGCCGAGGAGTCAGGCTTCGCTGCCGTCTGCGGTGTCTTGTTGTTGGCCGACATATAAGTATGCTCGTAAACTAGAGATCTGCATTTCACCCGCGTAAGGTGCGCTTTTCCGATATACTATCATTCGTCGGATTGTAAGGGAACCATGCCTTAGTTGTGCAATCGGCGTTGTGCAATCGGCCCAATTCGGGATAATGTACCATCAGCGCGAGTGAAGGCTCAGAAAGCCCATGGGTCGACTTCTGATATTATACCTGTTCTTTGCGCTCAGAAGCCGCCTGCCGCTGTATCATGATGATCGGTCACAAACGTCCCGCCGGTTCCGCGCTGCGGTGTTGCGCGTCCTTCGCGACAAACGCACGCCGCGCCGCGCCGCCCAGTGGAGTGCCAGGGCCTATGCCTGCGCTTTTCAGTCAGCTGAGGACGTGCGCCTGTTCGTCGCGGCCTGCGCCGACGGCAATCGTGGCGGTTTTTTCAACGAAACGACGGCGGCGGGCGAAATGCCGGCACAAACGGGCCAACGCGTATTCGCTGCACGCCTTCGACAATTCTCTGAACATCAGCACCCCGCCCGCGCTCAGACGCCCGAAGATGTCCGCCCAATTCGAACCCTCGTCTTTGCTTCCGCACCGCCTTCACCGCAGTCGCTGGCGCAGCTGAGTCAATGTCCTTCGATCGTGGTGCTTGTGGGCCACCACCATGGTGATGATCTGATATTCAATACACTTGCCGCCAGCACGCATGCGCCGGGGGCCATAAGTCGGCGCAACCTCATTCGGGACAACGCGCCTGCCTTTAGCGAGCCTGAAAAGCAGATTGCCGATCTTTGTGATTGCGTCGCCGCAGATATTCTCGATGCAGCGACATCCACCCGGTCAATTGCACGAGCATTACCCGAATTCCTGGCCGCTGACGCGGCGCAACATCTATCTGATGTGTTTTACCGCGCAGCGGAGGACGCCAATGCTCTCCTTCACGAGGCGCAGCACCTTTCGGCCGATGAGCAGCTGGTCTTGATCGCCCCGCCGCCATCGCTGGCGAAAGCAGTAAGCGCCGTCGCTCCTGAACACACGACGGTCATTGTTCTTGATGGCGTGGTTGACGCTGCGGCCGATCGATTCGCTCAGTCAGGGGTGACAAAGCTGGAACCGCTGCATCCGGGCGCCCGGCCTCTCCTGCGGCTTTTCCGACGGCTCCAAAGACGGATCGATGCAGCGCTTCCGGACGATCACATATTTGCAAATGGCGGCGCCTTTATCGCAGCGGACAGAAGGACGGGCGTCTATCGCCGCGCCGGCGACCTCGCGATGGAGGCGCTGAGCGCGGACGTTCCAACCGGCCTGATCAATGTCGGCGCCGCCGAGCCCGCGCCGTTTTTGCGATCGCTCCTAGCCCCCAACCTTCACGCAGCCATTCATGCGCCAAACCTCTCAGAGACCTCGATATTCGCCTACAACGCCGAAATCGCATTGACCCAATCCCTCGCCGCGAAGACGATCGCTGGCGTATCGGCATCGGCGCTTCAAGATGTGCTGTCTGCTGAACTGCACCGACACATCCGTGCGGTGATTGGCTGCCATATCCTTCAAAAACGTTTAAGCGCACGGCTCTTCGACACGCCGACGACGTTGCTGCTGGCGCCTGGCTTTAACCCGATCGGCGCTTCGATGGCCCGCGCCTTCCAAGCAAACAAACAGCAGACGATTGATATTCAAGCCGTCCTTATTTCCGAGCATCCGCGCTACAAAGCGCCAATAACGGAGCATTGTTCTGTCATCGACAGCTTTAGCGCCAATATCTACACGGGACAATTTGGCGTTGATCCTTCACGCGTGCATCAGGTCGGTTCGCTCACTCTAGAGGCGGAGTTAGCTGACGCCGATCAGCTGAACCAAGCCTCGATATACGACTCATTATTCCGCGGCCGACATGCATCAGGAAATGTTGTTGTCTATGCGACGCAACCGCTGATCCCCCTTGATGACCAAATCGCCGCAGCCCGCGCCTTAGGCAACCTTGTCCGGGACGATGACAGCTTGAGCCTGTGCGTAAAGCTGCACCCCGCACAACCCGATGCTGACCGAATGACAATTGTCTCGGCATTAACTGATAGCCTAAACACGCCCGAAGGCGAGCGCTGGCGCGTGCTGCACCATGAACCGTTCGCCCGGGCCTTCGCCGTCACGGACATACTGGTCAGCTATTTCAGCAATGTCTGCCTTATGGGGGCTGCACGCGGCGTCCCCGTCCTGACACTGCCGACGCGCGTCAAGTCCCCTGCACTCACCATGTCGGATATGGGCGTCGCGACGGAGGTCGCCGATCTCGCCGACCTCCCTAGCGCCATCCATGTAGCCCGCACGGCTGGCAAAGAGCACAGCACCGGCTCGAACTACATGCAACATAACGCCCATATCGGCGATGGCCAGGCGTCAACACGGCTATCTGCATTGGTAAAAGCGACGTTGCAGCGCTAAAAATGCATTCACAAAAAATGTGGTTTTTATTTTACGAATGCGCGACCACGGGCCTCGGCGGTGCACGGCGCCCGAATGCGAAAAAACAATCTATACAAATCTTTTCAAGAAGCGTTCTTTTACGTAATGATATAGCTTCAAGTCGTCTTGAAAATCTTTGTATATTTCAAGCTTAAAGTCCCAACTAAGATCTCGCACTGAAATTTTCTTTTCCGAGACGTTTTTCGCTGAAACCTTTGCCTTGAGAGGCAAGTCGATATAGCGCGCCAGAGACTGAACGAATAAGTCAAACATTTCGATCGGCGCGACAATCTCGTAGTTCTTGTCAATGAACTCTTTTGCTTGCTCGAAACGTGAAATTTTCGAAATGAGGTGGCATTGGATATTATAATGCCTTCGCGACCGAGGCGGCGTGCGAAGGAATTCCAGAAATTCGGTCGGATCCAGGTGACTTGTATCTTTGTACCAAGCGTTTGTCGTTACGGTCGTCGAATAATTATACCGAGATACGAAGCGTTCCAGCGGTTCGCGAACAATGCAAATTTGAATCGGACGACGATTTGGAAATTTTTCGTGCAGCCCGTAACCCGTGTGGTGGCTGGAAATCGCTTTGATCGCCGCCAACTGCTCAGGAGAGTAGTCGTCCAAATCATTCGGCGTGGGTATGCGGACATACCCTGCTCCATATACCTCACGGAATATATGGATAAGGGTATTTCCGCCGCATTTCGGTATGTGGTTATAAATCAATATCGGTTCGCGTTGATCGGCTGGTTGCTCAGAATTATCGGCCTCGCCTGACGCGCTCGGACTATTGGATCCGCTCGCCGCCCCACTCGCGGCTTGCGATGCGCCGGAGGTGGCGCCTTTCGTATCGACTGTCCCGGAAATTTGATTTCGCATTAATCTTCGAAGACCTTCTGTATCGGAAGCTTCCAGAAACCATCATCATTGATAGTCTCGACAAACATTCGGGCGGCATTGCCATGCCCAAATCCAGCATGGGACGGGAATTTTTCACCCCAGGCGTTTTCGATCGCTGCTACGATGTGATTGACCTCAAAATCAACCACATCGACAATAAGTTCACTGACCGAGCGTTTGAATTGTCGCGTACCCAGATTAATAGACGGCACCCCGAGGAAGGGCGCCTCGCGAACGCCAAGGCTGGAATTCCCGATGATCGCCGCAGCGTGCTTCATCAGCTCGGAAAAATACGCGAAACGCATGGAGGGAATGAACCTGAAATTCTCGCCCTGAATGCTTTCCCACGCCTCCACAATAACCTCGTGTCCTGGGTCATTATTCGGTGCGATAATAACGAATTGTTTTTTCACCTCCAAAAGCGCGCGCTTGAAGTTATCGACCTGCGCTGGGAGAAGATGCTGCTCGGTTACAACCGGATGGAAAACGACGATCCCGAATTCATCGAATGTGATTTCGTAATGACTGCGCACCTCTTCCATCGCCACGCCTGACGGCCGGGAATGCAGGTCAAGCTCGGGCGAGCCAATAACGAAAATCCGGTCTAAACTTTCACCAAGGCGCCGCAAACGCAGGGCCGCGACTTCGGAACTTACAAAATGGGTGGTGCAAAGCTTTGAATTACAATGCCGCATCGATTCATCGACAGTCCCCGACACCTCGCCGCCCTCGACATGCGCAGAACGAATATTGTTCAAGCTACAAACGATGCTCGCGGCAAGCGCCTCGACCCTGTCGCCATGAGAGATCACCAAATCGTAGTGATGCGCGCGCAACCGATCGGAAATACCAATGATCGTTTTTGTCAGAATGACATCCTGCGCATCGCCGTAATTCTGGTTGATAAACTCGAAAAAACGCACGCCCTCGGTACGCAGCACCTCGACCTTGGTGAGGCCGAATTCCTCTAGCAGGTGCATACCCGTGATAAAAATTTCGACATCGTAGCCCGCAACGACGCTCGCATCGATCAGAGGTTTTAGCTTGCCAAAATCAGCGCGGGTGCCGGTAATAAAGAGCAGGCGTTGAAACGGTTCGTTCATGGCTTAATCGCCGATCTCTTTCCACTCAATCAACTTGTCCTGCGGGATGTCAACCTTGCAGGCCTTACCGATCAACTTGTCAAAATCGTAACCCGCAATTTCTCCAGTGCCGGGCCGTTTCGCCCAGATATCCGCTTCGGTCAGGACTTGCCCAGCGGACAGAGCATGCGCCGCGACGATCGATGCGCGTGCGAACTCATAGGTCTTTTTTTCCGACGGCGCACGACCCTTTGGTTTTTGCATGGCTGCGTGAACTTCTTTCGTCCTGTCAACGAGAAGGCGCAACTCCGCAGGATCCATAGAGCATATAATGTCCGGCCCTTCGCGGTAGCGCGTATCGGTAAAATGCCGCTCAATAATCGAAGCGCCGAGCGCAACCGATGCAATCGACATGAAAGGCCCCATCGTGTGATCGGAAAACCCGATGACGGCGTTCGGAAACGCGTCACGCAACTCTGCAATCCCTTGCAACGAGACATGTTCAGGAAGTGTCGGATAGGCGTTCGTGCATTCGAGTAAGGCGTATGGCGCGCCGCTTTCATCCAAAATGCGCACCGGCTCAATCAACTCTTCAATCGACCGCATGCCGGTGCTGACGATCATCGGCTTGCCGAATGCGGCGATATGGCGAAGCAAGGGAATATTATCCGTTTCACCTGATCCGATCTTAAAAGCCGGCACTCCAATCTCGTACAGGAAATCCGCCGCCGCGCGGGAAAACGGGGTGGAGATATAGATTGCGCCAAGGCTCTCCGTGTACGCTTTTAATTCAACTTCCTCATCGAGGCTCAAGGAGTTCTCATCGATAACCTCCCAGATTGACTGGCCGCCCGCATTGGCCGGATACACAGTCTTTGCCTCTTCGGTCATCTCCTCAGCAGCAATGTGGGTCTGATGCTTAACGATTTCCGCACCGGACGAAACCGCTGCGCGAACCATTTCTTTGGCAACACCAAGATCTCCACCATGATTGATACCGATTTCCACAATGACGACGGGCGGAAGGTTGCTGGCGACCTTACGGTCGCCGATCTGAAAAACCGGAGATGAAGAAGACGCCATCATTATGTTCCTACTTCGGGCGCAATCCATCAAACGCCTTCGCGACCCGTTCAAAATCCTCGGGGTAGTCTATGTCTATACTATGGGCCGCGTCCATAATAAACGGAATGATATGGGCATAGGGAAAACCACTATGCTTTCGAAAGCCATCCGCGGTGAAAACATAAATGCTGCCGTTCGGACGGTAGACCTGGTCGAGGGACTGGGCGTTGCTGAAGCAATCTTTGTTAGAGCGCATCGCGCGAAAGCGGGCGCCTTCTAGGGTGCCGTATTTCTGCACGGACTCATTCACCGGCGTAACGGACATAACCATCGCGTCGTCGCTCCTCTCTGCCATAAATTTCTCGACGCACTCTCTAATGGCGCCTTCAGGGCGAAGAGGCGACGTCGGTTGCAAAAGGACGAGAACCTCGCTGTTCGGTTTTCCTCGCACAAGAAGGTCGAGCAGCACATCAGTAATGGATGTGCGGTCACCGGCAAGCTCCGGCGGGCGTTCACAGCAGACGACGCGCTCCAACGCTGGCGCGCTCAAGATTTCCGAAATGTCCGTCGAAATCAGGACCTCATTCGCACCGGCGGCAAACGCCTGATCGATTGAGTGTTGATAAAGCGGTTTACCGCCAAGAAGGGCGACATTCTTCTTCACGAAGCGCTTGCTGCCCGCCCGTGCGGCGATGAGAGCTGTGAAGGGCTGGGTCATGACGCTGGATTGGTTCTGCACATACAGTTCATGTCGATGCCATCGTCATTTGTCAACGCCCTCAAAAAACGTCTCACCGCATCCCATCACTCAAGCGATCCAGCAACATTGCCGTAAAATTCGCCGTCTCTGCGAAGGCGTCCATCCCTGGATTTGCGGCGAAATAGATATCCTGCGCGTCCCGCATTTTCCGACGAAAACCTGGGTCATCGAAATAGGCCACGATCGATTGTTCTGCACTCGCCGCGGATGACACAATGCCAACGCAGCGCCCTGACATGAATTTTTCCACATACGGACTGTCGATCAGAATAACACCCTTGCGTAGAGACGCCGCTTCAATCATCGAATTGCTCGAATATCCGACCGCAATGTCACAAGCTGTTATCGCTTCGTAAATGTCGCGACCTTCTTCAAACCTTGTCTGTCGCGCCGCATCAGCACCGAGCCAGGCGAGAAAGATCGACGCCAGACCATGGGAGTTATGGGAATGCAGTTTCACAACAAATTGATATCGCGAATCGCTCTCCAAAAGCCGCCGGATAGACGTAAGAACAGGGCCGTAATGTTTCGCGTCATTAGGTTGGCATACGAATAAAATCCGCCGCGTCTCATCAACGGCGCGCGGCGGGTCGGCGGGATCGGGCGCCAACGCAGGAAGCGTGCTCGGCTGCTTAAAATAAAGCTCAACGCTTGGGGCGCCAAATGCCGCGAAACGCTCGTCGGCGATATCGAATTTCTCTTGCAGGAAACGGCGCTCCTGCTGGTCGATAGCGCTCAGGTGCTGCGCTTTGGGCGGCTTGTAGCGGAACGAACGAGAGGTCATGAAAAACTGCACATCGACCATCTGCTTCGGATTGAGATGATCGGACAACGCCATAGCAAGATCTGTTCGTCCGGGCGCGAAGAACACTCTCGGCGGCTTGACTGTGTCAGCTTCCACAAGCTGGAGGAGATGGGCTACATGGTATTGAAGTTCGACGAAGTGACGAGACAGCATCCAAAGGGCGTCGCCGTTTAAAAGAAGGCGCGTTGCGCAATGATCGGCTACGGGCGACATTTTAAGGCGTTGTCGGAACAACACCTCGATCGCGTCGGCTTCTCTCGCCAGCCGCTGATTCAAACGATGGGGTGCAAAGCCTGTGTTCAGGTAATGAAAACCGTCCGCCTGCGCCTTTTCCGCAGCTCCGTTGTATTCACCGCCTTGATGCACATCAACAATAAGCGTCTTCTGGGGTCCAATCTTTTTGGCAAGATCGAAGGCATAATCAATGTAGTTACGAACATTCGATGCGGTGACAATGATGTGGTCGAAGGCCCTGTTCGGCGCATTACTGCGCTTCAAATTCTCTTCCGCCATGGCCGCCAAGCTCGCTGACGGCATAGCGTGCGATGCGACGCCGCTCTGCGACGGTACGGATTTGACCGCGGCAACGGACATGCTGGCGGGCGACCAAAAACCAACCTCCAGATGGGCGTTTTGCGCGCGTGCATCAGCAACCAACACGTCGACCAACAACGGTCTGTCAGACATTACGAACACACGCTTATGGCCGCCTATTGCCTCAGCGCCTGGGCCCCATATCGCCGTACGCCACGCCCAGAATTCACGGAACCTGATATAGGCGGCGTCCTCAAGCAAGCGTTCGAAAGCAAGGCGCGCCTGGGCGCCCGCCAAACCGTCATCGCTGTCGTCAAATAGGTCCGACAGTGTGCGCCACACCTCATCGCGCCATTCCAGAAACACCGCATCAAGGCGCGCTTCTTCATCGGAAAAATATGCGCATTCGCTTTCCATAATCGGCGTCCAGGTCTTGCGAACTGAATCGATCGCCGCCGCTGTGTCTTCGTCCACCAGGCAGCGATTTGCGAATTTAACCGCAACATTCTTAGCATTTTTCTTCTGAAGCGCGGCCGCAAGCTCAAGCGGCACACCGTTATCCGCCATTATCGCGTGATAGTGCGGCTCTAAACTCTGCCCAGCCTTCGCATCGGACACTCCAATCGATGAAAGATGCTCAATTGGCGCATACTGATATAGCAGAGCAAGCGCTGACTGCTCATTCGTCGCACTCTGGACACCGGCGATCAGTAATTTGATGTTTCGCGTCTTTTTTACCGCGTGTAGAAAAAAAGTCTCAACCGTCTGCCGAAATACAAACTGTTCCGCCAGTTTTGAGCACAGCGCATCGGCGACAATATCGATATCTGACGCACTCAGACGATCGACCCAACGCCGTATACGGGCGGCGACGTCCCGTTCCGCGCCAGCTTCGGCAAGTTGGCGAAGAAGCATCTCTGTCCGCGCGCCGTCAGCGGCCTGTGCTGCATGCAGCGCCTGTTCCGCCGCACTAATTTCGTTGATGCGAACATCAAACCGGCGGCGCTCTGCTGCACTGGTTGCCCGCTCGCGGCCCTCTCGAAGAATGTTTAACTGCTTTGGTCTAAGGCGGGCAAAAGGTTGCGGCGCCTCGCGAAGCACATGCCGTGACGGCGCCCATGTCAGAAGACTGAGGAAGCCACGCCGCGCGATGGATTTGATCATCGACCGTATCTCCTCCTCCTTACCTTTGACGCGCGGCCGCGCCCTTACTTCTGGCGCTTGAGCCAGGCGGATGGCCAATGGGTGACATTGTCCGAGAGGGTGCTTTCGTTGAACCGCCACGGCGGCTGTTGGATGACAAATTCCGAGTGCTGTTTGACGAAATCTTCAGCCGCGTTTGCGGGGTTGTCGGTCACCCAATCGGCCTGACCGCGGGGCGCGTCGGCGACGTCGCGCATCACCCCGTCTGTGGAGACGATGTAGGACCCGATCGTCACCAGATCATGATACGCGTTCAATTCATCCGTCACATGCGCATAGGTGTGGTTAGAATCGAGAAGAACAACAACAGTCTTTGCATCACCCACAGAATTTTTAACGGCGGCGACGGTATCTGGATCCGTAGAGCTACCTTCGAAAAGCTCGATATATTCAAACAATTCATGTTCTTCGATAGCTTTACGGTTGTGAGGGCGAATTTCGATATCGATCCCAATGACCCGACCTTTGCCCATCGCTTTGCACAAGCTCGCATAATAAATAAGCGAGCCGCCATGGGCGACCCCAGTTTCAACAATTACATCCGGCTTCAGATCGTAGAATACTTCCTGCAAGCGGATCATATCGTCAGGAAGCTGAATGACCGGGCGTCCCATCCACGAGAAGGTATAAGTATACTTTTGAACCCAACCAACTTTCAGGTAAAGGTCGGCAATTTTACTGAACGCTTCATCGGAATAAAGCGAGAATGTTCTCTCCTCGCCATTCTCGACGACCGTCAGGGTTTGAGCTTTTTCGTCCACTTTCAACACAAAGAATTCTCCGCTTTTATCATTGATTTTGAGCTTGACGACCCCACCAGTCAATAACGTGTGTAAGGCCCTCTTTCAGGGAATAGGAAGGGGTGAAGCCGATGGCGTTATGCAATGGCGTTACATCGCCCCAAAGATTTTGAGGTTCGTTTGGGCGATCAGGCAACGCGCCGAGCTTGATCAGATCCGGTCGGCCCATAAGGTCTCCGATCTTCTGGACCACCTGAGCGATGGTCACCGGCTCTCCCGCACATATGTTGATCGGCCCATGAAAGTCCGATGCCGTCAACGCAGCGAATGCGCGACCGTAATCGACGGCATGCAAAAAATCGCGCCGCTGTTTGCCGGATGAACACTCCGCGGGCTTACCGTCCATGACCGATCTGATAATAGACGGCACGAGACGGCCCGCTTGTTCGTCGGGCCCGTAAGCGAGAAAAATCCGCCCCCAGGCATATGTTGCGCCCCGCGCAGCGGTAATCCAAACCAGCATGCGATGGAAAGCGTCCTTAGAAATGGAATAGGGAAAGGTGGGGCTGATAGGCGTTTCCTCCACCTTGCAAGCCCCTTCAATCGGCGGATCGTATTCAACACATGTACCGGCGCAAACGACGCGCTTTCCACCACCCGCGAGAAACGCATCGACAAGCTGAATCATTGACGCACACCACGCAGCATTACTCGACGCATGCCAAAACTTTCCATGGGTTGTCTCCCAGGCAAGGGCCAGCATGGCGTCAGCGCCGCAAGACCGGACAGCTTCAAGCAACGCCACATCTGGTTTCACAATATCGCCACAGATCGATGCGGCGCCAGCCACGCAAGTGCGGCTGAGAACAATCACCTCGTGGCCTGCATCCATCAAGGCGCTGACGGCGTGACGGCCGATAAAGCCCGTACCTCCTGTCACCAAAATCCGCATGGACTACAGCTCCAATTCTGCGAGACAGGGCAGAGTGCGGTCCTTATCGTTGATAACCTCCGGGACTTTCGGCCAGTCAATACCGACGCCTACATCATCCCACCGGAACCCCGCAGCATGCCCCGGAACAAACGCCTCCGCCATTTGATAATCGACTTCCACATCATCTGTAAGCGTCAAAAACCCGTGAGCAAAACCGTGCGGGATATAGAACATAACGCCGTTCTCCGCGGAGAGCTCCTCGCCAAACCATTTCCCGAATTGCGCCGATGCCGGACGAATATCGACGATCACATCGAAGATCGCGCCCCGCGAACAACGAACCAATTTTGTTTCGGCATGCGGTGCTTTTTGAAAATGCATGCCGCGCAAGGTTCGCGCCTTGATGTTCTTTGAGACGCTGCACTGAACGGAACAGTCCTTCAGGCCGTTTTCAAGAAAGGTCTCACGGCAATAGGTGCGCGCAAAATAACCCCGCTCGTCTTCGTGGCGTTCAGGTTTGATGCGAAAGGCGCCATCCAGAAGAAGCGGTTCTACAATCATCAGAGGATTTCAGGCTCGGGGATCGGAACGATAAACTTACCGCCCCACGCGCGCACACCCGCCATTTGTGACATAATTTCATCTTTGAGGTTCCACGGCAGAATGACAATATAGTCGGGCTTCGCCGACATGATCTCATCCGGATGAAGGATCGGCAGACGACTGCCCGGTAAATATTTTCCCTGCTTCGACTCGGCGCGATCGACCGTGAAGTCAATAAAGTCGAGCCCGATGCCGCAATAATTGAGAAGCGTATTGCCTTTCGCAGGTGCTCCATAGGCGGCGATTGAAGCCCCCTCTCGTTTTAAATCAACCAGCATGGAGAGGAAATTGCGTTTTGCTTCGCGCACATCGCGCGCCCAGCTTTCGTAGACCGCATCCTCATCAAGACCGTAATCCTTTTCCTCGCGCAAGGTGGCGACGACCGCATCGGTTTCCTTGTGGCTAGCGCTATTGTGACAGACGAAAAGGCGCAACGACCCGCCATGGGAACTCAGATGCTCAACATCGAAAACCCGCAAGCCGGCCGCAGCAAACAGGCGCTGAGCCGCAAGCAGAGACAGATAGGAATAATGTTCATGGTAAATCGTATCGAACTGCTTTTGCTGCATCAATTGCAATAGATGCTGTTGCTCAAAGGTCGCAACCCCCTGCTCAGCCAGCAAGATTTTGAAGCCCTTAACGAAGTCGTTGATATCCGGCACATGCGCGAGAACATTATTTGCGGCCATTGCGTCAGCACGCACGCCTTTGTCTTTCAACTTTTGCGCAGCCTCTTCGCCGAAAAAAGCCACTTGGGTTTCAATCCCCTTTTCGATCGCAACGTCGGCGACTGACTGACACGGCTCGATGCCAACCGCTCGAATACCGGCCTTTTTCACATATTGCAGAAGATAGCCGTCATTGCTTGCAACCTCGACGAAGGTCGACTGCTCATCAAGGCCAAAACGCTCGATCATACGTGAAACATAGGTGCGCGCATGCTCAAGCCAACTTGATGATACTGACGAAAAATATGCGTAATCCTCTCGGAAAAGTTCGTCCGACTGCAGAATATCGTCAATCTGTGCAAGACGGCAGTCAGAGCAGACAAAGACGTGGAGCGAATAGAACGGTTCCGCCTTGAAGAAATCTTCTTCACTCACATAGTCATTCGCCACTGGCGTGACGCCAAGATCCGCCAAGGACAGCGTCAGCGGCGCTGCGCAATGCCGGCATTTGCGATCAATGTTCATGGAACATGCCTTTTGTACACCATTGTCTGCGGCCGCAGAAAACCTCAGGCCCAATGCAGGTCATTGTTGAGCTTGCTTGCTTCAAGGAGCTTGTTGATTTGCTTTAGGCGGATAAAATCGTAGCTGA
The DNA here is from genome assembly GCA_013151435.1 of Alphaproteobacteria bacterium. GTDB lineage: Bacteria > Pseudomonadota > Alphaproteobacteria > Caulobacterales > Parvularculaceae > Hyphococcus. The sequence continues at coordinate 21,449 of JAADIH010000041.1, forward strand.
GCACGTCCGCCATGGAGAGCTGATCATTTCGTCGACACCAGTCAAGAATCTGATCGGCGCCGCGCTCCACGTCCCATTTCGGTGTAAAGCCCGGCAGTTTTCCACTCACTTTTGTGAAGTCCACACGGTATGAGCGATCGTCGCCCCCCGTCTCACCCGTCACAGCGACACTCACGCCGGGGAGCTTTTTGCCGACGATCGCGGCCATATCTTTGATCTGATAATTGTCCTCATCCCGACCGATATTGAAGGCTTCGGCATGAATCGCCGCGCGCGGCGCTTCAGCGGCGCACAGGGCGGCCTGCGCCACATCATCGATATGGACCATCGGCCGCCAGGGCGTGCCGTCAGAAAGGATCTTGATTTCCTTTTCATAAAACCCATAGGCGCACAAACTGTTCAGAACAAGATCGAAGCGCGGCCGCGCCGAGATGCCGTAGCAAGTCGCATTGCGCAAGAAGACTGGTGAAAATTCATCCGACGCAATTTCTCGCAAGTGATCTTCCGTTCCGACCTTTGACTTCGCATAGGCCGTCACCGGCGCCTGGGGTGCGGTCTCATCGACGGACTTTGACGTATCTGCGACCCCATAAAGCGAACAGGACGAGAAGAACACAAAGCGAGACACGCCCGCTTCTTTCGCCAGATCGCCGCAGCGGTTAGAACTCGACAGGTTGATGTCAAAGGTGAGGTTTTCGTTCAGTTTCCCAAGCGGGTCGTTGGAAAGGCCGGCCATGTGAATGACCGCATCAACGCCATCAAAGTCGCTGGGCTCAAGCGCGCGAATATCCTTGACGATTTCCATATCCGGCGGAACAAACTCTTCGCCCGCACAGAGATTATCCCGAAAATACCCGGTATCAAGGCCGACCACTGTGTGGCCGGCTTGCTTGAATGTTCGCAGTACGCTGGGTCCGATAAAGCCAAGGTGGCCGGTAACCAACACCTTCATTTTGACAACTTCCCTGTTTGCGACGAATGCGGCCCTTTTACGGCCAGCGCTCTATACCATATGAAATTTTAATAGTCACTCACGCGACACTCGTAGTCTAGGCTGCGCTCACTTTTAGTCGAATCGGGAACCCAGTCTAGATTGTTTAGTTGTCGCGTGTTCGAACCCAAAAACCGCCTACACTTTTTATGAACACGCTCTAGTTGAGAATATTCACGTAATTGGCGTCTCTCCATCAACCATCAATATATCTTCAAGAGCATCGAACATAATCATGTGAAGCCGCGCCGATTCCCCAAAGCGCGGCAGCGCGCAATCCATGCCAGCGAGTAGCTCGGCGAACGTGTCGTGAATTTGGCTAGCGTGCAGCATTTTCAAAGCGACAGGCGTCGAGGCGCCGGCAGTAACCGTCCAGCTCTTTTCGTTGACGAGAAAATTTGTCGTGTCGGTTTCGATGAGGATTTCGGTCGCGCGCGCCTCCTCCAGGGTCGACGTCAACGAAATTTCCGCGCCTTTCTTTGAGCACGCTTGCAATGTTCCGACCATTTCGCGATACCCTGCGCGCTTTGAATCGCGGACCACGTCCACATTACCGACCTTCGCCGAAACGATCTCATCCTCGGCAAGATATTCGAAGGCTGCTAGAAAGTGAATTGCGTTCGATGAGAGATTCCAGTCTGCGCCTGTTACGGTAAAGCGTTTTATTGCGCCAACCTGTCGAATATCCTTCCGCAACTTCTGGTAACCTGGCCACACATTTCGCGTACAGTTTACATAAGCGCTGGCGCCGCACGCCGCAATCAGCTCGCGCGCCGCTGAATAATCCGAACGCCGCGTAAAGAGCACTTTCTCTAGAACGATAACGGACGGCCTCGACGCCTCAAGACCGGCGGTAAGAGCGGCCAACCGGTTGCGTGCGTCAACCGACACAATCAGCAGGCCCAATATATCTGGCAGCGCGTCAGCGTTCTTGGACAAGACGAATTCATGGCCCCCGGCATTCTGGTCGTTAAATCGCTGCCGCGCTAAGTCCCATACAGCCTCGTTCGGTTCGACGCCGTAAACCGTCATCGGGTCACCAGCGGTGATATTCGACACCGATTGAATAAGACGGGTGCCGATATTCCCGCACCCGATGACCGCAACGTCCGCCATATACATTTCCTTACTGCACGCCCTCAAGGGTCGGTCGGTAGATCTCATGAACCAGGCGCATGGATGCCAAGGCTGTCTCGTAATCGATAGCGCCGTGGTTATTCTCGCCTCGCACCGCCGCGCAAAAATTCGCCGCCTGAAGTAAGAAGCCTGGCTTGTAGTCCTTATCGGCGGCAGGAATGGTCACATCATTCAGGGAACGCTCACCGGCATTTTGATAATGCGCAGTCTCAAGGGGACGAAGCTCCCATCGCCGCGACTGGGTTGTCACCGTACAACTCCAGGGCCCCGGCCCGTTCCAAATGGCTTCATACAAGGCCCTGTCGCCGCTATCGAAAACGATTTGCGCAACGACGCGCTCCGTTTCCTCGCCAAGCCACGGTTCAATAACATTGACCGCCACAATTTTACCCCGTCCAAAAGCGTTGATGTAGTCGACGAGATGAACCGAATTTGCGAACATCCAGTTCTGGACAACATCTTCCACATGACCGATCTGTCGCGCAGCGCTCAATGACTGTTGATCCTGGACCAGGATATACCTCGAATTATCAGACCCTTTTAGGTCCTCCAGCGCGGCGCGGGTCGCGCCGATGGTCCGGCGATTAAGCCCTACAAAAAGCCGTGCGTTCCTGGCGCGCGCCTCAACGGCAATAGCCTCGGCCTCTTCGAAATTCATACCCATAGGTTTTTCGATCAAAGCCGCCCAGGGATGCGATAGGATCTGACTGACGGTGCGCCTGATGGCCGGCTCATAGACAGCCATCACCACAGCATCGGCTTTCGTTTCTGAATAGAGCGCACCCACATCCGAAGCGACGACAGGAATGTTGAATTCTTCAGCCAGCACTTCGGCTTTTGCGCGCGTCCGATTCGTTACACCGCACAGCACCACTCCTGACTGCGCTGCAAACGCAGTCATATGTTCGCGTGTCATATTGCCGGCGCCGACGAACGCAACCTTTAGTTCTGTCATCTATGAAATACCCGGCCTGAGCCTGAACTTGAACGTGTTCTCATCTCGACCAGAGCTCACCCTGTTCGGCCAATAAGCGATAGACTATCCACGCTCCAACCCCGTGATCCATTTAACGCAACGTAAGAAATATTCGCAGTGTGTACCCGCCGGGGCAACCCGAAGGCAAGCCCAACCGCCGCTGCCCCCAGAACGGCCCATATCGCCAGAATTACAAAAGCGACATCTCGTCCTAGGTTTTATGACCCTTTTCCAATCGGTCAAGCCGCGCGGCCAACGAGCGCAATACCCGCCCCTCCGCGCTTGCCCGCGCGCGGTCTTGTTGCGCGGTGATTCTCGTGATTCGATTGCGCAAAGAGAAATACCCTCCCGTCAACGCCGCGCTTAACAGCACAAAAAGAAAAATAACGCTGATTGATGAGGTCACAATCATTCCTCCCAAGATAGCGGCGCCAACCGCGGAACAAACCGTTGCAAAGATAGGCCGGGTCTCCAGCATGGTGACGCCCATAAAGAAAATACGCGCCAATTCGCGAATGCGGATTTTCAACGAAAGATACCTGTCTGGCTCGACCTTAGAAATCGCTAGCGGCGCATAGACGCTCACGCCGCTCTTTTCAATAGCCGCACACTCGCTCGCCGCACGTCGCCAATGCTGATGATAGTAACCTGCAAGATCGCTCACCTGAATGCGACCATGCGCGAGGCCCGCCTCCAAGTTTTCCGCTAAATGAAAATCCTCGCGATCATGGCTCCAGCCTGACTTTGCATCAACACTGGCCGCCCCGTCGATCCCGGCAAAATAGATGTCTCGGGCCATCGAAGCCGCCGTCGGCAAAAGAAAAGCCGTCAACACGTTACTGGTCGGTTGGTAGGCGAATATCTCGCTGAATCCTGCACCGAAGGCGCGCAGCCGTGTTTCTGGTAGGAATATAACTCGGCCCTTCAGGTCCGCTGGCCACCAGGCGCATAAAGATCGCCAACATGGTTCAGGCACAAGAATATTCGCCTGTGGGCAGTCGCGCAAAACCCGATAGAGGCGATCGCGATATCGCTTGGCAGTCAGAGATGGACCGCACTGCCCGGCAATATCCGCGATGGCGATAAAATCCGGCGGGCGTGCGGCGATCACCTCCTCATTTGAGATAGAGGAGCCGCCATAAAGGTTGATCGTATTGCTTGGATAACCATTATTCGTCGCCGCGTCCGAAAGGCTTGGCCCCGCCCCCAGCACAAGAATAGGCCCTGTACGGAAAAGGCATGATGCGACGGCGCGATCGAATCGTTCCCTGCTCAGAGCAACATCATTGGTAATGGGCGCCGATTTCATCCACGTTTCGCTGGCGCCAAGATCACAAAGCTCGTCGCCGGCGCACATAATACGGCGCAGAGCCTTTGGCGCAGCGAAACGCGCTGCTTTGTCCCAGCAAATGACCGTCTCCCCATCCCGAGCAATGTCATCTGTTTGAGTCACCATGAGTTCCGGCTCGATACCGTCCGCCCCTGTTTCCAGGTAAAACGGCGCTTCAACAACGCGATTCAAATCCGCAGCGACCGAAATGGTAACCCGTTCGCCCGCCTCCATAGCGCTTCGGAAATACCATGCCGCACGAGCGCGCAGGTCTCCCAGATCCTCCTCAGTCCGCACCTGCGGATAAAGAGCAATCAACGCTCGTCCACCTTGCCCGGCCTGAATGACCGACGCAAAAACCGCAAAGGCGCGTTGAGCGTACTTGCCATTTCAAGAAATCGCACGAGCCGATCCGATGTCAACGGATCGCGCACGTTCGTCAAAACGCCAAGACCAAAGCGGCCGCGCGCAATATCCTCGCGCAGATAGGCATTGCGCAAATAGACGTCAGCTTCTTTGAGGTCCGAGGCCTGTGTGTTGGCGGCCTCGCCTTTGACCTCGGGCCGCACATGATAAAATGAGCGCGCGTTAGGGGCCGCGCAAACATCTCCGATCAGTAGCAACCGTAGGAGGAAATCCCAGTCCTCCAAAAGATCAAGCGTTTCATTGAAGCCATTGATTTCGTTCGCCGCAGCGCGTCGAAACATCAAGGTGTTGTTTGGCGTTGAATTACGATAAGCGACATCAACGATCGTCAAAGGTAGGCTTGGCTCAAACAATGAGCGGCGCTCCGTTTCCTTATAAATACCGCCGTCCATTTTTTCGCATATTTGTGTAGACGCCCCAACGGCGCCAACGCAGGAAGCATGGGCGTCAAGCGCCTTTTTTAGCGCCGCTGCACACCCCGGATCGAGTGTGTCGTCGTCGTCGAGGAACAACAGCAACGGTGCGGAACTGGCCTCGATCGCCGCATTTGCAGCGGCAGTTCTACCGACCGATGTGTCATGATGAACGACGCTGATCTCAACAGCTCCGTTGCGCACAGATTCCACCATCGCCTCAACTTCGTTGGGGTCCCCGCCGTCATTGACGACCACCCACTCAATATTGGGTGCTGTCTGCGCTAATATACTTTGGCCCGCGCGCTTTAAGAGCGTCACGCGCGCGCGCGTTCGTGTCAGAATAGAAACTTCAGGGTGCACCAAATTAGCCTTGAACGGACAAAAGACATCCAAATGTACTTCAATTTAGCCTGGGCTGCTACCCGTGCGCCTACCAAAAACTCTATCAAAATTTAGCGCATAACATTGGCGCTGGACACGCTTCTTAAGGGACATGCTGACGGCGTCAATTCGGCGGAGTTTTCACCCGATGGCAATCGGATCGTCACCGCTTCCGGGGATGGCGATGCAAGGGTGTGGAATGTATCGGCGGATGGACCCTGGGCTAGCATCGCCCTCAAAGGACATGAGAGAGCTGCCAATTCGGCGGAGTTTTCGCCGGATGGCAATCAGACCATCTTATCTCTGTTTGCTGATTTCGGGCGGCCCACTCGTGAGTTGGCATGATGCCGTTGGACGCAAGTTCGCGACGCGGCGGCGGCAGACCGATGCCTTAATAAACGGTTTTTGGTGCGAGCTTGTTTGCGGCCCTTGTATTCGTATTTCTACTTCGGTGCTACGTTGGCGGCGGCCGGGACCGCAATTTTTCTTTTGCACGCAACTATTTTGTAAATGACACGCTTGCCACAATAACAAAAAACCTCGCCGCTGACGTGACTACACCCAAATTCGTTGGGCGAACCAAAAACAGCCTAAGGCAAAAATTGAAGTGCTCGCAGCGCGTTCAATGAAGCCCGCCGGGATTGAATGAATTTGTCGAAGCCCCAGCATGAGGCCATAAAAACTGGCGAGTGCAGCAAGCTGAGCGAGCTCAACGCCGATATTAAACCCTAGCAATGGGGCAAATATTTCCGTCCTCAGAAAACTAAACTCCAACAAGCCGCCAGCAAACCCTGCGCCATGGACCAGACCAAACGCAGCCGTTACTACCGGCAACAAACTTAACGCCACGTCGCCTGACAAGCGGGCCA
>JAADIH010000147.1 GCA_013151435.1 Alphaproteobacteria bacterium
CGCCGACCACTACGCCACGTGCCGGTCATCAGCCTTCGCGCAGCGGGATTGCTTGCTCAGGATATCAATGCCGACCCCCATAGGATGGCGGAAGATTATTTCCCCGTGACCCTTGGGCCCTCAAAACTGTTCGGGGTTTTCATTAATGATGCGGCAGTGGACCTGGCGTTTCTACCCGATACGCTCGTGGTGATAGATTATCATGATCGAATGCCAAGAGACGGTGAGTTTTGCCTCGCCCATGTGGATCAAGCGCCGATATTGCGGCGCTGGCGCGCCAATCCGGCGCGTCTGGAACCTGAGGCGAGTGAGGCAGGTTACAAAACAACCCTAATGCGTACCGACATTGCGGTCATTGGCTGTGTGCGAGTTTCCATTCGCGTCCACTGAGGTTTTCTTGGAAACCTCAAAAATATGCGGCAAAATGGGCTGTGCAAACGTGATTAATTACAAATTAAGAGGTTCGATCAACAATTGCAGTGTTGTCAGCGCCATGTTGCGTTGCAGCAATTGAAATACCGGCATCGTAAAAATGATGTTGTAATTTTGTAACGGTAGTATTTTAGCGTTTGATTAACTGCGATTCCAACTGGACGCGACTCGGACAACGCGCAAAATTGCAGTGATGCCGGGGATTCAGGGAACCGGATATTTAAGGGCTCCACTGGGAGGGGCTAGCAAAGGGTCTGAAAAATGAAAATTAAGCAGAAAATGGCTGTGCAAACGCGCGTGCTAATGGCTGGCGCAGCGATTGCTGCACTTAGTGCTGGCGCCGCACAAGCTCAAGGCGATGTAATCATCGTTACGGCGACCAAGCGTCCACAAACGCTTCAGGAAGTGCCGATCGCAGTTAGCGTCGTTGGCGCTGATGCAATTGAAAAAGCACACATTCAGGACTTGTTTGATTTGCAAGCCTCTGTACCGTCATTGCGCATCAACCAACTTCAAAATGCTTCGCAGGCGAACTTCTTTATTCGCGGCTTTGGTAACGGCGCAAACAATCCGGGCATTGAAAGCTCGGTTGGTGTGTTTATCGACGGTGTTTACCGTTCGCGTTCCGCTGCAGCTATTCTTGACCTTCCTGTCCTCGAGCGGGTCGAAGTCTTGCGCGGACCACAGTCAACATTGTTCGGCAAGAACGTGTCTGCTGGCGCCATCTCCATCACGACAAAGGCGCCTGACTTTGAGTTCGGCGGCGCCGCAGAAGCGACCTACGGCAATTTCAACCAGATGCTGTTCAAAGGTACGCTAACCGGACCGCTTTCTGACACTTTGGCGTTTCGTATTTCCGGCAGCACCAACAACCAGGACGGTTACTATACCAATCAGCTAGACGGTTCGGAATTAAACGAACGTGATCGTTGGGCGGTGCGTGGCGATCTACTGTTCGAGCCGACCGATGCGCTTTCTGTGCGTGTTTCGGGCGATTACAACAAAATTGATGAAATCTGCTGCGGTACCATTCAGTTGCAAAATGGCCCGGCTACATTGGCAATTGGCGCCCCGCCGCCATTTGGACTGGGCATATTGATCGATCCAGCCGGTGACCGCGACTTTTCTGTCGCCATTGACGAAGAAGTTCGGAACTCACTCGTGGGTAAGGGCGCTTCTATTCAGGTTGACTACGATCTTGGTGCTATGGCGTTGACGTCGATTACCTCCTATCGGGAACAGTCGGACAACACTCAAACTGATGCTGATTTCAGCGCCGCCGCTATTGCGACGAACCCACAGACCAAAGCCTATGAAACCTTCACACAGGAAGTTCGCCTAGCCTCAACCGGTGATAACGCAGTTGATTGGTTGATTGGCGGTTTTTACTTCGATGAGGAAGTAAACTCCACACGCGATGTGGTCTTTGGTGATGATGCGAGGAATTTCTTTAATCTTCTCGCCTTTAGCCCGGCAATTCTGGCGGCTGCGCCGGCGACCGGGGGCAGCGCGCTGACCTTGATTGAGGCCTCGACGCCATTCCCGATTGGAACATTCTTCACACCGGGCACCGGCATTTTCGGTGAATATATGCTGGACAACCGGTCTTATTCGCTCTTTGGCCAGTTGGATATTGATATTACGGACCGCCTAACTCTTTCCGGTGGTGTTGCTTATATTAATGACCGCAAGAGATATACGACCAACGAGACTCTGACTGATCAGTTCTCGGCCGCTGGGGTTCCCCTTCTGATTGGGGTTGGTAACGGGGTCATTGCTCAAGGAGCACTTGCTGCAACGTTGGCTGCACCGCCATTTAATGTCGATGTATCCGATCCAGCAAATATTGCTGCCTTTGCGGCGGGGAACGCGGCTACTTTTGCGGCGGTTCAGGCTGGCGCCCAAGCATTTGCTGACGCCAATGACACAGACCCAGCGGTTAATCCGCTTTTGGGCTTATCCGCGCTGCAGCTTTTCGCAAATCCGGTTAATGTTCCGGATGCGACGAACCCTCTGGATGATGGTCTGCGTCAAGACGATAAAGTTACCTATACTGTACGTCTTGCCTATGAGCTTAACGATAACTTGAACACCTATTTCACCTATTCCAAAGGTTGGAAAGCTGCTGCGGTGAACCTGTCGTCCGATACGCGTCCTCCTGATCCTGTGACGGGCTTTGGCCGGGAGGCTAACCCCGAAGATGTGACACTTTATGAGTTTGGCCTCAAAGCCAGCTTTGATGGCGGATTTATCAACTTCGCGGTTTTTGACCAAACCATCGAAAACTTCCAGTCGAACCTCTTCGTTGGTACGAGCTTCGTGCTGGCGAATGCAGAAGAGCAAAGGGTTCGCGGCTTTGAAGTCGATTCATCGTGGCGTCCATTTAACCCGCTGCTTCTGACATTTGGACTGACTTATCTCGACCCTGAATTTAAGTCATTTACGAATGCGCCATGCTCGACATTTGCTGGCCTCTCCGTTCCGGCATGCGCTGTTCCTGGTGCGACGTCATTTGATGCGTCGGGTTTCCGCCCTGCGGGTATCTCGCCACTTAGCATCTCGACATCTGCGACATTCACCCAGGATATCGGAGAGAACATCCAGGGTTATGTGCGTGGCGAGTTCCTTTACGAAAGTGGAACTCAAGTTGTTGACAATGTTTCTGAGAGTATTGCGGGACGTACGGTTGAGAACCTGAACATCTCGGCCGGTCTCGCCTTCGATAGCGGAATTGAAATCTCGGCCTTTGTGCGCAATGCTTTCGACAATCAGTGGCTCCTGAGTGCATTTCCATCAGTGGCCCAGCCTGGCAGTTTCACAGGTTATCTTAACGAACCACGCACCTACGGCGTGACACTGCGCGCTAGCTTCTAACGCCGGACGCGTCAGAGGGGACGAAGGAATCGGGCGGCCCTTAAATGGGTCGCCCGTTTTCTATTTAGGCCATGATTTTTACCGTAGCCCTGTTGTTACCGTAGCCTTGTCTGCAGTTTTTCGTAGATGAGCCTGTAGAGCTCGATACAATTGTAACTACGGGTTTAACCCGATCTCAAAGACTACTGTAGAATTCTTACCGTCGCGAAATATGGGACAAGTGCGATGGGTGCTAACGATAAAATACCATCTATACAGATCGGCGCCGATCGTCTTGCAGCGGTGGCTGGGGGCGCTGTCGCGATGCAGCGTGAGGTGATGGCGCCAGAGCCAGCGCGGCGCGTGAAACGCGAACTAGACTTGTCGCGCATTCGTAAGTGCTCGGTTGATGAGACACCCAAACAACGAAAAAAACGCCTTGCCGCAAAAATCGTAAATTTCAGCGCATCCATACTTGTACGGCTTATTATCCTGGGCGTCGCTGGTTTCTTTGTCTGGACCGAGTTTCAAAGCACGGGAACAGTTCACAACGGTTATGCGGCGGGCATTTTGTTGATGGTTGCAGATTTTGGCCGCATTGTGATGAAAGCCATGACGCCCGGGACGAAGTAACCGCCTGACACGCCGGATCTATTGCCGACAGTGACTGGATAGCTTCCGGCCTGGTTTGATGACGATTTGGCAAGGATGCGACACACACCCTCGAATCATGTGATGAGGCCCGACAAATTAGGAATTGGGGATTCGTCATGGGCGCCGTTGAAATAGCACTGATTGCGTTTATTTCCGCGATGGCGGTGCTCGCCGTTTCCAGTGTCATCACTGTATTGCGGCTGCGTCGGCGATCCTGATCAGCGCCGCAGCCTCTCGATTCCATCGCATTCAGCGCCGTCTTTTGTGATCGATGGTGTCCGCCCGCGCTCTTTAAATCTCGTTTTTCCGCCCCATTTCCACCTTAATTGAAACGAACAGTCACACTGTTCTTCATGTGTAAAAGGGAAGCCTCATGGGCGTCGTGGAAGTAACTTTGATCGTATTCATCGCCCTGAACTCAGCCCTTGGCGTGTCCAGCTTGATCATCCACTCTAGGCGTGGGTGATTGCCGTCCTTGCCGGGCGCTATGCGCTTTTGATCCCGTAGAGGATGATCAGCCCCCAACCGGTAAGGAACGAGAGCCCGCCAATAGGTGTGATCATTCCGAACCATCGCGGCGCGCCTAGCGCCATGGCATAGAGCGACCCGGAAAAAATCAAGACGCCCAAAAGGAACGCTGCCCCCGCCCAGGAAAGGGTCGGGCTGGGCTCCGGCCTTACCGCCAAAGCCAGCGCTGCTGCGGCGTGCACCAACGCGTAGAGCGTTGCCGTCGCCCACCAACCTTTTGCCGCCGAGGTGAGGCGGTCTTCAAGGCCGTGCGCGCCGAAGGCGCCCAGCGCCACAGCCATAAATCCGATAATACCGGTGGAAAGAAGAAGAGGGTTCATGAGAAACATATGTCATGATTCTTTGCCGTCATCCCGGACTAGATCCGGGATCCCGAATAAGGTGCCTGAGTTTTGCTAAACGTTGCCTGAAATCGAGCAATAGATCGTTTCTTTGGGGCCGTTCATCGAAAAATGTGGTTGGCCATTTGCCTTTCCGGACGCTTTGCGCTCGAATTCATCCGAGCAAGAGGGAGAGCGTAGGTAATGTTTAGTTTGCTGTTTCCAAAAGTGATCGACAACAAATATCGCGGCCAATGGTTGGCGCTGGTGTTTTTTGCGCCTGTGCTGCTGTTAAAGATCATGATGGGGTTTAATGTTGCGGGGCTTAATCCGGCGATAGACGTGCGTGATATCCTGCAAGATGTCGACGGCATCCCGCTTGATACGTATAGCACGCAGGCGGCGTCCGACCTTGTTTTCTCCGCGAACGCATGGGGGTTGTCGCTATTCACAATCTGTCTTGTCGGCGTGATTGCGCTTATCCGTTATCGCGCGATGATCCCGATTGCGATTTTACTGCTGACAGTTGAACAGGTCGGCCGCAAGGCGATGGCGATGGCGATCGCGGAATCCGGGTTAGGGATAGGCCCTGATATGTCGATGGGCAGCATCATCAACTGGGCGCTCTCGGTCGCACTGGTGCTGGCGCTGGCGTTGTCAATGATGCGTAGGCGGACGGTAGAGAATTGAGCACGTATTCCAGGAAGTGCTGCCTGAATTCGGACTGCTAGAGGTGCGCCAATCGCCGCGATTGCTATTCTTCCAAAGAGGTAGGCTTTTTTGTTTTTCCTTTTCTTAGCCGATCAATTGCTGTTGAGGCAGCGCTTCCGGAAGCAAACAAGAGAAAAAAACCCCCCATAAAAATTGCGATCACGCCGCTAATACCGAACGCGCTATTGATACCAAGTTTGTCATTTTCCTGTAGCTTATTCCAGAAACCACCTAGCCCTTCGGACGCAATAAATACTATTGACCGATAGAGATCGAATCCTAAAAAGATGAATGCGGCGATTAGTATGACGAAGACAGTCAATGCAACAAGCAGAAGGGCGGCACTTCCCGCATGGTCAAGTAGTGTTGGTTCCATTTCCCCGACTTGTTTGATCCCGATCACAGACCCCCTGACGTGAAATCTCTCTGCCGCATCGTTTTCGTCTGCTTCTTTATCTGCATAAAGAATTTGAATTGCAAAGCCGTCTTGTGGTTCCAATACGTCGAATGAAATAGCCAACCCGTCATGAATAGATTCGAGTGATGGATTGATGCGCGCGTGGGATGATTTTCTGATTTCTTGATCAAGTATTGAAAACGAATTTGGGCTCGCAATCCGCAACGGGTCGGTGCGCGAGATTTGGTTTCCTACTATCGTTTCGTTTCCCGCATTCCAGAAAAATATTGTTAGTGCGCTGAGGTTGCGTACTTCAGTACCTCTAAACTGCATTGTAAATTCAGAAGGAATTTTCTTGGTGCTATGAATTATAGGAGAATGTTTAACCTCGAAATTGAGGTATTTCTTACGTTTAGACAGCCGAAAGAACAGGTATCCAAGGAGGACACCTATAAGCAGGCTTACGACTATTGAAGATAGTATTGAAGACATCTCCTGCACTCTAGCTCATTGTCTCTTATTACTGACAGGCCAAACACTCATCATAATCTGTGGGCGCTGCGGCCTGCATCATTTGCTCAACGCTGTCGCTGCCCTCTGCATCGGTTTTTCTGTCCGATCCGGCGAACCCTGCGCGGCGCACAGATTTTGAGCGGCAATAATAAAGCGACTTCACGCCCTTCTCCCACGCCGTCCAATGCAGCATGTGGAGGTCCCATTTGTTCACATCACCGGGGATGAAGACATTCACCGACTGGCCCTGGCAAATATAAGGGGAGCGATCAGCGGCAAGATCAATCACCCAGCGCTGGTCAATTTCAAAGGCGGTCTTAAAGACATCTTTTTCTTCCTGGCTGAGGTAGGTGAGATGCTGGACCGAACCTTCATGCTCAAGGATTGAGTGCCAGGTTTCTTCCGTGTTCTGATTTTTCTTGTCGAGCATTCTTTCCAGCGCCACATTCTTGACGGTGAACGAGCCCGATAGCGTCTTGTGGGTAAAGACATTGGCCGGGATCGGCTCAATGCAAGGGCTGGCGCCGCCGCAAATGATCGAGATTGAAGCCGTCGGCGCGATTGCCAGCTTGTGAGAAAAACGCTGCTTCATGCCAGCTTCCTCGGCGTCGGGGCAGGCCCCGCGCTCTTCGGCGAGGACAACTGATGCCGCGTCGGCGCCCATGCGTATATGCTTGAACAGGCGCGTGTTCCACGACTTGGCCATGGCGCTCTCAAATGGGATATTCATGGACTGGAGGAATGAGTGGAAGCCCATGAGGCCAAGACCCACAGAGCGTTCGCGCTGCGCCGAATAAACAGCCTTGGCCATCTGGCTTGGTGCGCGATCGATGAAATCCTGAAGCACATTATCAAGGAAGCGCATGATGTCTTCAACAAATTGTGGCTCGTCTTTCCACTCGAGATATTTTTCCGCATTGACAGAAGAGAGACAGCAAACGGCGGTGCGGTCTTCGCCTCTATGGTCGAGGCCGGTATGCAGCATGATCTCGGAGCAGAGGTTAGAAGTGGAGACTTTAAGGCCGAGCTTTCTTTGATGCGCCGCCATCTGGCGGTTCACGGTGTCGGTGAAAAGGAGATAAGGCTCACCGGTCTGTAGGCGGATTTCCAGAATTTTCTGCCATAATTTACGCGCCGAGATGGTGCGCAAGACTTCGTCATCCTTTGGCGAGCGCAGGCCAAACTCTTCGTCTGCTGCAACAGCGTGCATAAACTCATCGGTGATGTTGATGCCGTGATGGAGGTTCAGTGATTTGCGGTTGAAATCCCCAGATGGTTTGCGGATTTCCAGAAACTCTTCGATTTCCGGGTGGTGCACATCGAGATAACAAGCCGCCGAGCCGCGCCGCAGTGATCCCTGGCTGATCGCGAGGGTCAGCGAATCCATGACCCGGATGAACGGGATAATGCCGGAGGTCTCACCAGCGTCTTTGACCTTCTCGCCGATGGAGCGAACATTGCCCCAATAGGTGCCGATGCCGCCGCCATTAGAGGCAAGGGCGACATTTTCATTCCAGGTATCGACAATGCCATCGAGGCTGTCGCCGACGCCGTTCAAAAAGCATGAGATCGGTAAGCCGCGTTTCGCGCCGCCATTAGAAAGAATCGGTGTTGCGGGCATGAACCAGAGCTTTGAAATATAGTCGTAAATCCGCTGGGCGTGGTCGGCGTCATCGCCATAGCTACGGGCAACCCGGGCGAACATGTCCTGAAAGCTCTCGCCTTCGAGGAGGTAGCGATCCTCCATGGTCTTTTTGCCAAAATCCGTAAGCAGCGCATCACGCGCGTGGTCGACTTTGATGTCGCGAACAATTTTTAGGGCAGGGCGCTGATCTGCTCTTTGTTCTGTACCTTGTTTCGTATTTTGGACAGATTCTGCAGTGATTTCCTGTGTTTCTTGGTCGGCGGCTTCTAACTCTTTTGCAACTTCAGACAACGACATTGCTCTCCAATCCCTCACCAGTTTGCCCCCCGAAAAAGGCACGCAATTTCTCGTCACCGGTTTGCCCAAAGGGCGCGCTTACCGGCGCGATATTGCTGTTCTTAAATGAATCACCGGCATATCCAGCCGACACAAGATATAGTGATAGAGCCCGGGTCCAACGTCAATATGAAGTTGTTCCATGGGCAAAAATTTTTAGTTAAGGAGGTATTAATGGGGCGCACAATGTGCGCTTGAGGGGTTAATCGCGCGGTGGGTTTTTGAGCTTAAAAAGGCCTCGTTTCGAACCCGTTTTACCGGCTCGATCAGCCTCAATTTTTTTTGCATAGGCGTCTGTGCGGAAGGTATCTGGCGCCGCTTGGAAGTCGGTATCGACGAATCTCGCGGAGGTATCGCGCCGCCGCCATGACGGAATGTCTTGATCGTCCATGTTGTCCGCGAAATTTGTATTGTGCTGGCCGGATGATGCGCAGCCAAATTGGCTGGCGCTGCGTTGATCGCCGCCGGTTTTTTCCCGTCGTCCACCTACTCTGGCGCGAAATACATCGACGGCGTCCTCGATGCGGCGGATCACATCAACGGGTCTTGGCGCCTCACGGGCAGTAAACGCCCCGCGTAGGGCGTCGAGGGCATCGCTGCGCGCCTTGGTGGTGGCATTGGCGCTGAGAGCGCCCCCAATCAAGGAAAGAATCACACCTGCGGAGGCGTAAAAGATGCCGCCAAACAGCAGAAGATTTGACGCCCAGGGATATTTGGCGATATCGGGAAGGACCCTCACTGCCACCTCTGGCCTTGGCACATATAGATAGGCGATGACGATCGCCCCGAGGAGAAAGCCGATAACAAATGCTTCCAGTGCGGAGGCTGGAGTGGGACGCGACAGGAACTTTCGAAATCGCAGCCTGGCCTCTTCGCCTTCGGTGCCGGAAATAAACGATATCTCCCGGAAATAGACTGTGGCCTCTAGCGCGGTCAGATGTGCTCGGGAAAGGTCAATGACCGCGTCGGCCGGATTGGCGCGCCGGTTCATCTCTTCGCGCAGCCGCGTCAGGTCGCGGTCAAAGTCCTGGGCTGTATCTGCGATGAAAATTCCAAGATCATTGGCCTCACGTCGGACTTTGGTATTTGCGCCATTGCCAGTAGCTGCAACCAGCGCAACTGCCGCCACTGCGACACCTATACCGGCAAGGCCAATAGGCAGAAAGGTCAGCGCCAAAATCCGGGCGTCCTCAAGAGTTACGCCGGATGAGAGTGCGGATAGATCACCCGAAAGGGCGCCAGTGCTGGTGAAGTAGAGCCATATCGCCGTTAAAAGCCATAAGCCGCCAATTACAAAGCGAACCCATTGCGTCGCTAAGGTGATCTCTCCTTGCGCGCGGTCGGCGATGCGTGAGACGAGAAGGTCCGCCCGCGATTCCAGCGCGCGCGCGCGCATGACGGAATTATGCGCGGATTCTTCCAGCAAAATGCGTAAAGGCGTAACGCCTGGTGCGTCGTCATCATCGGTGTTGTCAGGAAACAAGACCGTGGTTGGATCGGAAAAAGCAAAGCTTTGTTTGGTGTTTTCAGCGCTTGGGGTGGCGCTATCGGGCGAGGGTTTGCGGGAGAAAAGACCCAGGATTTGCATAGCTTTTGTACGCAACCCCTCCCGCATTTTAGACCACTGTCCCTCATTATGTCTTTGCAGCTTCATCCCAATTCCCCTGCCGGGCTCGGTGCAGACATCGGCCTGATACCGCCCAGCGCCCCTATGATAGAGCAAAACCACGCCTAGGTTAATCCTTTGGGGCTTTGCTCTAAGCGGCTATTTTATTAGGAAAAACAATAAATTGAGGCCGGGTGGGCAGCGAGCAGGATGTTGTGGGCGTTGCCATCAACAGCATCACCGGGTTGCCCCGTAAGGCGCTGCGGGTACGATTACGCGGCTTTTAAGGTCGGGGGGTGACCAGATAGCCCCCCCCCGCATAGCTTCGAGAATTAAGAAAGGACAGAAAATGTTCATCGGCCATTACGGACCTGCCGCCGCCATTACTGGCGGTAAGGTAAAGCTCTGGCACGGATTTATTGCTGTGCAATTTCTTGATATTTTATGGGCGCCGTTCGTGTTGCTCGGCATCGAACATGTGCGGATAGTCGAGAATTTCACCGCCTCCAATCATTTCGATCTCTATGATATGCCGTATACACATAGTCTGGTGATGGCGATCTTCTGGAGCGTTGTCGCAGGCGTAGCTTATAAGATGATCCGAAAATCCGCTGGGGTCACAGGCGGCATCATCATCGGCGTGCTGGTGTTTTCTCATTGGCTTTTTGATTTAGCGATGCATAAGCCGGATCTTGCACTGTGGTTTGGGGGACCGAAGGTTGGCTTCGCCTTGTGGGAGAACCGTCCGCTTTCTGTTGGCCTGGAGTTTGGGCTGCTCATATTGGGATTAGCGCTATATTTGTCCCGAACCCGGGCGCGAGGCGTCATGGGAAAAATAGCACCAGTCAGTTTATTCGCGCTGCTTGCCGCCGCGCAAATCTTTGGAAATTTCGGGCCGCCACCGGAAAGCGCTGATATGGCGGCGCAATCAGCAATCATCGCTTACTTTATCTTCGCCGTACTTGCCGCGTGGGTGGATGCCACGCGTCAATCAAAATCCTAGATTTGTTGGGCGGATAATATCGATCGCCCAATAATCTAGGGTCGTTACTTAGCGCAATGCTTTCGTGCGCTTTCCGAGCAGAGCATCAAGAGAAAATGCGCCGGGTCCTTGCGCCAGTATCAGGAGCAATGGCGCCGCCCACATTAAATGCGTTGACCAGTTGCCGTTGAGCTTCAAGAGTTCTTCCGGGAAAACGTAGAACTGAATAAACGCAGTCATCGCCAAAAGGCCAAGCGCGCCAAAACGAGTGAACAGTCCAAAGACCAGCAGCAGCGGCAAGAAAAATTCCCCGAATGCCGCAGCATAGGTCATGGGCTGCGCCAGTGGCGCCGGGATGCCATAGACATGCTCGAATAGAAAAAATTTCTTTTCGGCGATGTTGAAGATGTTCAGTTTAACGCCGAGAAAAGCCTCGCCTTGAAGCTTGGACTGCCCCGACCGCCAGAAATCGATAGCGCCCGCGAAACGCGCCAATAGCGCAATGACAGCATAAGGAATAGCCTCCCCAAAGCGGATAAGCGTTTGATAAAGCTTTGTCATGATTGCGGTTCCCTTGTGTGATTGCTCGCGATGTCCTCGCTTGCGATATTTGTGATGATGCCAGTATTAAAAATGACGCCAAAAGCATCTTGCGGATTGAAATTCTCATCCCACCGAAATGGCATGTTCAAAAGCATTTTCGATTGTGTCGCCTTCAGATAAAAACTGAATGGCGGCGTATAGTCCGTGCGATATGTCGTGCACTAGAACATCAAGGTGAGGGCGAACGATCATCGCGCATTCGCCTTTAGCGTCTTTGATGTTGTTGCTTGCGGCGTCTTCTTTGTGGCGGCGCCAGATGGAAACAATGGGGTAGTCGGATTTGATTAGTCTTAGGGATGGATGCAAGCTGAGGCGTAGCGCAGATGGGTCATCGCCCGCTGCCGAGAGGATTTTTTCCATGGGGCTCGGCGATGCATCTTGCGCACGATAGGCTTCTAGCCAGGCGATTTCCAACCGCGCCATATCGGCAAGATAGGGAACCGTTTTGGCGGGTGCGAAATCATCCAGAAATGCCGGAAACCCGACACCATAGTGCGAGATGATTGGCGATGAAGGCGGGTGTGCGTTGAAATATTCCCCCGCGGCGTATTTGAAAAAATCACCACCCACAAGTTGGGTGACAACAGGAAAAGTCTCGGCGAGGGCCTTTGAAAGGCTGGATCGGACATTGTTTCTGTAAACTGCCAGCCCGGCGCTGACCAAGTCAGAGGCGCTGTCATTTAAAAACGCAGGCGCTGTCGCTTCGCGCCGTCGCACAGAGGCGGCAAAATCATCATATATTTTGTGATCACGCATTTTCTAGTTTCGCCGATTGTCGGGACGAGCCAGTTTTTTCTTGTGCGACTTTCATCCAGTTTGAAGCTTTGGCGGCTTCCAATGCGAGTGTTTCCAGCGGCGGCGTATCGGTGTCCCATTCCACAAGGGTCGGGCGGGCGCCGGCGTTCTGGATAAAATACCGGTAAAGCGCGCCGACATCCTCGCAAACTGGCGAGCCGTGATCGTCAACGCGAATTTCTACACCCATATTTGTATCGAGAGCGTGTCCTGCCAGATGGATCTCATCAACCAGGGTCGCGTCAATTGCATCAAGATATTCCGTGGCGTTGAATTTAAGATTGCAGGCGCTGACATAGACATTGTTGATATCAAGCAGCAGGCCGCAACCGGTTTTGTGCGCCAAAGCGTTCATAAACTCCGGCTCAGACATCTCGCTCGGCAATTTCAGATAGCTCGATGGGTTCTCGATGAGAATACGCCGTCCAAGCGCGTTCTGGGTTTGGTCAATATGCTCGGCTGTTCGCGCCAATGCCGTTTGCGTCAAAGGCGGCGCCAAAAGGTCATTATAGAAAACGCCACCATGGGCGCACCAGGCGATATGTTCTGAGACAAGCGCGGGCTCGAAGCGATCAAGAACCTCGCGCAGTCGGCGCAAATGGTCTTTGTCGAGATTATCTATGCCGCCAAGCGACAAACAAACACCGTGTATAGAAAGCTGATAGCGCTCCCTTATGGCGTGTAGCCAGGCATGAGGAGGCCCGCCATCGCACATGTAATTTTCGGCGTGCACTTCAAAAAAATCAAATTCAAAAATACGGTCGCCCGCTCCATCGCGAGCGCCTATGGGGGAGAGTGCGTCGCGATAATGAGCGGGCTTCAAGCCGACCCCAACACTGGACGAGGGAATCGGTTTGATATGTTCAGGGATTGTCAAGAATTATGCTTCTGGCAAGTCGCGATCAATCTTGTCGAGGCTGCCGGAGCGTCCGCCCGGAAGGTCGATGGAATCGCATGTTCCAGCAGGAACGAGTGTCCATGCATTGCCTTGATAATCCACTGTTGAAGTGCCTTCGCATGACGTACCAGGACCTGCGGCGCAGTCATTTTCACCGGCAAGGGAAACCCCATAGCATTTGTCCATGCTGGCGGCCTGGGCGCCTGGGGCGACGAGGATTGCTGCTGCGGTGAAGGCGCCGATGATTGCGGCTTTAGTTATAGGTGCCTTAGACATATATTGTTCTCCTGTTCTGAGTTGGTCTTCTTAGGTGATTGTCGAAATTAGATTGGACAAATGCATCTTACAGGCGAGTGCTATTTGAGCAATTCAAGTCCTTTCACGACCCGGTGAGCTAAAGCCTTCGGGCATCGTCAAATATTCACAAACCTGTGAGTTAAGGCATCTCCATGCGAAGTGAAAACCGGATAGGTTGGAATGCTCTATTGATCATTGAGCGCTTCGCGCTTGATTTCGAGGGAAAGCCACTCCTCTTCGGCGGTAGCAAGCTTTTGCTCAATGGCTTCCAGTAATTTAACTGTCTTGTGGAACAATGCTGGGTCACGCGCGAAGAGTAATGTATCCGCAAGCGTTTCTTTGAACGTCTTGGCTTGCTCTTGCATCCCGTCGATTTCATCGGGAAGCGTTTCGAGTGCATATTTTTCTTTATAACTCAGCTTGGATTTGGACGCTGAGCTTGTTGATATGCGTTTGACTTTTGCTTTTGGCTTTGCAGCGGCAATGGAGAGATATTGTTTGCTGCCAGGCGCGCTGCCGCGCTGCGCTATCATGTCGTCATAGCCGCCAGCATAGCGTCGCCATTTGCCATGCTCTTTTGGGTCAAGAGTGATAATTGACGTTGCTATACGATCAATGAAGCTTCGATCATGGCTGACCAAAAGCAATGTACCCTCATAGGAGGCCAGCAACTCTTCAAGCAAATCGAGGGTTTCAAGATCCAGATCATTTGTCGGCTCATCGAGCACGAGAAGGTTTGACGATTTTGCAAGCGCTGCCGCTAAAGCAAGGCGCCCCCGTTCGCCGCCAGATAGTGAGCTGACCGGCGCGCGCCATTGTTCTGGAGCGAACAGGAAATCCTGAAGATAACTGGCCACATGTTTTTTAGCGCCCCCAATGGTCACCCAGTCGCCCCGCTCATCGGCAATCGCATCAGCGAGGCGCATTTCCGGTTTTAAACTGTCGCGACGTTGATCAAGGGAAACAATTTCGAGATTAGTCCCGAGTTTGATAGATCCGCTATCAGGCTTTAGCGCGCCGGTGAGTAGGTTCAGCAAAGTTGTTTTTCCCGCACCATTCGGCCCCACAAAACCGATCCGGTCGCCCCGCGTGATTTCGACGGAAAAATCTACGACGATGTTATTATCACCGTAAGATTTGCAGATAGTGTCAGCGACGATCACGCGCTTACCGGAGGTTCCAACATCAACGGATGAAAACCGAACACGTTCTTGCGGGTTGCGCGCTTCACGCAGCTTAGTGCGCAATTCTTTAAGCTCACCAACCCGGCGCATGTTACGTTTGCGCCGCGCCGTAACGCCATATCGTATCCAGTGCTCTTCGGCGACGATTTTCCGACCGAGCTTATGGTGTGCGGCTTCCTCTTCTTCTAGCGTCTTGTCGCGCCACGCTTCGAAATAGGCAAAGCCGCGATTGAGACTTCGGGTCTCGCCGCGGTCAATCCACACAGTTTTTGTTGTCAGGTTTTCCAAAAACCGTCGATCATGGCTGATGACAACAATGGCGCAGGAGAGTGATTTCAAATAGTTTTCCAGCCAGGCAATAGCAGGCATATCGAGATGGTTTGTCGGTTCATCGAGAAGCAGAATGTCAGGCTTGGAAATGAGCGCCGCCGCAATAGCAACACGGCGCGCTTCGCCGCCGGAACAATCGCGAAGCTTTAAATCTAGTGGAATTTTCAAAGCACCGGTTAAGATTTCCAAAGCATGCGCATCTGAACCATGATCAAGGCCAGTAGAGATGTAGTTTTCTGCAGTTTCAAATCCGGATAGATCCGGTTCTTGCGCTAAATAACGTATGGTTGCACGAGGATGCACGAAGCGCTCACCCTCATCGGGCTCAACAACGCCAGCGGCAATTTTTAGCAATGTCGATTTTCCTGATCCGTTTCGGCCAACCAATGCAATACGTGCATTAGCCCCGAGATCGAGGTCCGCGCCGCGTAATAGAGGCGCGCCCCCAAAGGTCAGTTTTGTACCGGAAAGAGACAGAAGCAATGAAGTCATATATGCGCATAGCATTGACGCTTCGCGCCTCGCAATAACACAGGCTGAAAAGGATCGTTAACTTGTAATTGATAC
Organism: Alphaproteobacteria bacterium; assembly: GCA_013151435.1. Classification (GTDB taxonomy): domain Bacteria; phylum Pseudomonadota; class Alphaproteobacteria; order Caulobacterales; family Parvularculaceae; genus Hyphococcus. Next base: position 15,652 of record JAADIH010000147.1, read on the forward strand.
TCGCAAAGCTGTATTTTAATTCAGTTCGCGCCGCGCGATATGAGGGCGCACTGGAATGCATCCGCTTAAGCAATATCTTTTGGAGATTGATGAGACTATTCAGGATTTTGCTCGGCGAGTGGGAACCTCCCGGCAGACGCTTTATCGAATAATCGGTGGTCGGCAGACGCCAAAACCGGCGCTTGCGCGCCGCATTGTTGAGGCAACTGGTGGGTTGGTTGCATTTGAAGCATTTTACCACGGTAGAGCTGTGCAGGGGGAAGTTGTAGGGCTGGAGGCCAGAGGTGAGCCATCTCCCCTCGACCCAAATCGCTTAAAAGTTGCGATTGCCATCGTGATTAATCACCTCTCCCCAGAGGATCATGCAAGCCCACCAGACGAGGCGTTAGGTATTGCTGCAGAGGCAGTTATGAACACCTATCTCGCGCTGTCACGGATTACGACGCGCCGGGGTCCTGATCGTCTGAAGCAAGCTCTGCGGCCAGTAATTGAAGAAATTCTGCGAGAGTTTGCGGGTTCGCCGCTGCCTGCCTCTGCCTTAGACCGGGGCGCAGAGTTGGCGGCGCAGCTTTATTTTCAATCGCAGTAACCGGGTCAGCACCGCCTTTTCCCGCCGAAATGAGTTCATGATAGCGCAGTTCCCCTGCACGCCGCTTAGCGGCGCGCCACATGGCGCGTCCGACACGCGCTGCGTAGATCTCTTCGTCATCATTTACGTTGCGGCTCAAAATATTTCCCCCTAGGCGAAATCCTGCTGGCATTCTCACCAGCACCCCTTATGGTTGTATCTTTGTTAGAGTACCCTTTTTTTCATACAGAGGACAAGTCATGACAAAAGATATCAGAAAAGAACAAATGGTGCTGTTGCGTTTTGAAAAGCAAATAGCGGGCCTGGCGGCCACATTGGCCATTGGCGCCACGGCAGCAAAGGCGGCTGATGGCAAACTTCATGCAACAATTAGTGGAGAAGCTTATGCCGAGATAGAGGCGGCTCTTGTGCACCTCGCTGCTGTTACCGGCCAAGCTCATGAAGCGATGAATATGAAGGCAATTGAAGTCGGCGCAGTTGTGCATCAGGCAACGGGAGGGATTCCAAAAAGCGACCCTCCATCGGTGGTAGCATCACTATTGGGCATTGGATAATTTTTTCATTCTATGCCTGCTTAGTTGCAGGAACGCTTATACTTGCTCACAATTCTTCCCGGTCGCCGCAGCTTGCGGCGGCCGCTCGTTTAATGGCGATGAGTTGGGGTTTTTCATTCCAACTTTGGATAGTTTTTCAAGGCATGGAACTTTCAGTTTCATACGCACTTGTAGATAGTTGTTTAGCTGTGGCATTTTTACAAATGTCGAGGCGGCATTGGTTTCCAGTGCCGTTGTTTTTTATGCATGCCTTCCTTGTCGCATATCACTTCTACGGAATTGCGGTGGGATCAGATATTTTTTGGATCGCTTTATTCCTCAATCGTATTTTTGAGGTGGCGCTGGCTTATATTGTAGTATGCGCGTTATACCGGATTTATGTGCGGCATACGCGCAATGTGATTAACGACTAAAGCCTTTAGGCGTTACAGCTTTATGATTGTCGCGCCTTCGTTGCGCAGAATTTCCTCACCATGCTGAAAGATTTGTTCGTAGTGATAAAATGGCGCCCGTGGAAAAAGATGATGAATAAGGTGATAATTTTGAAAAAAATATGCCCAGTTTAATAGCTTACCTAGAAGTCCAGGAGGGGCGGCGAAAATACGCGTAGTAGAGAAACGAGTGTTGCCTTGATGGGGGTGGTGGACGAGCCAGTCTAGAAAAACGCCGAGAATGGCCACGGTGATCAGTGCCGGTGCGACCCAGACTACAAGAATGATCGAGCCATACCCCATTGCGGTCAATATTAAGGCGATTACTACTGGCGCTAGCGTTTCCAGGGCGGCGCGACGTAGAAAGGGGCCTGGATTAGGTTCGCGAAGCTTCATTCGAACCGTGTAAATGAAGTAATAGAAGACCAGTGTTGAGGCGTGCGCAAGGATGGGGAAAAAACCGTTTACAGCCATCCAGGCGTCCGGATCTTTCTCAAGGTCATTTGTATGCGCATGATGCTGGAGATGCACATATTTATGCATTGTAAAAGAGTGGAAAAACGGAAACATCAACACTATTCCAAAAATATCATTGAGAATCCGGTAGCGGCTGTTCTTGCCATGAAAATTCTGATGGATGGCTTCGTGTACGCCGGTATAAGCTGCGACAAAGCAAACGATGTTCAACAATGATGCGAGCCATGCCGGTATGGTCCCGGCAATGGCAAGGCTTGTGAAGAGCAAAAGCCCGGTGATGGCCGCCAAAGAAACTAAAATGGTGGGAACAGCGATGCCGCCAGTCATGAGGCTGGCATAGCTTTGTAATGATTTCATATCTTCCGGCATAGTAGAGGAGTCTAGCGCAGGGCGCCGAACATCTAACCTGTGTCGTGATGGATCGGAATCAAAGGCGCTAGAGTTTGTCATGACGCCGCCTTTGACGGCAGTATTTTATTTAGCTTTTCGAGAAAGGGCCCGGTTGGATTGCCGTCAAAGTCGGTCCAGCAATGCCGCTCAGTGTCGTAGAGTTTACATGCAGCCAAAATTCTTTTGTATTCGGCGATAGTGAATTTATATTTCACCACCTTGTCGCCATAACGTTTCAGCAACAGCTTTTGCGCATCTGAGAGTTTATAAATTGGGATGGAGGGCAGCGCATGATGAGCAGTATGCTCCATGACATCTGAAAAAAGGCGGGCCCATTTAAATGGTAAATCCACATGGGTCGTTCCAAGAATGGCGCTACCATAGAATGACCATTCTTCCGGTTTGTCGAACCAATGAACTTTCGGATGGGTGTGATGCAGGTAAGTACTGAGGGCGACCAGGTAATTCCAGATAGAAAAGGGCAATAACCAGCCAACAAGAAAAATCATCACCAGACTGCGGTCGGGATTCATGGCTTTCCCGGCGGCGAGAATGCCGGCGATCGTCAGGGCGAGTGCTGTTAAAATGAAAATTGAGTCGGGTAGATGGCGGCGCCATTCAATGCGCATTTCCTTGGTGACGGGGATCAGCAACCGGCGCAGCCAGAATTCAATATAGTAGTAAATGACCGGTCCCCAAGCGCTGCGATATATGCGCTCCATGAAACGGCGCATCGGAGATGCGGCATCATATTCATTCTTGTTGATGGGCGCCCAGACATAGTCGACGTTTTTAAAATTCGTTTTGCCGTGATGATTACGGTTATGGACAACCTCCCATTGGCTGGATGAATGAGCACAAGGAATAAAACTTAACCGCGCCATGAGTTGGTTCAGTATCTTTGTGGGGGCGTATGCCTTATGAACGCAGTCATGGCCGATAACAAAAAGAAGCCCGATGGCAAGGCCGTTCAGTACTGCGCAAATAAGATTCACGATCAGCGGAAGCGGCGCGAGGGCGCCGGCCAGGCTGAGAAAATAAAACGCATAATGAGCGGCGAGAATGATTACAGCTTCGCTGGTTGTTTTTCTTGTTAGGGTTGTGCGTTCATCATGTGTGAGCCACTCATTCGGGCGGCCCGTATCTGCAATCTCTGTTAATTCAGAATATGGCACGCTTGACCACTTGACCCCACAGTAAACCCCCGTGTGGAAAATGTATCAGGTAAAAAATGTTAAGGAAAGGATGTATTGGGATTTGTTGAAACCCCTCTCTTTTTAGGTGTATTTAAACAAAAGAGACCGCTACAGCGTGTTGATGAAGTCGGCTATATCTGTATGCGCAGCTTTGGCCTCTTCTAGGCTCCAGTGCATATGGAATAGGTGAAACATGCCATCAAAGAGCCGAAGCGTTGTTTCAACGCCCTCCTGGCGGGCTGCTTCAGATGCTCGTGCAGCGTCACCCAAGAGCACCTCACGTGTTCCCACATGAATGAGCAGTGGGGGAAGACCCCGAAAATCGCCATAAATGGGCGAGACGGTAGGATCATCCAGTGCTTTCCCGGGGGCGTAGAACTGGAATAATTTACGGAAGGTTTTTCCATTCATCGCGCGAATGAGCGGGTCATGACCATCCAGCGTGACATGAGTGTCGCTGCAGCCCTTACCGTCAACGAGAGGTGAGATAAATACTGCACCGACGGGAAGCTTCACGCCTTCATCGCGCCATTGCATGAGAGCAGAAAGGGTTAAAGTCCCGCCTGCTGAATCGGATAAAAGAATAATCTTCCGTGTCGGATTTTTTTCAAGGAGCGTCTGATAGACGCTGTTGATCTCATTGATCTGGGTTGGGTGAGCCGCCTCGGGAAGCAGTGTGTAGTCAATGCCGATCGCCTCGCAATCCGTCAGATGGCAAACTGGTAATATGGTTGCTGCATTCACTCTTGGTGACCCACACACCAAGCCGCCGCCATGGACATAGACTATGAGTGGGTTATCTATATTCGTCTCAGCTGTCTCATATTGAACGCAACTGACATCGCCGATTTCGATATTGGTCATTCGATAGTCAAAATCAATTTCGTTAAGCGCCTTTAGCCAGGCTTCATGAGCAAAATGCCGCGCAATGCCGCGAGTCAGAGGATTTCGGAACGTATCCAGCGTCGGATATTGCCTTAGCGCACTGATGCGTTGTTTCGCATTGTCGCTAATGGCCTTACCGGTGCGCCGTGAAATAATCGGCATAACTCTACATCTACCCCTGAACACTCGAAAGCGTGTGTTTGACAGGTGAGAAAATGCGCGCGCATAGGAAACATCACGTTAATCGCAGAGGTATTATTCTAAAAAAGCTGGTTTCAACGGCCATATTCGCATGATGGTCGTGGGAATTTTAGTTGCTCAGTCATCAGCATTAACAAACGGCTGATTTATTCATTCAAATCATCATGATGACCAATTGGTAGGGATTGTGCCCAGATCAGCAATTGGAACCCCATCGCGATTGCGCTAGGTTGCCTCCCAACCGAACAGATTTCAATCAAGGAGAAGCCACTTGCGCACAATCTGGATATTTGCCGCCGCCGCATCAATGGTCGTTTCTGCATGCGGGCGCTCCGCATCGCAAGCCGCGGAAGACCAGTCTGAACCGTCAAAGGACGCAGAAATTGAAGCGCCGAATTCGCAAACTGAGTTTGAAAAGCTTGCGGCTGAAAACCTCGCAGCGTCAAATGCCTTCTTGGCGGAAAACGCTGAACTGGAAAATGTGACTGTAACTGAAAGCGGTCTTCAATATATGGTGCTCGAAGAAGGGCCTGATACTGGGTTTACACCAGTTTCAACGGATAAGGTCGTTGTTCATTATGTTGGTACGCTAAAGGACGGCGTTGAATTTGATTCATCAAGGGCGCGTGGCGCGGCGGCGACATTCAAACTAAATCAAGTTATACCCGGTTGGACCGAAGGCGTTCAATTGATGAGCGAAGGGGATCGCTTTCGCTTTTTTGTGCCGCCTGACCTTGCTTATCGCAAGAGCGGCAGTGGCCCGATCATCGGTCCAAATGAAGCGCTAATTTTTGATGTGGAGCTGATAAAAGTGCAAAACCCTGAAGCTAATCTCGCGGCATCGACGACCTTTCTTGCTGATAATGCAAAGAAGGACGGAATTACCCAAACCCCATCTGGCCTTCAATATGAAGTGATTACCGAAGGGCCCGCTGGCGGCGCCTCACCGACGGCGAAAAACACTGTGGAGGTCCATTATGCGGGCACGCTGATGAACGGGACGGAATTTGATTCCTCCTATAAGCGCGGCGAATCCATAGAATTTCCTTTGGGCGGCGTCATTCCAGGCTGGACGGAAGGCCTGCAGCTCATGAGTGTCGGTGATAAATATCGTCTGTTCATTCCGCCAGCGCTTGCATATGGCGTGGGTGGCGGTGGTCCTATTGGTCCGAATGAAGCGCTGATTTTTGAAGTCGAGCTGATCGACGTTAAATAAAGTGAGCTGAGAATTCAGTCGAAAAAGAAAAGCCTTCGCAGAAAATGCGAAGGCTTTTTTGTGGATGAAGCGCAGCCTGTTGTTTGGTGCAGAACGCCTTTTTATTCTTCGTTAACTATAATTGGCGTAACGAAACTCGGCTGACACTTGGTCAGTGCATCAGGGAAACCTATTCTAATGAGAAAAACTACAAAAAAAGCTGCGAAACCAGCTGCAAAGAAACGGGTTGTGAAGTCAAAGGCGAAAGCCAAAACCACAGCACGTAAAGCGACAGTCAAAAAAACTACAAAAAAAGTAAAGCTGAAGGTGACGAAAAAGCCTGCAGCAAAAAAAGCTTCAAAAAAGACTGCAAAGAAAACAGTCAAAAAAGCTGTTAAAAAGACGGCAAAGAAAACAGTTAGAAAAGCTGTGAAGAAAACCACTGCAAAACGTAAAACCACAACACGCAGAAAAGCTGCTTAATGAGAGCGCCGGGCGAAAAAGCATGCCCTCGGGCTTGACCCGGGGGTGGACCCTTCGAGAACCTCAGGATGAGGCCGGTTTTTCGCATTAATCGGCGTGCAGTAAAGAATCTATATCATCGGGTTATTCAAGTGAATTTCCCGATGATCTTGTATCATGCGTAATGATGTCCCGGTCATTGCGCCGGGACATCCTTTGCGGCTTAGGATACTTTTCGCCACGAGCCATTTGTGGCTAAATAAACTAAAAATAGATGGCTCTGTGTCTTAGCCAACCGTGTGGCTATTTTCATTTCCATCTTAATTTTAGTGCGCTCAGACAACTTCGGATTGCTCCAAATCTCCTGAATTTCAGCCTTAAGCGATGAAATGGCATTTGCATGGGTCATTATTTTCTCCGATTAACAAAGGAGAAATCCCTAACTAACTCATGCAGTTCGCTCCACGCACCGGCCTAAATGTTCTGATTTCAGCTAATTTAGTAAGTGCGTGGCGTCTTGCTCAGAATCATGAGCCCCAGCCCAACTGAAAATAGCAAGCATACGCCAAGGGGATATATGCGAAATATTTACCTTGTAAATCATATAA
>JAADIH010000112.1 GCA_013151435.1 Alphaproteobacteria bacterium
AGATCAAAATCGCCTGTGCCGTCAAGCGAAGACATGATCGCTTCCTGGCTGTTGCCGCTGGCGTCGAAGTCGAAGGTAAATGATCCGAGCCCCAACAGATTATCATGCTTGAATAGATCCAATGATATGGGTTCAGCCTGTACGGCGCCCATATCGAAATTCCCTGAAAAGGTGGGGGTGCTCCCGCGTGCATTAACTACAAGCCGACCCGATCCTTGCCCGCCATACATGGAGAGCTCTGGAATATCGGCGGTCATGCGGCCGCTGACGACAGTCAGTTTCAAACGGCTTTCACCGATTTTTAGATCATTCAAATAAATCGCATTAGTTGAGATGTCGAAATCCGCATCGATATTGCGCAAGCCCGTAAAATCCATTTTGGCCGTAGACCATGCCGGGAAACCTTGCGCGTCTGTTGCCGGCGGCGGCAGATAGGCGCGCATATCCAACTCATCCGTAGAAAGAACACCGCTCGCCTTTGGTCTTGCGCCGCTCCAGTTCAGCGACATCACGCCTTGGGCGTCGATATCGTCGAACACGACCCGGGCATTGGAGAGCCGTAAGGATTGACCGCCGCCATCTACATCACCGGAAAGCGTGAGCTTATCAAAACCCGGCGCATCGGCGATTTGCGTGCCGACGAGGGCGGCAAAGGCGGGAAGGTCAGGCGCATTGAGCTGTATTGGGCCGCGATAGCGCAGCGCGTCTTTCAACTCTATGGTCAAATCTGCGCCGAAGGTCGCCGCGCCAATTTTAGCACCGAGCTTTAAATTGCTCGGCTCTTGCTGCATGACGTCGGCGAGATTTGTGAGCACGATGTCGACTGTCGACGGCTCGCCCTGGAAGACCATATTGCCTTTCACCTCTAGGGGTTCTTTAAGGCTCGTGAGGACAATGCGTATGCCAATGTCTTCAGCCGTATATGTTTTGTTGGCGCCGCCATCTCGATAAACCGCTTTGCCGCGGACAATACGTACGTCGCCCAAACTGAAATCGCGTGTTGAGCCAGGTGAAGCCGGTTGGTCGCCAGCATGGCCTGCGCTTGCGAGATTCCAGTTTACATCACCATTGGCTTTGCGGATGAGCGTGATATCCGGTTCGGTCAAAACAAACCGATCAATCTCCACTGTACCCGAAGTGATCAGCGCGATCAGATTGACACCGATATCCGCCTCGCCGACCGTCGCCAGATAATCGCCCGCAAATCCGTCTGCATTGGCGATGGTGAGGTCTTCAACGTGAAAGGCCGTGCGCGGAAGAATGCGGAAGGTGAGATTATCGCTGAATGTCACTTCGCGTCCGATAGCGTCGGAGGCGGCAGTCTCTATCCGGTCCTTATAGGCGGCGATGGGTAGAACGCTCGGGGCGAAAATCAGCACCGCGAAGGCGACAGCGACAAGGGCGACGAGGAAGAAAAGAATACGGCTCATGATGTGTGTTGGTCCATTTAACTAGGAGCGATTAGAGGGCGTGCGGTCGGGGTTTGACTTGCGCCAGATTGATAATAGCGCCCACATGGAGGGAAAGGGAATGCCGGACCCCATGGGCGCTTCTGGGGCATTTTGGCCGGGGTTTGATGGCGCTGGATTTGGGGGTGAGGGGGCGATTGTCAAGCGATTCGTATGGGCGCCCGGCTTTACGTTGGTATGGTTAAGCCAGCGGCCATTCGTTTGTACAAAAAGAGAACAAGTTGTTATTTCTGATTTATAACAACACAATATGTGCTATTGCAAAATGAGAACAAAATGCGTACAAAGGTGTTTCATTGACAGGGCGGTCCCCTGTGAGACAACGGAGGCGATGATGGCTAAGGGCGGTCTAAAACTGGTGGAGACGGGCAACGTGGACAAATCAAAAGCGCTGGAATCAGCAATGTCGCAGATCGACAAGGCCTTTGGCAAAGGCTCGCTGATGCGGCTTGGGGATCGCGAAGTTGTGCCCATGGAATCAATCTCTTCGGGGTCACTGGGGCTTGATATCGCGCTCGGCATTGGCGGTCTGCCCAAGGGGCGCGTGGTTGAAATCTACGGGCCGGAAAGCTCTGGTAAGACCACCCTGGCGCTGCATGTGGCTGCCGAAGCGCAAAAAGCTGGCGGAACGGCGGCATTTATCGATGCCGAGCACGCGCTGGATCCGATCTACGCGCAAAAGCTCGGGGTCAATCTTGATGAGCTGTTGATCTCTCAGCCGGATACTGGCGAGCAGGCGCTTGAAATTACCGATACATTGGTGCGCTCTGGCGCCATTGATATTTTAATTATTGATTCGGTTGCCGCGCTCACCCCGCGCGCTGAGCTTGAAGGGGAGATGGGGGACTCACTACCAGGTCTGCAAGCCCGACTGATGAGCCAGGCGCTCAGAAAACTCACGGGCTCGATTTCTAAATCCAATACGCTGGTGATTTTCATCAACCAGATCCGCATGAAGATCGGGGTGATGTTTGGCTCGCCCGAGACCACGACCGGCGGCAATGCGTTGAAATTTTACTCCTCCGTGCGCCTCGACATCCGCCGCATCGGCGCCATCAAAAAAGGCGACGATGTCGTGGGCAATCAGACCCGTGTCAAAGTCGTCAAAAACAAAGTGGCGCCGCCGTTCAAACAGGTGGAATTTGACATCATGTATGGTGAGGGTATCTCGAAAATGGGCGAGCTCATCGATCTTGGCGTCAAAGTCGATGTGGTTGAAAAGTCGGGCTCCTGGTTTTCCTATAATTCAGAACGGCTCGGCCAGGGCCGGGAAAACGCCAAGCAGTGCCTGCGTGACAATCCGGATATGGCCGCTGAGATCGAACTTGCGATCCGTCAAAATGCAGGGCTGGTGGCCGAGGAAATGCTCACCGGCGAGAACCATGCAGATGAGGGTGATGACGAACTTGAGGCTGCGAAAGCCTCTTGACCTTGGGGCTTGGATTTGCCGCAATCGCGACCATCTAGAGCATGTGATTTGTTGCGGTCTGACCAGCGACAGGCCTTAAAATGATCAATAGGAGAGATATATGATCGGCTACATAACTTTGGGTACCAATAATATCGATAAGGCGGCAGAGTTTTATGATACGCTGCTTGGGGAAATGGGCGCCAAGCGGATGATGGAAGCGGATACCTTCATTGCCTGGAATACCGGCCCCGGCCAGCCAGGTGTTTCTATCATCAAACCTAATGATGGAAATGCGGCTACTGTCGGGAATGGCGTGATGGTGGCGATTGCCTGCGACAAGCCGGAAACCGTGGACAAGATGTACAAAAAAGCGATCGAATTGGGCGCCAAAGACGAGGGCCCGGCAGGTCCGCGCGGCGATAGCTTTTACGCGGGCTATTTCCGTGACATTGACGGCAACAAGCTGAACTTCTTTTGCATGACCTGATGACGCCGAGGGATCGGGCGTTTAACAGGAATCGTCTGATGCTGTAGACGGGCGCGGCCCATCACATTAAGACTTTGACCCGCGCTGGCCAATTTGGGCTGGTGCGGGTTTTCGCATTTCTAGAGACAGGCGCCAAATGACGTCCCTAAAAGACATACGCTCGCAATTTTTGAATTTTTTTGCCGCGCGTGACCATACGATTACGCCATCGGCTTCGCTTGTGCCGCAAAATGATCCGACGCTGTTATTCGTCAATGCCGGCATGGTGCCCTTCAAGAATCTATTCACCGGCGCGGAAACCCGTGACTATGTCCGCGCGGCGTCGTCTCAAAAATGCGTGCGGGCTGGCGGCAAGCATAATGACCTTGATAATGTCGGCTATACGGCGCGCCATCATACGTTTTTTGAGATGCTGGGTAATTTCTCGTTTGGCGATTATTTCAAAGAGGAAGCGATCGATGCGGCCTGGAGCCTAATTCACAAGGAATATGGTCTGGCTGCAGATCGCCTGACAGTGACCGTCTATCATACGGATGATGACGCTTTCAATCTATGGCGAAAAATCGCGGGGCTTCCCGAAGAGCGCATCATCCGCATAGCAACCCATGACAATTTTTGGGCCATGGGTGATACCGGGCCATGCGGTCCGTGCTCAGAGATTTTCTATGATCATGGCGACCATATTCCCGGCGGTCCGCCAGGCTCGCCCGATGAAGACGGGGATCGCTTTGTCGAGATCTGGAATCTCGTCTTCATGCAATTTGAGCGTATGACGGATGGAAGCCAGGTTGACCTGCCAAAACCATCTATCGATACGGGCATGGGGCTTGAGCGTATTGCCGCTGTGCTGCAGGGCGTTCATGACAATTATGACGTCGATCTTTTCCAAACCCTTATTGCGGCTTCCGTAGATCTTACTGGGCGCAAGGCAGAAGGGGCGGATGCTTCGGCTCACCGGGTGATCGCCGATCATATCCGCGCGACGAGTTTTTTGATGGCTGATGGGGTTGCGCCATCCAATGAAGGTCGCGGTTATGTGTTGCGTCGGATCATGCGCCGGGCCATGCGTTATGCTCATGGCCTTGGCGCGCGCGATCCTTTGTTGACACGCCTTGCGCCCGTGTTGGTCAATGAAATGGGCGGCGCGTTCCCAGAGCTTGTCCGCGCGGAAAAGCTAATTGTTGAGACGTTGAAATCGGAAGAAGAAAAGTTCCATAGCCTGCTTGAGCGCGGGCTTAAACTTCTTGGCGAAGAAACAGACAAACTGGCTGAAGGCGCTCCATTGTCGGGTGATGCAGCATTTAAGCTTTACGATACTTATGGGTTTCCACTGGATTTGACCCAGGATGCGTTGCGCCGTGAAGGGCGTGAAGTGGATACAAAAGGTTTTGATGCGGCCATGAAAGCCCAGCGCGATGCAGCGCGGGCGGCATGGGCCGGATCCGGTGATGCGGCTGATGAAACCGTATGGTTTGATCTGCGCACTGAATATGGGGCGACAGAATTTCTTGGCTACATCCATGAGGAAGCCGAAGGGGTTGTCCAGGCGATCTTGCGAGATGGCGCACGCGTCGATAGCGCGAAGGCGGGTGATGAGGTTGAGATCATTGTCAATCAAACGCCCTTTTACGCTGAATCCGGTGGCCAGATTGGCGACGCGGGCCAAATCACATCGGATGCTGGGGTGGCAATCACAATCAGCGACGTAAAAAAGCGTGCTGGCGTGTTGTTCGGGCATATTGGCAAAATAGCTAAAGGCTCGATTAAGGTCGGCGATGCGGTGCATCTTGCCATCGACACGGATCGGCGTGATCGCATTCGCGCCAATCATTCGGTAACGCACCTCGCCCATGCGGCGTTGCGTGAGGTGCTGGGAGAGCATGTGGCGCAAAAAGGCTCTATGGTGGCGCCCGACCGCATGCGTTTTGATTTTACCAATCCGACGCCTGTGGCTGCAGAAGAAATCGCTGAGATAGAGCGCCGTGTAAACGCAGTCATTCGCCAAAATGGACCCGTCGAAACCAGCATCATGTCCTATGATGAGGCGGTCGCTTCTGGCGCCATCGCACTCTTTGGTGAAAAATATGACGATGATGTTCGTGTGCTGACAATGGGGCGCGCCCTTGATGGATCGGATAGGCCTTATTCGGTCGAGCTATGCGGCGGCACCCATGTGCGACGGCTCGGGGAAATCGCGCTGTTCAAGATCGTCGGTGAGACCGCTGTTGCTGCGGGTATTCGGCGGTTTGATTCGCTGACGGGCGAAGCCGCGCGGCAATATCTTGAGGCCCGTTCTAAAATAGCTCAGTCCGCCGCAGATGCTCTAAAAACGAAGCCTGACGATTTAACCACCCGTATTGCGGCGCTGGTCTCGGAGCGCAAGAAACTTGAGCGCGAATTGGCGGACGCTAAAAAAGCGCTGGCTATGGGCGGGGGTGCGGAAGCCTCGGATGGAGACGTTCGAGATATCTCTGGCGTCCGTTTTTCCGGACGCGTTCTTGAAGGCGTTGCGCCGAGTGACTTGCGCGGATTGGTCGATGACATGAAAAACAAACTTGGCGACGGCAGTGTCGTGGTCTTCATTGGCGTCAATGATAGTAAAGCAGCGCTTGCGGTGGGCGTGACCAATGACCTTGTTGATCGGCTTTCGGCTGTGGATTTGGTGCGCGCCGGGGCGCAAGCGGTCGGCGGCAAGGGCGGCGGCGGGCGACCGGATATGGCACAGGCCGGAGGGCCAGACGGGAAAAATGCGGACCAAGCGCTTGAGGCGATCGTAAAACAGATCGAGACTACGACATCCAATTAGCCGCCAGGCCAATAGCGACCATGATGGCTCGCGCGGGGGCAGGGGAGGGATCCAGTGGCATACCCTGTGACGCTAAAAACACATTTATATAAGGTCCTTGAGGCCGGTCATTCCCATGACTTTCAAAGCCGCGCTTTTGAAACCGCCATGGCGACGCTGATTGTATTAAATGTCATCGCGTTTTCGTTGGAGACGGTTCCCGCCATTCATGACCAATATGCGCTGCCGTTTCGAGTGTTCGATATGGTTTCGATCCTGATTTTTACGGTAGAGTACTTCGCTCGTCTTTGGGTGTGTACTGAGCATGCTCCCTTTCGCGGCCTCTCTCCGTTAAAGGCAAGAATGAAATTTGCCAGCGGTCCTCTGATGATTGTGGATCTAATTGTGATTTTTCCATTTTATTTGAGCTTTCTCATCCCAATTGATTTGCGCATTTTGCGCATTTTGAGGCTTCTTCGGTTTTTTAAAATGGCGCGCTTTTCTTCCGCCTTCAATACGATGCTGCGGGTGATCGCTGGCGAGCGATCAGCATTGCTCGGGGTTCTGATTGTGATGTTTGGAATGATTATCACCGCGGCGTCTCTTTTATATCTTGTAGAAGGCCACTTGCCGAACAGTAAGTTTGCGACAGTCCCTGAGGCGATGTGGTGGGCGGTCGTCACGCTAACGACGGTCGGTTATGGCGACGTAGTACCGGGAACACCGCTTGGAAAATTTATCGCAGGTCTGGTCATGATCAGCGGGTTGGGTTTTTTCGCACTCCCCATTGGCATCATCGCCAGCGGGTTCATGGAGGAATTTCGCCGCAAAGACTTCATCGTTTCCTGGGGGATGGCGGCGCGCTCGGTGGTCTTTAGCACCCTAAAGCCAGAAGAAATCGCAGATGTCTTGCATGTTTTGAAGGCGCGCACCGCGCCGCCTGGGTCGATCATTGCCATTGATGGTGAAAAACCCGGGACGCTTTTCATGGTTGGGTCCGGCGAAGTTGAGATTCGCGATGCGGATCGGCCAGAGCTAGAGCCGCTGGTATTGGGCGAGGGTCAATTTTGGGGTGCGAGATCGCTATTGACGGGGCAACAGGAGGAAACCGCAACGGCGATAACGACTTGCGATCTTATTGTGCTCGACCAGGAAGATTTCAGAAAGCTCTCACGATTGCGGCCTGATCTTCACCGGCGTCTTTTGGCGAATATTGCAGATGTGCCGGACCCGTTCGCTGATGCGCAACCAGTCCAAAACAAGAATAATACTTAGATGATCTTTGCTAGATGGCTAATCGCGGCTTGCTTGCGCGCCGGATTTTATTTTAATCCGTCCGCCGGATGACCTGTCGACATTAACGCGATCAGGGTTGCCGTAAATTGAGACATGCCCACCGCTTGATGCGTCGGCAACAACGGCGCGCGTTACAAACATTTCGCCGTGACCGCCGCTGGAGACGTCAATATTCGCCACATCACAGACTAATTCTTTTGCATTGAGATTGGCGCCGCTCGACAAGTCCACAGTGCATTCCTCGCAAGCGCCTTCAAGAAAGACCTGCGCGCCGCTGGATAAATCAATCAGGAATTTCGGGGCATCAATATTCATAATCTTTGCGCGAGACCCGGAGGAGGCTTCCAGAGCATGGAGGTCGCGAACAGAAATTGTCACTTTGTAGTCAGCTTTGGCGCCATGCCAGGCGAGGCGGTTCCATTTCCGTGTCACTTTCAGCCGACCGCTCTTCACGTCGATTTGAAAATCGCTGAAGTCACCACGGTCGGTCTCAACAACTACGGTCTGCGGGCTGCCAACTTCGGCAACCAGAACTATTCCGGCTGAAACATCGATGCGATCAAATTCAGGCAGATCGTAGGTTTTTGACTCGCCCGCAATCGCCGGTGCGGCTAGCGCTAAAATTCCAGCACTGATAATGGCAATTGGCGCAAATTTCATTGCTTTCTCCGTAGGGTTACTCAAATACTGATACCGGCAAAACATGGCATGTCCACCAACGTATAGCGAGTGGGCGTGCGATGAGGCGCTCTGGATTCGGGAGGAAAGGCTTCAAATCTTCCCCCAACGCCCAAAAACGCCAAAAATTCACCAAAATCGACGCGGCCCCCGGCGATTACCCGGCAAGGGCTTTTTTGAAATTTTCTTCAACTTTATCGAGGAATCCGGTGGTGGTTTGCCATTTTTGTTCTGCGCCAATAAGGAGCGCCAGATCCTTGGTCATATCCCCGCTTTCGACGGTTTTGATGACGGTTTGCTCGAGGGTAGGGTGATCGCGAAATTTTTCAAGGCGTCATTGCTGTCAAGCTTGCCGCGATGGGCAAGACCCCGGGTCCAGGCATAGATCGAGGCGATCGAGTTGGTTGATGTTTCTTCGCCTTTTTGGTGCTGGCGATAATGACGCGTTACCGTGCCATGGGCGGCTTCTGCTTCAACTGTCTTGCCGTCTGGGGACATCAGTACGGAGGTCATCAGGCCGAGAGAACCAAAGCCTTGAGCGACTGTGTCGGACTGCACATCGCCATCATAGTTTTTACAAGCCCAGACATAACCGCCCG
>JAADIH010000277.1 GCA_013151435.1 Alphaproteobacteria bacterium
ACAATATGAGGATGGCAAAAAAGCCGCCGAACAATTTGAGGGGGCGGTTGGTCTTCTTGGCGCGACAGAAGAAATGGCCCCAGCCATTGAAGCCTCATATGAAACTTTGCTGGAAGAGCTGAACGCGCATTTTAAAAGGTATGATTTTCTATTTGGGTCGCGCCCCTCAAATGGTGATTTTGGTCTTATCGGCCCCCTCTATGCGCATCTTTACCGTGACCCAGCATCGGGCGCGCTGATGAAATCAAAAGCGCCAGCGGTGGCGGCCTGGGTTGAGCGCATGCAATCCCCGGAGCCTCTTAGTGGCGATTTCCTCGCCGATGACGTAATCCCGGAAACGCTGGTCCCGATCCTTCAGCGGCAAATGCGTGAACAGGGCCCTTGCCTTATCGATCTCGTTTCAAAACTCAATACATTCAAAATAGAAAACCCGGAAGTAGAAATTCCTCGCATCATCGGCATGCAGGCCTTTACGATTAAAGGTCTAATTGGCCAGCGGATCATCTTCCCCTACACCCAATGGATGTTACAGCGCGCGACAGATCATTTGGCGAGCCTTGGTGGTGACGACCGACCCGCAATCGACGCGCTACTAAAATCCATAGGCGGCGAGTTTCTAAACCAACTCAACATCCCTGCCGCCGTGAAGCGTCAAAACCACAAGCTTATTTGGGCTTAAGTCAGCAAACGAAACCATACCTACTCCCACCAATAAGGCTTACGGGTGAAATCGCCCGTAACCTCTTCATTCATGGTCAGGGCATTGTAAAGCCGACCATTCAGCATAACATGTGAAATATCATCTGTATTGTGAATATCTTCTAACGGGTTTGCGTTGAGGATGACCAAGTCGGCGAGCTTGCCTTTTTCCAGAGAGCCGATATCTGCAGCAAAGCCAAGGTGTTTGGCCGGAGTCACCGTCGCCGTCTTTAGAACACTAAGCGGGCTCATGCCGCCGCGTGCAAAAGACCACATCTCCCAATGTGCGCCAAGGCCCTCTTCCTGCCCGTGGGCGCCGATGGATACCATGACCCCGCGTTCCGCCAGCCTTCTTGCGTTAGCTGCAACATAACGATCCGCGAAATCTTCATCGGGCGCAGTTTGTCGGCGCACTGACTTGGCTTGAAGAATACGCGGCGGCATGTGTTTGGACAAAATTGGGTGCTTCCAGATATCGCTTTCCTGGCGCCAATAAGGATCAGCGCCAAGCCCACCAAAGGCCACCACCAATGTCGGCGTATAGGCCGTCTTGCTGGCGCTGAAATAGCTCAACACGTCTTCATAAAGCATCGATTGCGGGAGATTATGTTCAATCGAGGTAATGCCATCGGCGATCAACGACATATCCATGTGGAACAACGAGCCACCCTCAGCGACCACAAGGACGTCTTCTTCTCGCGCCGCCTCATTCACCTGCTGGCGCTGATCCCGGCGCGGCTGGTTGTAGTTCTTGATGGAAATTGCGCCTTGCTGTTTTAATCGACGCACATGCTTTCGGGCATCATCAAGGTTATCAATAGCTGCAAAAACTCTTGGCGCTTTGGCACCGTATACGATCTCACCGGTTGAGAATATCCTTGAAGCAAGGATACGCCCGGTGCGTTGATATTCAGCCGCAGAGAAAACATGGCTGGCGCGATTGGACGGATCATGAATTGTCGTGACACCTAGGGCCAAATGCGCAATCGCCGACCAGTTTTGCTGCGGAATGATATCGCCAGTCCCTTGTGGCCCATGGGCATGGGCGTCAATCAAACCAGGAATGATCGTCTTCCCCGCAACATCAACTATTTTCGCGTTTGATGGAATTTGTATATCGCTGGCGGCCCCCACCGCAGTAATGCGGTTACCGTCAATCACAATTGCGCCATCTTCAATGACACCGCCATCTTTATCCGCCATAGTGATGATACGCGCGCCCGTGAGCGCGACGACTCCAGATGGTTTATCGGAGGCAACATTCATGGAAAGATTGATGCCGGTCTCTGGCGGCGTGTAGCCTTTTTCTTCCTCATCATCCGCTTCGGGGGAATTTGGCAACATCTCACCAAGCCCCGCATGATAGAGCACTGGCCCCAAACTCCAGTTCAACTGTTCCCCTGACCAGTTGGGAAAGGCGGCGCCCACCGCGCTGGCTTTGATTACGGGTACTGCAGAAGCTTTGCGCCCAGCACTAATATTTTGCGGGCCCGGCGTCATGGGCATGGCGAAGACGTTATAATTTTCAACGAAAGCCAAGTGGGAGCCCGAAGGCGCTACCTGATATTGCGTGATCATATCGCCTGTTGCATGCGTACGGCTCTCTTTGCCATCGAGATTAACACTTATGAGTGATGCCTTCACGTCCTCAAATGTTGTCATGAATATGCGGTTATTGCCCGCGCCAAAATGCGGGTTTGATCCCGATTTTACAATGCGCTTCGCCTCACCACCACTTGATGAAACCGTATAGACACCGGGCGCCTCAGACCAGTTTTTTGAGGTCAGATAGCCGCCAGCCCCTTTTTCAAAAATGATAGTACGACCATCCGGGGAAAAACGCGGCCGACGATAGTGACCGGGCTCACCTGTGATGGTGCGGCCAGAACCGCCGCCCGCAGATATAGTGCGTATAGTGCCAAGATTTTCATCTTCCCAGGAAACAAAAACAATCCGACGACCATCATATGACCATGACGGGAAGAGTTCGAACCCATCACCACTCCGTGTCAAACGGCGCGGCGTTCCATTGGGCAGTGCTTTGACATAAAGCTTACCAAGACTTTCAAAGACGACGTTCCGTCCATTGGGTGAAACACTGGCAAAACGTGGCATCTTTGTTTCAACCCGATCTGGGGCGACATCAACGACAGGGCGTGGCGGATCGATGATCGCACGCGTATCTGTCACCCGAAACGGGATGATAGAACTTTCGCCATTCAGCACATTAAGCTTATGGATTTTACCGCCCGCCCAGAACACAAGAGAGCGCCCATCGGGCAGCCAATCCATATTTGGATACACCCCGTGAACCGCCCAGATTTCCTGAAGGTCTTGATCGAGCGCATCATAGATCTTGCGCTCTTTGCCAGATTTCAAATCTTTCAAATATAATTTTGATTTTGTTCTTTCTCGACGGACAAACGCAATATAGCGCCCGTCAGGCGACGGGGCAGCACGTACAGACCCACCATGACCGGAGACCGCCGTTTCAATTTCTCCAGTCGCAATCTCATAGCGCTTGATATTAAAGAGATCAGTGTTGGAATCTTGTGCATAGATAAATCTTGAGCCGGACGTAATATTTTGCGTGTAATAAACGTATTGTCCGTCAGCAGAAAAAACAGGTTCGCCGAGCTCTTTCTGGAATGCGTCGCTTGGGCGCTTTACAAGCTGAACCCCGTCGCCGCCGGCGATATGATAAAGCCAGACCTCACCAGCCCCGAGTGAGCGCTGGGTAGTGAAATGTTTGCGCGCAGCAATATAGTTGCCATCTGCTGACCATGTAGGATTATTCAACAGCCTGAAGGTTTCTTTGGTTACCTGACGCTTATCGGAGCCATCTACATTCATGATCCAGATATTGTCACCGCCGCTGCGATCCGACGTGAACGCGATCTTTGTTCCATCGGGCGAAAAACGCGGTTGAATTTCCCAGGCAATACCGCTTGCGATCGAGCGCGCTTGCCCGCCAGAGATTGGCATCACATAGATGTCGCCAAGCAAATCAAAGGCAATGGTTTTTCCATCAGGACTGACATCAAGGCTTAGCCAGGTACCTTCATCCACATCAATAGAAATATCGCGCGTTGGCGATACCGGCGTATTTACATCCCACTTCTCTGGCTTATCGGTTTCGTCTTGCGCGTTTGCTACTGTCGTTGAATAGAAAAATGCTGCAATGCAAAGCGTGATGTGTCGTGCTGTCATGATGTACCCCTGGACTTTGAACGGAGCACGCTAGGGTGCGATGGGTCTAGGGCGCAAGGGATAGGCCTCAAATTTTTCTCAAAACTTCACTCACCCATTCTGGTACGACTTTTGTCGCGGGGCCATAACGACTGTCATTGAACAAGATTGCATTTTCTGACGGCTCTAAATTTAGCTCCATAGCATCAATCCCCAGAGTGCGGGCCTCTGCTACAAACCCGGCAGCAGGATAAACCGACCCAGATGTGCCGATAGAAACAAACAGGTCAGCGCCCATGATCACATCACTAGCTTCATCCATAAAGCGCGGAATTTCGCCGAACCAAACGACATAGGGCCGTAGCGTTCCTGCCGATTTACAAGTGGGGCATGACGTTTCAAGAGAAATATCCTCGCGCCATTTAAGAACTTCATCGCAACCGCAGCAAGTCACTTTTGAGAGCTCACCATGCATATGAAGTAGCCTGATTGAGCCCGCACGCTCATGGAGGTCATCAACATTCTGTGTAATGATAGTTAGGCGCCCACCGCATCTCTTTAAGCCAGCCTCCAGCTTCGCCAAAGCAAAATGTGCGGCATTTGGCTCAACTGCTGCGAGACCGCGACGCCGTTCATTGTAAAACTCATGCACCAGCGCCGGATTTTCGGCAAATCCTTCCGGCGTCGCCACTTGCGCGTAATCATATTTTTCCCATATGCCGCCGGTATCGCGGAAAGTAGCAATCCCCGACTCCGCTGAGATGCCGGAGCCGGTGAGGATAACAATATTTACAGGCCCATTCATGACTATCTGGTGACAGAAGACGTCGCCATTGTCATGGAAAATTCCATGATCTCAGTGTCGCCCAATTGCACAAGCGTTTGTCTATACGTTAGAAGACCCGTGATTAAGATTAGAACGCATCTAACAATCGCGAATAAAATGACAAAACACATTCTTCTTGTCTGCCTTGGGAATATCTGTCGCTCACCGGCGGCGGAGGGTGTTTTGCGCGCCAAAGCCGGCCAGAGAGGCCTCAACCTAGTGATTGACTCCGCTGGCACCGGCTCATGGCATGAGGGCAATCCGCCCGATGCACGTATGATCATGACTACTGACAAGCGCGGCTATAAGATCGGGCATCAACGGGCACGCCAGGTCACGCTGTCGGATTTTTATGAGTTCGACTATCTATTGGCCATGGATCTGAGCAATCACACGGATTTGCTGGATCTCGCTCCTGCGAACAGAGATTGTGACATTCGGTTGTTTCTTGACTTTGCTGAGTGTGAGGAACGCGAAATGCCCGACCCCTATTATGGCGGCGGGGATGGGTTTTCACAGGTCGTCGATCTTATCGAATTGGGAGTCGATGGTTTCCTAGATCATTTGGAAGATGAGAGCGAATAAGACGCCTCAATTTCATAATGGCTGACCGTTGCGCCCAGTATCGAAGAATAAAGGTGAAACTGTCTAACGGGGAATTCTTCCGTCGAAAATAATTCATTCATCACACAATAATTTGCAACCTCATCGCGGCGCGCGCCTTTCAAATAGGCGAGCGTCACATGCGGTATGAATTTTCGAGTTTCGAGCTCAATGCCCTTACGGCGTAGCGCCCCATCAACTTTTCTTTGGAGATGCATCAGATCGGTGGATGGTGTAATGCCTACCCAGATCGCACGCGGTTTTCTGCTGCCAAATAAGCCGACCCCAGACAATCGCAAATTAAAGTCTGGCGCTTCAATTTCTGAAAGCGCATCAATGGCGGCGCCCAAGCCATGGCGATCCGCATCACCAATAAAAGCGAGAGTCAGGTGAAAATTTTCAACGGACCTCCAACGCGCGCCGTCAACACCATATTGCAATGCCGATAAGGCATCCTTAATATGGTTCGGCATTGAAAGAGCGACAAAAAGCCGGGACATCACTTCACCATTCGCAAGCATATGATTGATTGCACAACCGAGCCACAAAACAAAAGACCTAAAATAATATGACCGACCGCATAGACCTTTATTTGCCGATCAACACACTCAAACCCGTTGACGAGAATATATGGATTGTCGACGGCCCGGAGATCACCTTTGGCGGCATGCCGTTTTCCACTCGCATGACCATCATACGCCTGACCGGCGGAGATTTATTTATCCATTCTCCAACCCCGTTGACCGGCACATTGAAAGCAGAAGTGGATGCACTTGGACCAGTACGGCACTTGGTTTCATCAAATTTCATCCACTATTGGTGGATAGGCGAGTGGGGCACGCATTACCCTCATGCGATAAAATGGGCGAGCCCCAAAGTGCGCCCCCGCGCTGCAAAACACAGCATCGAATTCACCCGCGATTTATCAGACACGCCCGAACCCGAATGGGCGGACGATATCAACCAGTTAATTGTCCGTGGCAGTCGCGCCATGGAGGAGGTGGAGTTTTTTCATAAAGCCTCCAGAACGCTTATCCTGACCGACCTTATTGAGAATTTTGAACCCACCCGCGTACATTCGCTTTTCATGCGCTTCCTGATGAAAATCGGCGGAGTAGCCGATCCAGATGGCAAGCTGCCGCTTGATCTCTATCTTTCATTTTTTGGGCGGCTAAAACAATTAAAGGCAGCCATCCAAACCATGATTGACTGGGGCCCATACCGGATCATTCTCGCCCATGGCCGGTGGTATCAAAAAGATGGAAGTGCAGAATTACGCAGGGCCTTTCGCCGCCTTGGTAAGTTC
>JAADIH010000109.1 GCA_013151435.1 Alphaproteobacteria bacterium
GAGCCGAGATAGCCGATGCCGGGGGCGTGAGCAATGCGCCACCGCCTATTGACCGAAGTCGTGTGCGCGCCTTCAATGGGACAGCACAACACGGGGAGAATGAAAATGCGTATATTCCAATGGGTAAGCCTTGGCGCGGCGGTAAGTCTTTTCGGCTGCGGATCGCCGGTTCCGTCGGACATGTATCTGAGCCTGAGCGTTTCAACCAGCGATGTCGCGGTGCAGACCGCAATCAACGGCAATCCGAATGAGTACCTCTCCACCACCTCCAGTTTAATGTCTGGTTCGATGCCGCTCAACAAATTTGTTCGCGAGGGGGACAACAGCGCGGAATTCATCCTGACGCTTGTTGAAGACAGTGACACGCCGACGCCGCGTTTTCTGGCGTCCCTGGAAATATCCGTGAAAGGCGAGATGGTCGATACGTTGACGCCCGGTGCGCGCACGATCTTCAGCCGCGAATTAACGGATGCTGAAAAAAGCACTCTTATCGCTGGTGAGACCATCACGATCACAGAGAGCTTCAACGTCAATAAAGCGGCGCTAGAAGAGATAAAGAATAAAGCGAATTAATCAGCGCGCTTCCGCCGTCGGCCTTTTTTCAACGCAAAGTATATTACAGGGGAACGTCATGCAACGGATCCAATATCTATTGATCGCGCTGGCGCTTGGTTTCATCTTCGCGCCGCTCACAACACAGATCGCTCACGCCCAGGAAGTCGCTGATCCGGCAACCCCGGAAATTTACTCCATGCGTGAGCGGGCGGCGATCCGCGATGCCTGGCTGGTGAAACGCCTCAATAGGGTGATCCCGCAAGTGATGCGCCGGGAAGGCGTTGATATGTGGGTGATCATCGCGCGCGAATATAATGAAGACCCGGTGGTGAAGACGATGCTGCCGGCGACCTGGTTGCGCGCGCGCCGCCGGACTATTCTGGTGTTCTTCGATCCGGGTGAGGGCCCGGTGGAGCGTTTGGCCGTATCGCGATACCCGGTGGGCGATGCTTTTCCCTCCGCCTGGATCCCGGAAGATGAGCCTGAGCAATGGAAGCGGCTGGCGCAGATCATCGAGACCCGTGATCCGTCGCGTATTGCTGTCAATGTGTCGGAAAAATATGGCCTCGCAGATGGAACCAGCCATCAACAATATGAGGAGTTCATGTCGGCGCTGCCGCGTAAATATCGCAATCGCGTAGAGCATAACGAAGACCTTGCGATTGGATGGCTCGAGACCCGCATCAAGGAAGAGATGGAAGTCTATCCGTCAATCGTCCGTATTGCACATTCTTTGATTGCTGAGGCGTTTTCTGAGAAGGTGATTATCCCCGGTGAGACGACCACAGATGATGTGAGCTGGTGGTTGCGAGAGCGGGTTCGGGATATGAACCTCATCACATGGTTTCATCCCTCAGTCTCAATTGCCCGGGCGGCCCAGGCTGATGATCCGTCATGGGCGGCGGCGAAAAAGCAGGATAAAGTCATCCGAAAAGGTGATTTCCTGCATGTTGATTTCGGGATCGTCTATCTTGGCCTCAATACCGATACGCAACATCATGCTTATGTGTTGAGGGACGGGGAGACCGATGCGCCGCAAGGATTGAAAGATGGTCTTGCCGCCGCCAATCAGATTCAAGACTTCCTGACGGCGGCGTTTAAGACGGGCCAAAGCGGCAATGAAACGCTTCGTATTGCGCTGGAGCAATCCGTTGCAGCAGGATTGCGCCCGCTCATCTATACGCACCCGATCGGATTTCATGGCCACGGCGCCGGTCCGGCAATCGGTCGATGGGATAATCAAGCAACGGATAATCCGATTGGTGAGCGCGCAATAGAAGCTAATACGGCATGGTCGATTGAATTAAACGCCACCCATTCGGTTGCCGAGTGGGATGGCCAAGAGATCATTTTCAAGACCGAAGACGATGCATTTTTCGATGGGGCCAGTGTTAGCTTTATCGATGGCCGCCAGACGGAGTTGCATCTCATTCCACGTCAACATTAAGCCGAAGTCGTATTATTATTAGTCCGCAAGCGGCCATTCCACCGGATCAATCCTGTTGATCAGAATGCGCTCCACCGGGACTTCCTCATCAAACGGTCCGCCGGAACCGGTTTCAACATCACCAATGGCGTCGGCGACATCCATGCCCTCCACAACATGACCAAAGACCGCGTAACCATAAATTGGGCCTAGGTCCGTGACGCGATGATCGAGTTTTTTGTTGTTTCGTAAATTTATGAACCACTGCGCCTGTGCGCTGTTTTGATCATCATTACGCGCCATGGCGATGGTTCCGCGCAAGTTTTTCAACCCATTCTCGCCCTCATAAGGGATTGGGTCACGCAAGGCACGCCTGGTAAAAAGCGTTGAAAAGCCGCCACCCTGAATCACAAAGTCTTTGACGACGCGGTGGATCAACAGCCGGTCATAATACCCACTGGTCGCATATTCCATAAAATTCGTAACGCTTGTCGGCGCTTCATTCGGGGAGAGCTCAATGATGATGTCGCCCATTGAGGTTTGGATTTTCGCGTGGGTTGGCGCTTGGGCGTAAGTATTAGAGAGTAACGCTATCACTACCCCAATAAGGCAAAGAAGTTTGGTTCTGATCGAGGCTGTAAATATTTGTTCCACTGGTTTTGTCACTACCAAGTTTGTCATTGCCGGACTTGTTCCGGCAATCCAGATGTTTCGATGTGTAACTTACCTTTCAGGATCACCGGGACAAGCCCGGTGATGACAACTATTATGGAGCAATTAACTCTCAGATTCGCCCACGTATTTTGTTGATCCGATCAATCAAGCCGTTGGTAGATGCGTCATGGGTCGCGGCGGCAGGTTTTTTTTCGCCACAGGCTGCAATTTCTGGAAGAATCTCTTTGGCCAGCGCTTTGCCCAGCTCGACGCCCCACTGATCGAAAGAGTTGATCCCCCAAATGACGCCCTGACAGAAAATCTTGTGCTCATAAAGTGCGATCAATACGCCAAGGTTCTCAGGCGTTAGTTTTTCCATCAAGATTGAATTGGTTGGACGGTCGCCGGGAAAAACTTTATGGGGCGCGAGCGTATCAATCTCCGCTTTGGTGAGGCCCTCGGCTGCCAGTTCCTCACGCGCTTCTTTTTCGGTTTTCCCGCGCATCAGCGCTTGCGTTTGCGCTAAAAAATTCGCCAGCAGTATTGGGTGGTGATCGCCGAGCTCAGTTTGGCTGACCGCGGCGGCGATGAAATCCGAGGAAATCAGATCCGTACCTTGGTGCAAAAGCTGATAGAAAGCATGCTGACCATTGGTCCCTGGTTCACCGAAAATGACGGGTCCGGTTTTGACAGAGACATCTTCGCCATCCGCCGTGACTCGCTTGCCGTTTGATTCCATATCGGCCTGCTGCAGATAGGCCGGCAGGCGATGAAGATGCTGGTCATAGGGAAGGATCGCATGGCTCGCGGCGCCCATGAAGTTACGATTCCAGACGCCAATCAGCGCCAGCATAACCGGCATATTCTGGTGCAGCGGTGCGGTGCGGAAATGTTCATCCATGGCGTGAGCGCCGCGCAGAAGCTTTTCAAAATTATCAAAGCCAACCTGTAACGCGATGGAAAGTCCGATTGCCGACCACAGAGAATAGCGCCCGCCGACCCAGTCCCAGAAAGTAAAGATGTTTGCCGGGTCGATGCCAAAGGCCTCACCTGCGCGGGCATTGGTGGAGAGCGCAATAAAATGCTTGGCGATATCACCATCGGCTCCCCCTTTGTCCAGAAACCACGCCTTGGCGCTTTGCGCATTGGTCATGGTCTCTTGGGTGGTGAAGGTCTTGGAGGCGACGACAAATAATGTGGTTTCCGGATCGAGCAGAGCGAGTGTGTCACTGATATGTTGACCATCTATATTTGAGACAAAAAACGCGCGGCGTCCGTCAATCCAATAAGGGCGCAACGCCTCGACCACCATTTGCGGGCCCAAATCAGAGCCGCCAATGCCGATATTGACGACTGTATCAAGTGGTTTGCCCGAATAGCCTTTGCGCGCTCCCGAATGGACCGAGGCGGCAAAGGCTTTCATCTTTGCCAGCTCAGTGCGGATCAAGGGTGATATATTCTCTCCCCCCACATGATAATCGCGCATTGAAAAATCACGCAGCGCCGGGTGGAGAACCGCCCGGTCCTCGGTCACATTCACCGCCTCGCCAGCGAACATGTGCCCTCTCACGCCTTCTAGATCGGCTTCTTTCGCCAGGGCGATCAGCTGATCGACAACGTCTCCGGTGATCTTGTTTTTTGAATAATCCAGAAAAAGTCCAGCAGCTTCCATGGAAAAGTGGTCCGCCCGGCTGGGGTCATCGGCAAAGAGTTGATGCATGGAAGTTCCCGCGAGCGCGGTGACGTCTTGCTCAAGCATTTTCCAGGCACTGGTCTTAGAAATATCACTCATGGCGGCACCCGATTCATTGTTTGCAAATTGATAGAGATTTTAAGCGTCTTGCTCAACGCGTTTTAAGGATGTTCCGGTATAGACTGCTTATGAACTCCTCCGCTCCAATATCGAAATATCTGCGTAGAGCGCTCTCCAGCCTCGTCGCCATTGCTGCAGTTTCTGTCATTTTCGGCGCCAAGGCGTTTGAAAGCCAGCAAGCAGCCAGTGCGTCCGCGCCGCCCACTATGACGGTCAGCGTTGTAAAATAGCGGCGAGAGCCTTAGCCCGCCAAGCACTTAAGTATAGTGACGTCCACCAGGAGCACTCTAAGAGTCGTCTGTCAGGGCGTCTATCACGACTTTGCGCGAAAGCGCTGGCGGCAGGATCTGGGCTGGCTTTCCGGGAGGGTAATATACATAGAGCGGCACGCCGCTGGCCCCGAACGCCTCCAGCGCCTCGGTGATCTCAGGATCACGCACCGTCCAGTCGGCAACCATCAACATCGTGCCCGTGGCGGCGAAGGCGTCTGCAACCTCGGCGCTTTTGAGAACGGTTATTTTGTTGAATTGGCACGTCACACACCAGGCAGCGGTGAAATCTATGAAGACCGGCGTCCCGGCCGCACGATACTCAGCCAGCACTTCCGCATCATACGGCTCTGATGGAATCGCGCCATAGATCCCAGCTGTGGGCGCAGCCGCCGTTGCAGGCTCCACGCGTATTAAAGGCGCCAGCGCCAGAAGCGCTGCGAATGCGGCGGCGATACGTAGTGCCAACGCCATCGCGCCATCGCCTTTGCTTTTTTCAAACAGCCAGGCCGCCAGCGCCAAGAAAATGGCGCCGCCCAGAATTACGCCAAGACCAGCGGGCCCGGTCTGGCGCGAGAATACCCACAGGAAATAGGCGGCGGCAGCAAATACCGGAAACGCCAGCGCCTGTTTCATGACCAGCATCCACGGGCCGGGTCGCGGCAACAACCGTCCTGCTGACGGAATGAATGATAAAACAAGATAAGGCGTCGCGAGGCCAAGCCCCATGAGGAGGAAGATCAGCATACCAATAGCGGCGGGCTGCACCAGCGCCGCGCCCATGGGCGCTGTCAATAAAGGACCGATACATGGCGCGGCCACCACGACAGCAAGGACGCCAGTGAAATAGGCGCCCGTCGCGCCGCCGCGCCGGGTCAGGCTATCACCGCTGCCCGCCAGGTTCTCGCCAACAGTAAAAAACCCAAACAAGTTAAGACCTACCAGGAAAAGAACATAAGCTGACATGGCTACGACGATCGGGGACTGCAGGTGAAAACCCCAACCAAGTTGCTCACCGCCTGCGCGTAACAGCAGGAGAGCGCCGCCCATCAGCGCGAAAGTGGAAAGGATGCCTGCGGTAAATAACAGCCCGTGCTGTTGGATGGCTTTGCGGTCGGATTGCACGTTTTCCATGAACGCCGCCGCTTTAACGAAGATGATAGGAAACACGCATGGCATGATGTTGAGGATCACCCCGCCAAGAAATGCAAACACCAGATAGAAAGCAACGTTACCGCTCGCTGCGGGCAAGGCAGTCACCGGTGCATCATTCATCGGGTTTGTGATGATACCATCAACGCCAGCACTCACCGCCCGCGAGGCCTTGGTTCCGGATCCATCTTCATAGGTTATAACACCGTTCAAGATGTCGGCGTTAAACTCATCGATCCAGCCAGGCTCCATGCTGATAATCAATTGGCTGCCATTGATAGATGCAGATTGTACTGCGGCGGGCATGGTTAGCCCTTCGGGTTCCGGAAAAAAGAATATTTCTTGCGCATCTGATGCCGACCAATCCTCAATGCGCAATTCATAGCGCAGGCTTTCCCGGGAAAAACTTGCCTTACCCTGATGAACTTCAGGTAGGTTGCGCCGCGCCTCGGCGAAAAAGTCAGCGACCTCATCGCGTATATCGGCGCTTTCAACCACCGGCACATCAAATTCAAACTGTGCGTCTTCGGGAACGCATATCTCTTCGCAGGTTTGCCACATCGCATCGATGGTGACAGTGACGACATCGCCGGGTGTGGCGCTTGGCGGCACGCTCACGGATACCAAAAATACCGGCGCACCTTCATGGGCGTAGCTGGCGAGAGGACCGACAGGGATGAATTCAGGGGCCGGATGCAGGATGTCGCCAGGCGCATACCCACCCGTCGGGCAAGGTCCAGTTGAAGCTCAGCGGAATGCCCGCGTCGCCAGGATTGACCCAGAATACATGCCAATTCTCACGCAATTCTTGACGCACTGCGAACCAGGCGGTTTCCCCGGGCGTGAACCCCGTCTTTTCGCTGATGATTTCGGTGTAGGTATAGTCAGTCGTCGCTTGAGAAGCGGCTTGCGCGCTTCCGCTAAGCACGGCGAATGCTACGAGACAGATTTTTATTAAGCGAATAAACATGGGGCCTTGCTTATCGAAAGCGGGCGCCGTCGCCAATAACTTTCAGCGCTTTAAAGCCCGTTCTCGTGAGAATGTGACAATAAAAGACCCCGGAGGCGTTAATGCCTCCGGGGTATAAGTGTCTCGCCGAAATATTAGTTAAAGACGGGATCCATGATTTTGTCTTCGGAAAGCCCGAAGCGGTCGGCGCGCCGTTGTAACATCAGGCGCCAGTTCGCCATGGACATCACCAACGCATAAAGGACTGCTAGCATGCCATCATTGCGCAGCTCGAGATATTGCTCGTCAGTCAGTAAGTGAGTTCAATGTGTTCTCATCAATGCCGCAATACTGAGAAAACGTGACCCGCTCGGTTTGGCCCTCAGGTGTGAAATGCGCCGATTGACCTTGAATAAGATTGAATTTCTTCAAACGTTCGAGAAAATTTTCCGTAAGCTGACGGTCTTGCTCGTAAGCCTGGCAAAAATCAATGGCAGACTGTGTCATCTCGGAAGGTTCGTCATTTATAAATAACGGAAGCTCGCCATTGGGCTGCAAGCCTTCATAGGAGGTGTCAATAACGATCGCCATGCGTTCGCTGCCGGTCTCATTTGCAAGGCCGAATGGGAAACGGCGAAGATAACCGGGAATGTAACGATTAGTTTCCCAATCACCTTTTTCATCAACGAATAGGTTAACATTATCAATCAGGCCAACCACCGCCAATAGAACTGGATTTTCTAGGGATTGGAAAACGATAGGATAATCTTTCATGGCCGCTGGAATTTCGGTCACCGTAAGCGGAATTCCACGCACCTTGCTACAAAATCCAAAACGTTCCTTGGGCGGGTTGAAGCCAAAGTTGCTGTGCTGCTCTTTGTTCATCAACTCGGGAGTTTTAAACAGGAACATATCCCCAGTAAGCGCCGGGG
>JAADIH010000030.1 GCA_013151435.1 Alphaproteobacteria bacterium
GGCTGAGCCAAACTGACCTTGTCCATCATACAGGCATCGACCGCTCTACACTTGCGGACATGATCGCCCGCATGATGAAAAAAGGCCTTCTATCTCGCAAGCGCACAAAAGAAGATGCGCGCGCCAACGCTGTATCGATCACTGCCGCCGGCAAAAAGATGCTGAGCAGCGCCTCTCCAAAAGTCACAAAATCTGACAGTGCCGTCCTCAAAGTATTGCCAAAAACGCAACAAGCAGCCTTCCTGAAGGCGCTAAAAGCCTACGCTGAAGCGCTCGACACTATGGACGCCGCCCCTGCGGCCCCTAAGAAGCGTAAAGCGGCTAAGAAGACTGCAAAACGCAAGACGGCCAAGAAAAAAGCGCCGGTCAAGCGTAAAGCCAAGCGCAGAACCAAGCGTCGGTAATTACGCCGGTTCTCAATTGTAAATGGAAAAGCGCCGTCCAGATTGGGCGGCGCTTTTTTATACTTTAAAACTGGAACCCAACCCTTCGCCTCGGAAGACTCAGATGGGCCTATCGTTTATGGACTGGGCGCCATTCATCCGTTGAATCGAAAGATAGCCCGGTTTTTTCTACGGGCCCGCCAGGTGTCAATGGGCGATCTTTAAATCCCCCCATGCTGAGCACGCGGTCATACATAACCAACGCCGCCGCGACCGATAAATTCACACAGAACTTAGTCGGGATTTTCACAATATGCTCGCAAAGATCCTTTGCCTCTTCCGAAAGATCACCCTTTTCGGGGCCAAGAAAATAAGCCGCGTTCAAGGGGTGCCGGAAGCTTGGCAAATTGATGGCCAGGGGGTCAAGCTCAACGCCAACCAGCGTGCACCCTTGCGGCAGACGCATCTCGCCCACATCCGCCCAGTTATAGAGGGGTAAATGGGTACTGCTCTTTGCCGTATCTGACTGGTGTATCTCATGGGCGCGATGATGGGCCTTCACCGTGAACGCAAAACTCGCCTCAAAAGCATGCGCGGTGCGCAAGATCGCGCCTAAATTCATCGCTTTGGAGATGCGCTCAGCACCAATCCCGAAATAGCCACGCATGATCGCCCACCGATTTCTACTATTTATGACTTTAAATGGCGGTAGCGGCTGGAGCGTAGTTTGGTCAAGTAGACGGACAAGGCCATTTCAGGGCATGCTGTGGGGAATGAACAAAACGGACGAAAACAACTCCACCGCTGATGAGCGGATTAAGTTTCTGGTGATCGCTTCAGAGCACCCGGAAGCACGTCTCGCGGCTTTTTATTCCGGGCGGCGGGCCAAGCGCTCCAATGCGCGGGTCACAATTTTGCACGTGATTGAGCCGCCGGAATTTGGCCATTGGGCGACGGTCGCGGAAACCATGCGCGCAGAAGCGCAAGAAACGGCCGAGGCGATGCTTCGTGAATTCGCTGCAGAGGTGAAGGCGCAGTCAGGTGAGGCGCCAGAAGAGATTATCCGTGAAGGCCGCATGGTGGACGAAATAAAAAAACTGATCGAGGAAGACCCGCTGATTGCAATTTTGTTTCTCGGCGCCTCAACGGAAGCAAGCGGCCCCGGACCACTCGTATCCGCGCTTGCCCACAACCCCGCCTATCTCGGCGCACGCCCCATTCCGGTGGTAGTGGTTCCCGGATCAGTTACCCGCGATGAACTACGCAAAATGTCAGGTTAGAAATGGAAGCCGACAAATTTTACTTACCCGGAAAGCATTATTTCCTGTCGCATTCTGTTGGTGCGCAACCACGCTCTCACGAGGCCGCACTGGCTAGAGGCTGGACTGACCCATGGAGGACGGACGGCGCAGATGTTTGGGGACCTTGGTTTGATGCTCTTGATCGATTTCGTAACGGATTGGCGCCGTTAATTGGCGCCCATGCGGATGATATATGTCCACAACTTAATGTCTCCAGCGGTGTCGCCAAAATTATGCTTGGCTTACCAGAGCGCCCAGGGCGCACCAAAATTGTTCTGACAGAAGATGATTTCCCGACCATCGGCTTTGCTCTGGCCCAGGCTGAACGTGCTGGATATGAGCTGGTATTCTTGCCCGGCGGAGAAAGCCTGGCTGACCCGGATGCCTGGGCCCCCGCCTTCCAGGATGACGTACAGCTGGTGCTGGCGACACAAGTCTTCTCAAACACCAGCGTGCTGTCTCCTTACGCTGAGATCGCTAAACGCGCCCGGGAACGGGGCGTCTTTACAATATTTGATGTGGCGCAATCAGCTGGCGCAATTCCATTGCAGCTCAATGAATGGGGGGTGGATTTTGCGGTTGGGACATCGCTTAAATATCTCTGCGCCGGGACTGGCGCGGCCTATCTTTGGGCGTCAAAAGAAGCGGCAGCGCAATGTAAGCCCATGGATGTAGGCTGGTTTTCTCATGCCGAGCCTTTTGAACTCGACATTCATCATTTCAAGTTCGCCAAAGGTGCAATGCGTTTCATGGGCGGCACGCCGTCAATTGCACCTTTTGCCGGCGCCAGTGCTGGACAAGAAATCCTCAACACGCATGGGGTCGATGCAATCTTCGAGCACAATCAGGGTTTACTGACGCGTCTCTTTGCGGGACTGCCAGAAGAGGCTTTCCTATCCACCACAAAAGAGGGCGCGCGTGGGTCGGCAGCGCTGATAAAAGTGCGCGACTATGACAGCGCCGCAGCAGCGCTCAAAGAAGCCGGCATCATTCATGACACAAGAAAAGGCGCAACGCGCGTATCTGTTCATCTCTATAATGATGACAATGATATTGATGCGCTCGTTGGCGTATTGCGTGACTTTATTTAATTAAAGATCAAGCTTAAGCGTCACCGGCGCATGATCAGAAGGCCGCTCCCAGCCGCGCACATCATCATGAATTTTATAGGCGTCCCGCCCGCCGGAAAGCGCTGCTCTTTTCAGCGCCGGGCTAACCCAAATATGATCGAGACGACGCCCGCGATTGGAGGCACGCCAGTCCTTCGCGCGATACGACCACCAAGTATATAATTTTTCCGGCTCCGGAATGAGCTCTCGCGCCACATCGAACCATTTATGGGAGGCTTGAACAGCCGCCAGCTTTTCAACTTCTATGGGCGTGTGGGAAACAATTTTTAAAAGTTGCTTATGGGACCAGACATCATGCTCACATGGCGCGACATTTAAATCCCCCACCAAAACGGTCTTTGCTCTCGGCCCAAGCTCTGAAAACCACGCGGTCACCTCATCGAGAAAATCGAGCTTATGGGCAAACTTCTCATTTTTTTTCGGGTCGGGCTCGTCACCGCCCGCGGGGACATAAAAATTATGCACACGAACACCGCCAGGCAGGCTCGCCGCGATATGCCGACAGTCATCATTACCACAGAATTTTCGCTTTTCAATTTTCATTAATGGTAAGCGAGAGGCAATGGCGACGCCGTGATACCCCTTCTGCCCGGCCACCGCGAGATACTCGTATCCTGCTTTATGGAATGCCTTGGATGGAAAACTATCATCGACACATTTGATTTCCTGAAGACACAAGACATCAGGCGCCTCGTCTTTCAGGAAGCGTGTTACTTGATCGATCCGTAGGCGTACGGAATTAATATTCCAGGTGGTGATTTTCATACGGGTACTATGCTTACATATGCGGGGGTTAGGCAGGGTGCAGCAGCAGGCCTATGGCGTGGTGAACGCGGCGTCAAGACAACTGATTGCGATGCCCCGCGATACGCCATAAGACACAAATGGATGGAACTTCTCGCTGCTTTTTTACCCGATGGGCTGCCCCTATGGGCTGCCGCCGCCACGATACTGGCGGCGTTTTTTACGGCCGCCCTCACTGCGGCTTTCGGGCTTGGCGGCGGGCTCGCTTTATTGGCCGTGATGAGCGCTCTCTTTCCGGTGCCAGCGATCATTCCGATCCACGGTGTCGCTCAGCTCGGGGCCAATGCCGGAAGATTCTATTTGCAGCGCAAAGACGTGATTTGGCAGATTGCCTTGTGGTTCACGGCAGGCGGGCTGATCGGCGCAAGCCTCGGGGGGAAATTGGCTATAGAATTACCCGTCTGGGCGTTGCGCGCCGGGGTCGGCATTTTCATTCTTTACGCAGTTTGGGGACCACGCCCGAGCGGGTTTTCCCCGGGAGTTAAGATCTATTTCACTACCGGCGCAGTGGGCGCCTTTCTCACCATGTTTTTTGGCGCCACCGGACCCATTGCAGCGACCATGTTGTCAGCGGCAAAACTTGGCCGGTTGAATATTTCCGCAACCCATGCGGCATGTATGGTGGGCCAACACAGCTTGAAGATTGCAATTTTCGGGTTGCTTGGCTTTGCTTACGCGGAATGGGCGCTGCTGATCGTAGTGATTTTGATATCGGGCTTTGCCGGCACAGCCCTTGGCACGCATTATTTACGGCGCATACCCGAGCAGACATTCCATACCGGGTTCAATGCCATCCTCACTTTGATCGCTCTATATCTGCTGGCGGCGGCGGCGCTGGAATTCAAAATAAATTAAATGAAGACCCTGTGACGCCCACTGGCCAGCGACCAAATTCAAAAAGCTGAAACTTCGCGGCAAAGGCATGTCCTTCAGCCTCAAAATCAGGATCGCCTGCGGCAAGCAACGCCAATGCAGCACTGTGGGCAGCCTGCACCGCCGCTCCCACCGCCAAAGTCTTTGCCGCTTCATCTTCTACGTCCCAGATAAAAGACGCCTGCTCCATCGCTTCTTTTGCTGGATCAGCGACTTTCTCGGCAATCAGAGTCATGCCAATCCGCAGCGCCTCTTCAGACATTGCCTCTAGGGCGCGCGACGTTAGCGCAGAGCGCTGCAACTCTTCGGCCTCCCATGCTGGACTATCCCAATCAAGGCTTTCAGCCGCCGCCGCCGCATCCTCCCAATCTACCAGAATTGCAATATCGGCTCCCGGAAACCCAAGACCATCGAGATATTTTTCAGCCGCCGATTTGGCGCCCGGCGTCAACGGCTCCCCAAGATTGGCAAACCAAGGAAGGCGATCAAGAGAACGTGAGAACCGTGACAACACGGCGAGAGCGGGCAATTCCCGCTCAAGTTCTTCAAGGTCTTTGTCGTCCATCTGGGTCAGTCTTTACTACTCGGTTCGCGCTTACCTCGCTCTGCAAAGCAGATCAAGAAAAAGGCGCCCGACCTTTTGCAAGATCGGGCGCCAAGCTGCGCTATTGCGCCTACGCCGGGAGGGGATATTCCGGCGACGCGAAAGGATTGTCGGGCCTGCAAGCGGGGGGGCAACGCCGACCCGAACTGGATATCCTCGCGTACTGTTACATTAACGCATCACAGAGGAGATTTTCAATAGGTAATCAAAAAAAAGCTTGCCTGTGACTATGCGACAAATACTGTTATGTTTGTAGCATTGCTAATTTTTAAGAAATTGACCGCCAGCTTCAGGGACCTGAAACAGCCGATTGGCGAGGCGAATGCCCGTTTCGACGTTTTCCAGCGTCACGACAGTGATGCCATTTTGGAGATCTCGAACAATCCAGCGCTCGAGGGCCATATCTGGTGCACTGGCGATGATTGTCAGCTCACCTTCAGTTTCTTCCGCATTTGAGCCAAAGGTTACGGCGATAGTATCAACACCCCGGTCCACCGCGATGATTTTGGCATCGTCACGATCAATATTCTTTTTTAGCAATAATTTGAGCGGCGTTTTCCCCACAGGATATGAATCGGTAGTCTCAAGCGCTTCATCCCGCACATAGACCAAGCCGCCATTAGCAACGATGAGGAGCGGCGTTGGCGGATCATATTCAAAACGCAAAAAACCCGGACGGCGCAAAGATAACTTGCCCGTAGAAATAGCCCCGGACGGGGCAATCTGGGTAAAATCAGCTGACAACGTATCAAGATTCTCAATATAGCCGAGCAAGCGTTCAGCAACCACCTCATCGCTTTCACCGTCAAAGACGAGATTCTCGGGGTATTGATCTTCCAGCGCCAAAAAAACATCGCCGCTATCGGCGGTGTTTTCAGCTGGCGCTGACACCAACGCTGATTCAACCGTCTCCGGTGTGGCCTGGGCGCTCATCGCTGCGACTTCCACAATAGCCATATTTTCATCCACAGGACGGGCCGCCATGGCCGCATCCATACAGATCAGAGAGATTGCCGAGAGCATCGCCAAAGTCATGATTTTCACCCTTTTACTAAACATGACCCGGATTCCTTTGGTCATGCACCCGCCTCTGAAAGCCGCTCAAAACCCTTATGAACATGCTCTTTAGGCCGATATAGCCCAATAACAGAGCCATATACTTAGAATTGCTGCGTGACGAAAGAAAGCCCGGATCAAGGCAACCAGGTGACAAGCGCTCACAGTATTGTGACCGGCTTTTCAGCTCCTTTAGCCCATCAGCGAATATGGCCCGCCGCGCTCCAGGGCGCGCTTATAGGCTGGCCGAGCGTGAATAGTTTTCAAATATTCTTTGATGCGCGGATAGGGGCGAATATCACCGCGCACTGCAAATCCTTCCATGGGAAAGCTCATGGCGATATCGGCGGCGCTGATTTGATCCCCCGCCAGCCATTTGGATTTTCCAAGCTCGTTGTGAAGATAATCGAATTTAGCGTCTGATCAAGATAGGCGTCTCTCACGCCTTTCGTTAGACGGCGTGCAATTGGCTTTACAAAAAATGGCATAGGCGCGGTTTCCATACGGTTGAGGAAAAGCGCCAATACCAAG
Source organism: Alphaproteobacteria bacterium (assembly GCA_013151435.1). Classification (GTDB taxonomy): domain Bacteria; phylum Pseudomonadota; class Alphaproteobacteria; order Caulobacterales; family Parvularculaceae; genus Hyphococcus. The sequence continues at coordinate 6,683 of JAADIH010000030.1, forward strand.
GGCGGCATATAGGAGCCCTCAGCCGCATGGATCCAGTAATTGTAACGAAGATATTCGGATGCGTTAGGATCCGGGGCCATAGCGCCGCCATGAGTGGCCACAAGATATTCAAGGATTGCCCCGGTCTCGGCGACCACCCGGCCGCCTTCTTCAATCACTGGAGATTTACCGAGAGGGTGTATTTTTTTCAGCGCCGCTGGCGCAAGGCTGGTTTTCTTGTCGCGCTCATACCGCTTAATCTCATAGTCTGCGCCAAGCTCTTCAAGCATCCACAAAACGCGTTGCGAGCGGGAATTCTCGAGATGGTGGATCGTGATCATAATAATTGCCCCTTTGGGCTTGTTTCAAAGTGGCCGGCGCGAACAGCGAAGTTGTCAACTCCGCTCTGACAGGTTTATTATAGTCACCTTACTGTGTTTACATACCCCCAAGGACATCTTGCAGCCCATCCTAAATGCTTATATTTTTGATGATGAGATTACCCTACGGCTTTAATTTTTTCAGTAAAACTAACACTCCCCAATATACGAGCTGCCCTTATGATCAGCCTTAAATCTGACCTTCTCCGCCGCGCACGACATTTTTTGCGCACAATAAGCCAACCGTCCGAAATCACCTTGAGCGGCGTACAGCTTGGCTTTCCTGACAACATCAGCGCCAAACTACGTGATGCTCTTTACCGAGAAGATTACGAACTCAACGAACTACACGCCCTGCATGCACTCCTTAAGCCTGGGGATCGAGTTCTTGACGTAGGCTCTTCGATTGGCTTTTTAACTATCTCTGCGTGCAAGAAAGTAGGCGCTGAAAATGTCGTCGCCATAGAGGCAAACCCACTTATCACCGTTTTGGCGCGCAAAAATTTTGAGCGCAACGGGGTTTCACCAACACTTTATGTCGGCATGGCTGCCGCCAATACGAGTGAAAATCGAAAAGATTTCTACGTCTATGATGACTTTTGGTCATCTTCAGAAATCAGCCGAAAAGGTAATAGCGGGGAGCAACGCATCGAATGTGAGGTCATTCCCGTCAACTCGGTTATAGATAAGCACAATATCAATGTTCTTATTTGTGACATTGAAGGCGGCGAAGTTTTACTCCTACCCAACCTAAACCTCAGCACCCTCAAAACACTGATTATCGAATTTCATCCAGAAATATCATCGCAAGAAGAAATTCGCAGTACCATATTGTATATACTTAATGCTGGGTTCTCGATTAATATACGCGCCTCCACCGGCGATACCCTGGCATTCACACACATCTAGAGCTGTCCCACCTCCCTTGAAGCGACACTTGCCTGAGAATCGATGCCTTGGCGGAACCGTTTAAATCGTTATAAAGCGCCAATGAAATTCCTCGATCGTACAAAGATATATATTCAAAG
>JAADIH010000133.1 GCA_013151435.1 Alphaproteobacteria bacterium
TTAGTGCGCCGCAGGACGGCTGGCCGTCAGGTGTGTTCGCGAGGGCATATTTGAAACGCAGCCAATCTTAGCCGACGATAGTCAAGTTTTCATGGAGCGGCGTTCCGCCAGATGCGGACCCGCTCATTTGCGTCATGGGTATATCGCCCGGAAACGTGAAAAGCGCCGCGTTTTACACGCGTTTAGGATTGAGGCCAGGAGATCAAATGCCGACTATTCAGCAACTGATCCGCAAGCCGCGGAAACCGAAGCGACGGATTAACAAAGTCCCGGCGCTGGAAGCCAACCCGCAAAAGCGGGGTGTTTGCACGCGCGTTTATACAACGACGCCGAAGAAACCGAACTCTGCGCTTCGCAAGGTTGCAAAAATTCGCCTCACTAATGGCTATGAAGTGATCGGCTACATTCCCGGCGAGGGCCACAATCTTCAAGAGCACTCTGTTGTTCTGATCCGCGGCGGCCGCGTTAAAGACCTTCCGGGCGTGCGCTACCACATTATTCGCGGCGTTCTGGATACGCAGGGCGTCAAAGATCGCAAACAACGCCGTTCGAAATACGGCGCCAAGCGTCCGAAATAGGGTTACAGAGCAATGTCACGACGTCACCGCGCAGAAAAACGAGTTGTTCATCCCGATCCTAAATTCGGCGACAAGACGCTGTCGAAATTTATGAACTACGTCATGCTCGACGGGAAGAAACCGGCCGCAGAAAAGATTGTATACGGCGCGCTTGACCGCATCGAACAAAAGATGCGTCGTCAGCCGGTAGAGTTGTTTAAAGAAGCGCTCGACAATGTTACGCCGACCCTGGAAGTGCGCTCGCGCCGGGTTGGCGGCGCAACCTACCAAGTGCCGGTCGAAGTTCGCCCCGACCGTAAACAAGCGCTCGCTATGCGCTGGATTATTGGCGCGGCGCGCTCGCGCAATGAAACGACGATGGTCGACAGGCTGTCGAATGAAATTATGGATGCCGCGCAAAATCGCGGCGCCGCCGTTAAAAAACGCGAAGACACGCACCGTATGGCCGAGGCCAACCGGGCATTTTCGCATTATCGTTGGTAAACGACTTCAACCGGGTAAAGGCTCGCTGACATGCCGCGTTCGCATAAAATTGAGGACTATCGCAACTTCGGGATCATGGCGCATATTGACGCCGGGAAAACCACGACTACGGAGCGCGTTCTCTATTACACAGGTAAAAGTCACAAAATCGGCGAAGTCCATGACGGCGCGGCGACGATGGACTGGATGGAGCAGGAACAAGAGCGCGGCATAACGATTACGTCTGCTGCGACGACATGTGCCTGGAACGGCAAACTCTTGAACATTATCGACACGCCGGGACACGTTGATTTCACGATTGAAGTTGAGCGCTCATTACGTGTGCTCGACGGCGCGGTTGCGCTGCTGGACGCCAATGCTGGGGTTGAGCCTCAGACCGAAACGGTGTGGCGCCAGGGCGACAAATATAAAGTCCCGCGGATGTTCTTCATCAACAAGATGGACAAAATCGGCGCTGATTTCTTCTTTTCCGTCGATTCGATTCACAAACGCCTTGGCGCGAAAACGGTTGTCGTGCAATTGCCGATTGGCGCTGAAAACAATTTTAAGGGCATTGTTGATCTGATCAAGATGAAGGCGGTTCTGTGGGAAGAAGAATCACTCGGTGCGAAATTCTACGAGACCGACATTCCCGAAGACTTGGTTGAGCAGGCCAAAGAATATCGCGAGAAAATGATCGAGGCCGTCGTTGAACTCGACGAAGCGGTTTTGGAGGCGTATCTCGAAGGCGACGAGCCGGATAATGCGACCATCAAGCGGCTTATCCGTCAGGGTACTTGCGCGGTTGATTTCCATCCGGTGGTTTGCGGCTCTGCGTTCAAGAACAAAGGCGTGCAGCCGATGCTCGACGCGGTTGTCGATTATCTGCCGAGCCCGGTTGAGGTGCCTGCGATCACCGGCCTGTTGCCGGACTCTGATGAAACGGAGACGCGCGACTCTTCCGATGAGGCGCCGCTCTCAATGCTGGCGTTTAAAGTCATGACCGACCCGTTTGTCGGCACGCTGACTTTCTGCCGGATTTATTCCGGGAAGCTGGAGACCGGGACTCAGGTCATAAATTCGGTCAAAGGCAGGAAAGAGCGCGTTGGCCGGATGTTGCAAATGCACTCCAATAGCCGTGAAGAAATCAAGGCGGCCTATGCCGGCGACATCATCGCGATTGTCGGCCTGAAAGACACCACCACCGGCGACACGCTTTGCGATCCGCAAAACCAAATTGTGCTGGAGCGCATGGAATTCCCCGAGCCGGTAATCGAGCTCGCAGTTGAGCCGAAGACCAAGGCTGACCAGGAAAAAATGGGCCTCGCGCTGCAACGTCTTGCGTCGGAAGACCCGTCCTTCCGGGTGACGACCGACGAAGAGTCCGGCCAGACCATCATCAAGGGCATGGGCGAGTTGCATCTCGACATTCTGGTTGATCGCATGAAGCGCGAATTTAAGGTCGAGGCCAATATTGGCCAGCCGCAGGTCGCCTATCGCGAGACCATCACCAAGCACGCCGACATTGACTATACGCACAAGAAACAATCGGGCGGTTCCGGTCAGTTCGCGCGCATCAAGTTCCGCGTTATTCCGCTGGAGCCGGGCGAAGGCTATCAGTTCGAAAGCAAGATTGTCGGCGGGAATATTCCGAAGGAATATATTCCGGGCGTTGAAAAGGGTCTGAAAACTATCCGCGAAGCCGGCCTTCTGGTGGGCTTTCCGATCCTCGATTTTAAAATCGAGCTTTATGACGGCGCCTTCCACGATGTCGATTCGTCTGTGCTGGCGTTTGAAATCGCGGCGCGCGCAGCGATGCGCGAGAACAAAGCCGAGCTTGGCCTCGCCATGCTTGAGCCGGTCATGAAGGTTGAGGTTGTCACGCCGGAAGAATATACCGGCACGGTTATCGGCGATCTCAATTCCAGACGCGGTCAGATCCAGGAACAGGAAATGCGCGGCAACGCCAATGTCATTCACGCAATGGTTCCGCTGGCGAATATGTTCGGCTATGTGAACAATCTGCGCTCGGCCACACAAGGGCGCGCTCAGTACACGATGCAGTTCGACCACTATGATCGCGTACCCAAAGCAGTTGAAGAAGAAGTAAGAGCGAAATTGGCCGGTTAACCGGTGAAATTTTAAAGGCAGTCGTCAAGAGACGGAGAAAGTAAGATGTCGAAAGAAAAGTTTGAACGTAATAAACCGCACGCCAATGTCGGCACCATCGGTCATGTTGACCACGGCAAGACGACGCTAACGGCGGCGATCACCAAATATTTTGGTGATTTCAAAGACTATGACCAAATCGACGCGGCGCCGGAAGAAAAGGCGCGCGGCATCACCATCTCAACGGCGCATGTCGAATATGAAACCGACGCGCGCCACTATGCGCATGTCGATTGTCCGGGCCACGCTGACTATGTGAAAAACATGATCACGGGCGCGGCGCAAATGGATGGCGCTATTCTGGTTGTGAGCGCGGCCGATGGTCCGATGCCGCAAACACGCGAGCACATTCTTCTGGCCTATCAGGTCGGCGTTCCGTCGATTGTCGTCTACCTCAACAAGGTTGACCAGGTTGACGATGAAGAGCTGCTTGAGCTGGTTGAAATGGAAATCCGCGAACTGCTCTCCAAATACGACTTCCCTGGCGACGATGTTCCGATCGTTAAGGGTTCGGCGCTTGCAGCCCTCGAAGGGCGCGATCCGGAAATCGGCGAGAATTCAATTCGCGAGCTGATGAAGGCGGTTGACGAATATATCCCAACCCCGGAACGCCCGGTTGATAAACCATTCCTGCTGCCAATCGAAGATGTGTTCTCGATTTCCGGCCGTGGTACGGTTGTCACCGGCCGGGTTGAGCGCGGCATTGTCAATGTTGGCGACGAGCTTGAGATTATCGGCATCAAAGAGACGCAGAAAACCACCTGCACGGGCGTTGAAATGTTCCGCAAGCTGCTTGATCGCGGTGAAGCGGGCGACAATGTCGGCGTTCTCTTGCGCGGTATTGACCGTGCGGCGGTTGAACGCGGCCAGGTTCTATGCAAACCGGGTTCGGTTACACCGCACACCAAGTTTACGGCCGAAGCCTATATCCTGACCAAGGACGAGGGCGGTCGCCACACGCCGTTCTTTAACAATTATCGTCCGCAATTTTATTTCCGCACCACTGACGTTACCGGTGTTGTGACGCTCAAAGAGGGCACGGAAATGGTAATGCCGGGCGACAATGCCGAGCTTAACGTTGCTTTGATCGTGCCGATTGCGATGGAAGAAAAGCTTCGCTTCGCTATCCGTGAAGGCGGCCGCACGGTCGGGGCCGGCATTGTTGCGAAGATTATCGAATAGACGAATGGAATACCGCGCGGGCCAGAGCAAAATTTGGTCCGCGCGTTGGTTTTTGAAACTGGACTATTAAACAAGCGAAGCGTCAGACTTATGCAACAGAATATCCGCATCAGGCTTAAAGCCTTCGATCATCGCGTTCTCGATGCTTCGACGATTGAAATCGTCAACACAGCGAAACGCACGGGCGCGAATGTGCGCGGGCCTATCCCGTTGCCGACGCGGATTGAACGCTACACCGTCAACCGCTCGCCGCATGTCAACAAGAAGAGCCGCGAGCAATTTGAAATGCGCACCCACAAACGGCTGTTGGATATTATCGACCCGACGCCGCAAACGGTTGATGCGCTGATGAAACTTGATCTGTCGGCCGGCGTCGACGTTGAAATCAAACTTGGCGCCTAGGAGCAAAGACGATGCGCACCGGATTAATCGCAAAGAAAATGGGCATGACCCGGATATATACCGAGGACGGCGAGCATTTGCCTGTCACGGTCATGCAGATGGAAAACTGTCAGGTGGTTGCACAACGCACCGCTGACAAAAACGGCTATACGGCATTGCAACTGGGCGTTGGCGTCCGCAAAGCTAAACGCGTCACCAAGGCTCTGCGCGGACAATTCGCGAAAGCCAATGTTGAGCCCAAAGCCAAGGTTGTCGAGTTCCGGGTGTCGGAAGATAACCTCGTGGATGTTGGCGCTGAGCTTTCTGCGGAACATTTTCTGGTTGGTCAGATGGTTGACGTCACCGGCACATCTATAGGCAAGGGTTTTGCCGGCGCCATGAAGCGTTGGAATTTTAGCGGCTTGCGCGCCACCCACGGGGTGTCGATTTCGCACAGGTCACTTGGGTCCACCGGCCAGTGTCAGGACCCGGGCAAAGTTTTCAAAGGCAAGAAGATGGCCGGGCAGATGGGCGCCAAGCGCATCACCACGCAAAACCTTGAAGTTGTGCGCACCGATGCGGAGCGCGGACTGATCTTGATTAAAGGCGCCGTGCCAGGCCCGAAAAGCGGCTGGGTGCTGATTAAAGACGCGGTCAAGCGCGCGCTCCCCGATGATGCGCCGCGCCCTGCCGGATTGAAAACCAAAGCGGACGCTAAAGCCGCAACGCCGGAAGCAGCGCCAAGCGAAGCGCCCGCAGAAGACGCCACAAAAGAAGGGGGCGAATCATGAAAGCCGACGTCCTCAGTTTTAGCAGCAAAAAGACCGGCGCCATCGAACTTGATGATGCGATCTTCGGGCTTGAGCCGCGCAAGGATATTTTACACCGCTGCGTTGTCTACCAGCTCGCCAAGCGCCAGCAGGGAACGCATCACGCGCAAGAACGCAATGAAGTGCGCGGCACGTCGAAGAAATCCGGCCCCCAAAAAGGCAGCGGCGGCGCCCGTCACGGTAACCGCAAGGCGAATATTTTTCGCGGCGGCGGCAAAGCCCATGGCCCGCGCCCGCGCAGCCATGCGATCAGCCTACCGAAGAAAGTTCGCCGCCTCGCCTTGATGCACGCCCTGTCGTCCAAATACGCTGACGGATCGCTGATCATCATTGACGAGGCGAAATTAAAAGAAGCCAAGACCAAAGCGGTTGTCGATGCGTTTGCAAAACTTAATCTCAGCAATGCGCTGATTGTCGATACCGAGATTGACGAAAATCTCGGTCTGGCCGCACGCAATATTGCGGGCATTGATCTCATCCCGGTGATGGGCGCCAATGTTTACGATATCCTCCGCAAGGAGAAACTGGTTTTGACCAAAGCGGCCGTTGAGGGGCTGGAGGCGCGTCTCAAATGAACAAGAAAACAACCACAACCGAGGGCCTTGAGGTCCATTACAACACGCTGATCCGGCCGGTCATCACCGAGAAATCGACGATCGCTTCGGAACACAATCAGGTGGTGTTTCTAACCCCGCTGACCGCGACCAAGCCGGAAATTTCCGAGGCGGTTGAGGCCTTGTTCAAGGTCAAGGTGAAAGCCGTCAATACGATGCGGGTCAAAGGCAAGACCAAACAATTCCGCGGCCGCACCTTCACGCGCTCGACGGTGAAAAAAGCAATTGTGACACTAGAAGAAGGCCACGCAATTGACGTGACCACAGGACTTTAACGGACGGGTTTTAAGAACAATGGCTCTTAAAAAATTCAAACCAACGACGCC
>JAADIH010000135.1:0-7459 GCA_013151435.1 Alphaproteobacteria bacterium
AAAGTCTCTGGCTTTACGGAAATACAACTGGTGAAGATCGCCAAGGACAGCAAAAAGAAGAAAGCCGCGCGGCTGGATACGCAGGAAGCCTATGTGGATGCGGCGGCCGCTCAAAAGGGATTTGGCCTGGAAAGGAAATCGTGATGCGCGTTTTTTTAATGGCAGGTTTGGCGTTGACGACCGCGTGCATGCTGGCGACAGCTGCATCAGCGTCTGAAACTCAAACCGAAAACCAGAAAGTAACGAACCAAACAGAGCCAGATATTGATTCTCTTATACGTCGCGCAAATTACGCTGAGGCCATGCGTGATGTGGCCGAGCGCCAAAAAGTTTTTGATGATACGCCGACGCGGTTCTCGATGGCCGGCAATTTTTCCCAAGGCGGTCTCGTCTTTGGCGCGACTGAGCCCGGCGCGATGGTGAAGCTCAATGGCGAAGATGTGATGGTCGGCGATGACGGGCGTTTTGTCTTTGGCTTTGGACGAGACAGCGCGCCCTCAGCGTTGATCGTTGTGACATTGGCTGACGGTGTGGTTGAGCGCCATGCCATTGAAATTGAAGATCGCGAATTTCCGGTCCAGCGCATCGATGGTCTCGATCAATCGAAAGTCTCTGGCTTTACGGAAATACAACTGGTGAAGATCGCCAAGGACAGCAAAAAGAAGAAAGCCGCGCGGCTGGATACGCAATCTCTGGCCGACTGGGCGGGCGGGTTTGACTGGCCGGTGACGGGCCGGATCAGTGGTGTTTTCGGTTCTCAACGTATTTTGAATGGCGAGCCCAAACGCCCGCATTCAGGAGTCGATGTGGCTGCCACAACGGGAACGCCAGTGCGCGCTCCTGCTTCCGGGATTGTCACGCTCGCCGAGGGGGACATGTATTTTGAAGGCGGCCTGATTCTTCTCGATCATGGCCATTGGTTAGAGAGCGCGTTTTTGCATATGTCCCGGATCGATGTTGTGCCCGGTCAGCGTATCGAAAAAGGCGACATCATTGGCGCTGTGGGCGCTACCGGCCGGGTCACGGGCCCCCATCTCCATTGGAGTATGAAATGGGCTGGCATGCTGGTGGACCCTCAACTGACCGTTGTTCCTATGTCGCAAGTCCAGGAAAACAGCGGAAATTAACCCTACCTGTGATTGACAATCATTCTTAATTGCACTATGTATCTGGGCTGGCGTAAACGTAAGCTAAAACAGGCACAGGCATGTATATCTGCATTTGCAATGCATTGCGGGAGAAAGAGATCGAAGCGGCGGCGGGCGATGATGCCCGGACCGTTATGGAAGTCTTTCGGCGTTGTGGGGCCCGCCCACGCTGTGGAAAATGCCTGACGGATGTGGCGCAAAAGATCGAAGACGCACGTATGATTGAGGCCGGACCGCTGCCGCTTGCGGCTGAATAGCCTCACGGGCTTCACTCGTCGGGAAACATGCGCAACTGATAGTCGATAGCAAAGATAAGGCTTGGGCTTTGCGGGTTTTGATCTATTTTAAACGCCAAGTTTTTGTATCCATCGATTCGAACAGGAGAATGCTCGCGTGAAAGGCGATCAAAAAGTTATTGAACATCTCAACAAAGCGTTGAGGCTGGAGCTCACGACCGTCAATCAATATTTTTTACATGCGCGCATGCTCAAAGATTGGGGTTTTGCGCGCCTTGCGAAAATAGAATTTGATGAGTCTATCGATGAAATGAAGCATGCGGATCAATTGATTGAACGCATTCTATTTCTTGAAGGGCTGCCAAACCTACAGGACCTGGGAAAACTTTATATCGGTGAGACCGTAAAGGAATGCCTTGAGGCTGATTTGCGCGCTGAGCAACAAGCGCATCCGATCTATACTGAGGCAATTGAATATTGTGAAACGATCCGGGACTATGGCAGCCGCGAAATCCTCACCAGTATTCTCGAATCTGAAGAAGAGCATATCGACTATTTAGAGACCCAGCTTGGGCTGATCGCGAAGGTCGGTGAGGAGCGATATATGCAATCGCAAATGAAACCATGCGACGAGTAATCAACATGTCATTTGGGCGCGTGAGTGCGCTCTTTTTGTTGGTGATGATTGTCGGCTGTGCGGGTTCCTTGGGGAATGGTGATGAGGCTCCGGGCGACTCTGGTTCCGGTCCAGCAGGGCCGGGTGAGATCGGCGGCATTTGCGCCGGCATTGCCGGGTTCCAGTGCAAGGCGGAAGGCGCATATTGTTTTGTTGAACCGGGCGTTTGTCATGAGGTTGCCGATTATGCGGGGGAATGCACGCTGAAGCCTGAAATTTGCACGAAGGACTATCGGCCGGTTTGCGGATGTGATGGCCAGACCTATGGCAATAGCTGTTCCGCTGCTGGTGCGGGCGTGAGTGTTGCTTATGAAGGTGCGTGCCGCGCAGAAAAATAAGACTATACGTTTCTTTCGGCCACCGGTGGTGCAACCAAATTTTTCCCCCACCGGCGATGCAGCCAAAGCCATTGGCCGGGGCATGCATTGATTTGTTGCTCCAGGGCTTCGTTGATTTTTTTTGTAATCCTGTAAATTTCGCCGCGGGTTTCTGCGGATGGATCAACATGAATTGTGTCATGGGCGGTAACGCGAAAACGTGCGCCCTTTAGGCGTTCAGTGGTGACCGGAATGATTGGCATCTTATACTTCAACGCCATGCGCGCGGCTGACGTTGGGGTCATGGCATCGCGCCCCATGAACGGAACAGACATGCCCTCGCCAAGTTTTTGGTCAGCGAGTATGGCAATCGATAATCCACGTTTTATAAAGTCAAGCAGAGCTAGCGCTCCCCTTGCGCCCTTGGGCGCCTGAAAAGGAGTCGATGCGACAGCGCGTTTTTTTATGATCATTTCGTCAATAAGCGGATTATTTGTGGCGCGATAAATAATCCCAAGTTTTATGCCAAGCTGATTGGCGCAAATTGCAGAGACTTCCCAATTGGCGAAATGGCCGGTTACGAAAATCACCTGTGTACGGTCTTCATCTGCGAACGCGCTTAAATTTTCAACAATGATGCGGGGTTCCGGGCCGTCAACTCTGAATTTATCGAGATGCGCATATTCAGCGGCGGTGCGCCCTAAATTTTCCCATACATCAGCGGTGGTCTTTTTGATTTTTGCTTCATCCCAATCAGGATAGACATGTCTTAGATTCGCCTCCGCGCGCTTACTTATACTGCGTAACCGTGGGCCAACGACCCGCAAAAATTTTCCCAAATGTGCGGATGCCCGGTCAACGCCGAGAATACGAAAATAGGATAAAAGCGCCAGCGTCAAACCGAAAACAAAACGATGCATGATCGATATTTTTCGGTCGGACCTGCGCTGCGGCAATGCGGGGAGCTCAGAATTTGAAGGCTTTTCTTGACTCATCTATTGTATCCTAATTAGGGGTCTTTGATTGATCGATCATTGTCCGGATGGTGTCCAACAGAAGAGTCGGCTGGTTGATTTTCATGCGGACTGGAAATGTCAATATATTTTCTTTTTGGCCCGATGGTATGCGCACATAATCTTTTTCAGTCGTGATCATCGCCGCGTTTAATTCACGGGCGAGACTTTTAAGCGCGGAAAGATTTTGAGTTGAAAAGGGATGGTGATTGGGAAACGAAACCGTCCGGGCAACATCAAAATCACGATTGCGCAGAAGTTCAAAAAATCTTTCCGGGTGGCCAATACCACTAAACGCCAGGACCCGTTGCGGCGGAGGCGTTTCATCTGGCTCTAGCCATGCCGCGAAAGGTGTGCCTTGGTTGTCCGCAGCATTTTGGGAGGTTTTCATATTCCGCCCGACATAGACAGTGATATCAGCGCGCGCTTGAGCCCGCGCGAGCGGCTCGCGTAACGGCCCAGCAGGGAATACCTTACCGTTTCCATATGGATTATCAGCGCTAATCAGCAGAATGTTGACAGTTTTTTGTAGCGTCGGGTTTTGATACCCATCATCCATGATGATGATGTCAGCGCCATCTTGTGCCGCTGCATTCGCCCCGACGCGGCGATCCCGTGCGATCCATGTCGGTCCTTTTCGGGCAAGCAGTAATGGCTCATCACCAATTTGTGCGGCGCTGTGAATGGCCGGATCAGCTTTTATGGGGCCGCTTTCTACGCCGCCATATCCGCGCGTTAAAAACTGAACATGGACGCCATCCTCTTGCAGTAGTTCATAAAGCGCTATTGAAAAAGGCGTTTTACCGACGCCGCCTAGTGTTGCGTTTCCGATGCAAATAGTTGGCGCGAGTGAGGTGGTTGGCGCGGTCATGCGCCAGCGCATGCGTTGCCCGAAATCATACAATGCAGAAAGCGGCCACAATGCAGCAGCGATAGTTTTCGCCGTGATCGAATGGCTGTGCCAGAACCAGGGCTCACGCATCATGATTTTGCGGCGGTTCGAGAAAGCGATTCCATCAAAGCAGAGCAAATATCTGTCAGCACGCGTTCGGCGCTTGACTCTGCCGCATTGTGTGCCGCATCAGCGATGGTCTTGCGGGTTTTTCCGTCAGCCAAAAGTCTGCTAACCGCCGCAGCGATTTCACGTTCATTGCGAACCAAAACAGCACCGCCTGCTTTGCGCATGGTTGCGTATGTTTCACCGAAATTAAATGTGTGGGGGCCATGCAATATTGCTGCGCCAAGCCGTGCAGGCTCCAGAGGGTTGTGTCCGCCTTTTGGCGTTATCGCGCCGCCCACAAAGGCAATATCGTTGAGACGATAAAAAACGCCCAGCTCTCCTAGCGTGTCAGCGATGTACACGTCTATATCGTCTGTAACCGTCTCATCGCAGGAACGAAGATGAGCGCGAAGCCCCATATCACTCGCCAGTAGTTTGATTTCTTCACCGCGTGTTGGGTGCCTTGGCGCAATAATTGTTAGAATGTTTTTGTGTTCTTTTTGCAATATTTGATGCGCTGCTAGAACAGTTTCTTCTTCACCCAAATGCGTGCTAGCGGCCAGCCAGACTGGCCTGTCTCCGATAGCCGACCTTAACTGCGCTATTTGATCTTCATCTGCGGGCAATGCCGGAGCGGCGCATTTCAGATTGCCGAGCATTTCGACTTTGCGGCCAGACAATTCCACCAGCCGTTCTGCATTTTGATAATCTTGCGCGATGATCACATCGAATGCCGAAAGTAGATATTGAATTGTGTTGGGTTGGCGCTTCCAGTCATTATAGGATTGCGGTGATATTCGGCCATTCACGAGCGCCATGAATGGCACCTTGCGGCGCGCACCAAGAATTAAATTTGGCCAGAATTCCGACTCTACAAACAGCGCAGCGTCAGGGCGCCAATGATTAATAAAGTCATTGACGAAATCCGGGTGGTCCAGGGGGATAAACTGATGAAAGGCGCCAGCGGGAAGGCGTTCGTTCATTAACTTCGCTGACGTTACGGTTCCTGTCGTAACCAGGAATTTTAGATCAGGCTGCAGTTCTAACAAACGGCAAACCAAGGGTAAGACTGAAAGGGATTCACCGACGCTCGCCCCATGGATCCAAAAGAGGGGACCATCAGGGCGTTCACGGCCGGCTTTGCCACGCCGCTCGTTGATACGGTCTGGATCTTCCTTGCCAGATTTAAGGCGCCGTTGCAGCGCCATATTTGCGATCGGCTCTGCCGCCCGGCTCAGCGTGCGATAGATCTTAAGGCCAAGCGGTTCACGCACGGTAGAAGTCATAGAAATCTGCGCCAATCCGGTTTTAGAGCGAATTCGGGTCTTGGGGGCTGTTAATCGGTACGCCCAACCAGAGCGTCTGCTCTCTGGGTAACATCGAGAAGAGCCTTTTCAAGGGTAAGGCGCGCGCTTTCAAGCGCTTCGGCGTCAATTTCCTTGGGAATCTTTATGGGGGCCCCCCCGACTTGGACGCCTCGGGAGAATGGCGCCGCCAATAAAAACCGGTCCCAGCTGCCCATTTTGCGCCCGTGCGATAGAGAAATGGCAACGGGTAGAATGCTCGCCCCGGACTGTTGGGCCAGGCGAATAATGCCTTTTTGAACCTTTTCCCCCGGTCCGCGCGGTCCATCAGGGGTGACGCAGACAACATGCCCCTCATTGAGGGCCGTCGTCATTTGCAAGATGGCTGAGGCGCCGCCCTTGTTCTTCCCAGGCTTGTTTGGATTTGCCGCAGAGCCGCGAATAAATTCAAGTCCATAGGACCGCACAGCATTAGCGATGATTTCGCCATCACGATGGCTGGAGATCAACATGAAGACGCGCTTATCGGTATAGTCACGGATGGTTGGCGCCATCAAAAGTCTTCCATGCCAGAATGCCAGAATGACGCCCTTGCCTTCGCTGGCGGCTTTTTCGAAATGCTCTAAGCCCTTAACCTCCCATCGGGATGTTTTGTGGACGAGCCTGATATAGACGCCAATCAGCCAACTGGCGAGCCGAGCCACAATGGCGCTTTTGGCGAGGCGTTTCAGCATTTGGGCGACAGTATTCCTTAATTTTTCATTTTGGCTCAATAGCTTGCGTCACGCCGCAGTGCTAGCGATGATAGCGCCGAGAATAGATTAAGTGAGATGTTGCCGCGTGACTACTAATGAAGAAAAGACCACAAAGAGTGGCTCGATCTCGTCGGCTGAACTCGCCTGGCGGCTGTGGCGGGATTATTTGTCCCGATATTGGCCCCGCCTGGCTTTATCTCTCATTGCGATAGGTGTCTATGCCGCTTCGGCGAGCGCCATCCCGCTTGGGGTTGAGTGGATCAATGCGGGCTTTACAGGGGGCACTCCCCGGTTCTCGCCGACCATCGGGCAAGTACAGATTTTTGGCCCTTTGATCATTATTGCGCTTGGGGCGTTAAACGCCACAGCACAATATTTTCAAACACGGCTCAGCCTTGGTGCAGCACTGTCGACATTGCGCGATATCCAGAACGATATGTTCTCGATGGTGCTGGATTTTGCGCAGCAGCGCCGGGAAGTTTCCGGCCAGATCATTTCCCGCTTCACCAATGATACGATGGTTTTACGGGAAACCTTACGGCGCGCCTCAAATGCTGTGCGGGATATTTTGACCCTTGTCGGCTTGTGCGCCATGATGCTCTGGTATGACTGGGCGTTGTTTTTGGTGGTTATACTGATCTATCCTTTAATCGGCATTCCGGTCGCACGTATTGGTAAAATTTTGCGTAAAACATCTTCCAGTGCGCAAGCGCAAGCGGGTGATGTGACAGCGCTGATCGGCGAAACGGTTAGCGGCGCGCGCATGGTGAAGTCTTATCAGCTTGAGCCCCTGGAGCGCACGCGCGCTGCTGATGCATTTGAAGAGCGCCTGCGCTTGCACAAAAAAATGGCTTATGCGCGCGCTTTGAATGAGCCGTTTATTTTCTTTGCAGGCTCAATCGCCATGGGACTAGTGATCGCGGTGGTGGCTATGCGGATATCCAACGGCGCTTTATCGACTGCGGAATTCATCTCGTTCATTATTGCGTTGTTGCTGTTATCGCAGCCAG
>JAADIH010000135.1:7471-7762 GCA_013151435.1 Alphaproteobacteria bacterium
TACACGCCGTGATGCAGGAAGGGTTTGGCGCCTTCGAGCGGATCATATCTCTGATCGACACCGCGCCAGAGATTAAAAATGCTGATGGGGCTGTCCAATTGCCGCCAGGGCCTGGCGCCATTCGCATTGATGATGTCAAATTTGCATATGAGGCAGATGGCGCGAATGCCCTTGATGGGGTGAGCGTTGAGATAAAAGCGGGCTCGATGATTGCCCTTGTAGGACCATCGGGATCGGGAAAATCTACGCTGCTCAATTTATTGCCGCGTCTTTACGAGCCTGAGAGCGGCC
>JAADIH010000051.1 GCA_013151435.1 Alphaproteobacteria bacterium
CTCGCCTCAGCCATTTGCTGATCTTGTTTTTGCTGGCGGTTTTTACCGATCCAAACTGAACGATGTTTTTTGTTTTGACGCCGCAAAAACCTAAAACCTGGTTCTTGATCGCCCGTCGCGCAGGCATTCTATAGATCAGCGTATCGATAAGCGGCGGCGTATCCGAGGTGATGATAACATCTGCGGTCTTGCCGATGAGAAGCTTGTCCCATGCCGTCCCCTTGCCGCGATATTTGAAACCAAAGCCGGGGACTAGCGCGCCATCCAGCACTGCTTTTGCTTTGGCAGGCATGGCGCCCCACCAATAGGGATGTATAAAGAGCAAATGATCCGCCCAGGAAATAGCGTCCTGCCAGGCTTCCAGGTCAGGCGCTAAGGGCGGCATGTTATCGCCGTGGCCCGAAAACCCGGCCATATCGAAAGACATGGCGCCGAGATCCATGCGCCGTATTTCCGCGCCGCCCCGGCTCGCCGCCGCCTCATAGGCGCCAGCCAGGCCTTCGCATAAAGACCCGGATTTTGGGTGCCCCACCCAGATAAATATTCGCTTCGACATGGTCTATCTCCTATACAACAGCATGTGTTATGGGCTTCGAGGAAGGTTTAATCACAAAACATGATAGATACTCATGTTTATAACGTGACATATGCTCATGTTTATGCGAGAGTCAAGCCGCAAATTCGTGAAGGGCCAATACATAAGTATGACCGATCAAAGCCTCGCTGAAATTCTGCCGCGAAAAGAGCCCGTGCAGGCGCGCTCCCGCGCCCGGTTTGAGCGCATCCTTGAGGTCGCGGTGGAACTGGTTGTCACGAAAGGCGTAGATGCCGTCGCCATGAGCGACATTGCCGGGACCGCAGAAATATCAATTGCATCGCTCTATCAATATTTCCCCGACAAGGCGTCGATCGTTGCAACGCTGGCAGAGCGCTATAATGCCGAGGGTCGTGTTTGCGTCGCAGAGGTCTTTGCTGCAGTTCATCAGCCTACAGATATGATCCCGGCTGTGTGTACAATGATTGACAGCTATTACGAGTTCTTTTGCGCAGTGCCCGGCGCCCGCGCCATCTGGCAGGCAACTCAGTCTGATAAACGCCTACAGGCAATGGATGACGCAGATATGGAGTTCCATGCAGCAACAATCAGCGTCGCCTTCAAAAGAATCAAGCCAGCCCTTTCTAAGGGCGAAGCTTTACGGTTGGGCCGTCTTTTTACCGGCATTGTCGGCACTGCGGTGCGCGCCGCCACGGTCATGAAACCGCGCGAGGGCCGCGCCATGATCGAGGCGTGCAAAGAAATCGTGCTGACACCAAGCGTGGAGCGGGCTCTGGAATTGACCAAGAGGCCAAGTTAAGGTTACCCAAAATGGCCTTATCGCCTTAAAAACAGGTGATTTTACGCCAATTTCAGCTTTAGCGCGTCCGCCGCTTTATGCAGTCATCTGTTTGGCAAGACTCATATAAATGACTATGATCCGTTCTCAGATTTTTGGACAAAACTTTAGAACCTCGCAAATTGGCTGAATGAGAAAAGTCCTTAGGGAGATAAAATGGGCGAGAAATCATCAGAAATAAAAGCACCGTCCCCATTACTGTTAATAATGGAGGGGCGATCGATTTTTGAACTCGGCGCTTATGTTGCGTCTGCGCCCCTTTTTAAACATCTCCCTAAAGGCGACGGCCATCCGGTGCTGGTCTTGCCGGGCCTTGCGGCGTCAGATTTGTCTACTGGTCCCTTGCGCAAGTTTTTAAAAAAGCGCGGATATGAGCCATACGCCTGGGAGCAGGGACGCAATCTCGGATTGCGCGAGCAGACCTTTGAAAAAATGCTGGCGCGGGTCGATGAGATTTTTGAAACCCACAACCGCAAACTCAGCATTATCGGCTGGAGCCTTGGCGGCATATTCGCCAGGGAGCTGGCAAAACTCCGGCCGGAAAAAGTCAGGTTAGTTATCTCGCTGGGCAGCCCCCATTCGGGCAATATAAAAGCTTCACACGCAACGCGTTTTTATGAGTACGTTGCAGGGCATTCGGTTGAGGATCATCCCCTCGACACCACTCTTTCCATCGCGCCGCCAGTACCAACCACATCCATTTACACCAAGACCGACGGTATTGTGGCCTGGCAGAATTGCCACCAGCAAAAACCGTCAAATAGCACGCAAGCAGCCACAATAGAAAACATCATTGTTGAAGGCAGTCACACTGGGCTCGGGGTCAACCCAAGTGTTTTATTTGTGATTGCAGACCGGCTGGCGCAAGACGAAGGCGACTGGGCGCCTTTTGTCAGCAAGGGCGCGCGTAAATTATTCATCCGCACACCAAGCTTTGATTCGGTCGGGGCGGCATAATTGTGTACGCGCGCATAAAATGAGGGGGAGAGAAGCAAATGCGTAAGCTGTCAGGATTAGACGCAACATTTTTGTACATGGAGACGAATGAGACCCCCATGCACATTTCGAGCTTGTTGATCTGCGAGCCGTCGAAGAAGGGGTCGAGCCCTTATGAAGCCCTGAAGGCGCAAATTGTTGAAAGACTGCCTGAGATACCGTCCTTTCACCGCAAGCTAAAACATACGCCGTTTTATATTGATCATCCGGTATGGGTGGAGACCGACCTTGTTGATCTCGATTACCATATCAAGCATGCGAGACTACCTGAGCCTGGAAATCTTGAGCAATTGCGGATGATCGTTCAGGGCCTCCATTCAATCTCTCTCGACCGCGACCGCCCGCTTTGGCAGTTCTATATTATTGAAGGCATTGAGGACCCCGCCTTTGGCCTCAAAGAGGGAAGTTTTGCGCTTTACACAAAAGCCCATCATGCAACGCTCGACGGCGGCGCAGGCGCCTCCGTCATGGATATTCTCTCGGATACAGAGCCAACGCCGCGCCCGCCTTTGCCACATAATGAGGTTCGCCTGAACAAAGAAAAGGCTGGTTTTTTTGAGCTTTTAGGCAGCGCCCATGGGCGCTTCATTGAGCAGCATATCGGTCTGGTAAGGGCGGCGCCAGAAGTCGCTAAAGCCCTCAAGAATGTCGTTAAAAACGCCGCCCAGGATGATCAGAGCCTGCTGGAGAAAATCCGCCCGGCGCCCAAAACGCGGTTTAATGTTCGCATCCAAAAACAACGGGTTTTCGGCGCGCAAACCCTCCCCATCAAGGAGGTGATCGCTACCGCAAAAAGATCGGGCGCGACACTCAATGATGTGGTGCTGTCGATTTGCGGCGGCGCGCTGCGGCGCTATCTGACCCGGCATGAAGAGCTCCCCAAACGAGATTTGATTGCGGCTGTCCCGGTTTCCTTGCGCGAGCTGGGGGATACGTCCGGGGCAAATCAGGTGGCGTCAATGAATTGCGGGATCGGAACCAATATTGCTGATCCTCTGGAGCGCCTCAAAGCGGTGAACAAAAATTCCAAACGCGCCAAAAAGGCACTGGCCGCCATCAAGGACATATTTCCAACCGATTATTCCTTCTTTGGCGCCCCCATTGTTGTTTCAGCCCTCGCACAACTCACCAGCCGCACCAAGCTGATCAACCGTGTGCCGCCGATCATGAATGTTGCGATCTCGAATGTGCCGGGCCCGCGCAAGCCTATGTATTTTGCCGGCAGCAAAGTCACGGCGACTTTTCCGGTCTCCATCGCAAGTCATGGCTGCGCACTCAATATCACCGTTAGCAGCTATGTGGACCGCCTCGATTTCGGTCTGGTGGCGTGCAAAGTCGCCGTTCCCGATGTCCAGGATATTGCCGATGATATTGTTGAGGAATTTAAATTGCTGAAACAAGCAGTCATGGACGAGGGCGAACCAAAAAACCGCGCCTCCTCGTCAAAGAAAGAAACGAAGAAAAAATCCACCATGGCGTCATAAAGCGCCTTTGCACGCGGGCCGAGAAAGGACATAGGGCCGCCCCGTCACAGGTGAAAGCGGGTGGTTTTCTCCAATTCACCCGTTTGGGCGATAGGCAATCGGAGTATTGCGCTGATATCTTAAAGGCTCAGAACGAAGCGAGGCCGCATCATGACCAGCTTTATAGATGGATTGCCCTCGGGCCAAAAGCGCCTGGTCAACCGACTTCGCAAAATCATCCGCGACCAGGATAAGGCCGTCACCGAGGCGCCGGGCGCAATCATGCGGGCCAAGAACGCACTCTGTTACAGCCAAGATGATGTCTTCAAATACGGCCTCGCCCGGACCGCGAGCGGTTTCACATTTCACTCCATGGTGATGTACGCCAATGTCGACGTCCTCGACTTCGCTAAAACTCAGCTAAAGGGCGTCAAAGTCCAAAAAGGCTGTTTGAATATTTCATCGCTGGAAGATTTCAATTTTGACGCCTTCGAGGAAATGCTACGCCTTAGCGCGAGCAAAGATTTCAGCCCGGTTATTGCGCATTACCAAAAACGCAACAGAAAGTAGGCCCACAATGATACGCATCGCTCTCATTTATGGCTCCATCGCCGGCGCTGTCGCGATCGTCAGTCTCACTCTTGGCCTTGTGCTTTCCAATGGAGAAGGCGCCGCCGCCTCGATGTGGTTTGGCTATCTCGTCATGCTTGTGGCCCTGTCGATGATCTTTATCGGCGTCAAGCGATACCGCGACCGCGATCTTGGCGGAGTAATCAAATTCGGCCCCGCGTTTATGGTGGGGCTAGCCATCGCTGGCGTCGCGGGGGTGATGTATGTGGCTGGATGGGAAGCATATCTCAGCCTGACCGACTATGCCTTTATCGAAGATTACACCGCCGGAATCATTGAAGCGAAGCATGAGGCTGGGGTTACCGGCGCGGCGCTTGAAAATCTCATTGCCGAGATGGACCAGATGGTGACAAATTACGCCAACCCTTTGTTCCGGCTGCCCCTGACATTTGTCGAGATTTTCCCGGTTGGGTTGGCGGTGGCGCTGGTCTCCGCCGCCCTATTGCGCAATCCGAAACTGTTGCCAGCAAGGGGCTAACGCCGCTCGTCAAAAAATATCCGTAATTCGGTGAGGGCTTTGAGAGTGCTCGCCCAGTCGGTATCGGGCGCATCTTGTTGTATGGCAGCGATATGGGGCGCGATAGTTTTCACCGCCTTTTCCCGTGCGCCACGTCCAATCTCCGTAACCGATACGCGTTTGATCCTCCGGTCCTCCTTATCGGGAACAATCTCCACATAGCCTTTCGCCAAAAGCCGCTTCACCGTTGATGACATGGTCGGCTGTGTAACCTGAAAAGCGGAAGCCAGCTCGCCAATAGTTTGCACCGCGTCAAGGCGTAAGAGATGATGCAACACACCGAACTGCGCTTGGGTCAGACCCTCGGGGAGGACGCGCTCAAATGCTGTCGTCGTCAATTGAGCGATGATGGCAATTTCTGTCAGTACCCCGAATAAAGTCGGATCACCTGGGAGCCCTGGCGCCGCAGGCGGTTTTTTATGAGTCATCAGCAGCGATGATCCGCGAGGAAAGCAGCCAGCGCGGCGCAGGCCCTTGCGACTTTGCATAGCCAAATCGGAAGAGCCCCTGAACCCGGCCGTCGATATTGTTCGCGGGCGCCCGAACACCGGTAAAGTCATGAATTTCCTCAAATATTTCCGCCATTTCCGGAAATTCCTGAAGCACCTGACTTAAAGGATGCATGGCGAGTCCGTCTCGGGTTGCCGCCAGCTGCAAACGTATCCACGAAGCTCCTGTGTTCAATTGATCCGCACGCGTATTGCCCCCGGTTGATATCCAGCCAAAGGCCATTGCGCTGTTAATCAGCCCATTATAATAATCCATCCCACCTTGATAGGCGCGCGATGAATGGTCCTTCATTTTCTCGCGGGTCATAATGCCCGTAGCGCGCATTCCTTCCATCAACGGGCCGCTCAAAGAAATACCATCCGGGTTCTCGTTGATTTCTTTTTCTCCAAAGCGCATCAGCTTTACAGATTCCTCATGTGTGTGCGGCGTCGCAGCCTCAATCCGCCATCCTTCGAGGCAGATATTCTTTAACGCAGCAATATTACTGGCATCATTGACCCACTCAAACTCGCCGCCATCTGCGTGCAGCGCAGCATCCAACCGGTTCAGCGCTTGCGCGCTGACAGATCTCTCTTGATCGAATGGCAAGCGCGATGTGCGCCGGTCAAGAGCCGCGCCAAATAATGAGTCTTTTATGACCTCCGTATCCTGAACAAAAGCAACATGGGCAACCGGCCTCTCGTCAAGCGTTGGCTGCGGTTCGCCTTCGGGAAAGGGCGTCACCTCAAGGCGGTAACCGTTCTGCGCCGCCGCCTGGCGCAACAGTTCTAAAAAGGCGCCGAGCCCAATGGTGATCTGGCGGTTTGGCGGGTCGGTTTCCGGTAACAGGCGGTCCAAATCACAAAAGAGAGTCAGCGCGTCCGTACCATCAAGGCGAATAAGCCAGGGCTGACGGTTATGCGGGTTCGGGGCCAGAACCGCATAGGCCAGCGCATCGAGGCGCGGATCGCCAAAGCTCCCGCCCGCCTCTTTCCAGGGTTGGCGCGCGATCGTGAGATCGGAATGCAAAGCCTGATAGGCGCCAG
>JAADIH010000292.1 GCA_013151435.1 Alphaproteobacteria bacterium
CGCGCAGCTATCTCAATTCTTTTGGCGCAACGATTGGCGGCGGCACCTCGGAAATTCAACGCAACATCATTGC
Source organism: Alphaproteobacteria bacterium (assembly GCA_013151435.1). GTDB lineage: Bacteria > Pseudomonadota > Alphaproteobacteria > Caulobacterales > Parvularculaceae > Hyphococcus. The sequence goes on from JAADIH010000292.1 coordinate 74, forward strand.
CGAGCATGTTCTCGGTCTTCCTAAGAAATAGTCGGGAGCTAAGACACATGGAACATCTTGGCCATATGGGATGGAGTGAAGAGCAATCAGGCTTGCTCGACGTCGCGACAAGATTCTGCCGCGAGAAATCTCCGATTAAAAAAGTCCGCGTGCTTCTGGAAGACGAGTCCGGTTTTGATGCGGGCGTCTGGAAAGAGATTGGTGAGCTTGGTTGGTTAGGCATCGCCATCCCGGAAGAATATGGCGGCGTTGGATTGGGTATGGCGGAAGTCGCGCCAATCATGGAACAGATGGGCCGCTCGTTGATGGCGACGCCGTTCGCCTCAACCACTCTGGCGGCGCAGGCGCTGCTTACGGGTGGGACCCAAAGCCAAAAGAAAACGCTACTCCCAAAGCTTGCCGAGGGCGCCATCGCGACACTGGCGCTTTGCGAGGATAATAATGACTGGGATCTCCAGAATATTTCTGCGCGCGCCGAAAAGCATGGCGAGGTTTTACGCCTCTCGGGCAAAAAACAACTGGTTTGTGATGCGGCCTCTGCGCAATGGATATTTGTATCCGTTCTTGTAGATAGCGCGCCGATATTGGTCGCAATCGAAAAGACGGACCTGCCCGATGGAGCCTTGCGCCGGGAGACGATCATTGATGAAACCCGGCGATCCTATGAGGTGACGCTTGACGGCATAGAGGTTCCGGTAGCGGCGCTTTTTGATAGTGATAAAACCCGCACGACATTTGCCCATATTCATTTGGTCGCGAACCTTCTTGCCGTTGCTGAGATGGTTGGCGGGACGGGCGCTGTCATTGATTATACGATTGAATATCTCAACACTCGAAAACAATTCGGCAAGCTGATCGGGGCCTATCAGGCGTTGAAACATCCGACCGTGGATGCGTTCCTCGATTATGAGCAAGCGCGCTCGCATCTTTATGGCGCCGCCAACTGCTTCAACGAACAAGGAACCGGAGAGATAGCCACGCGCATGGCCAAAGCCCAGGCTGACAAAGCGTTCTCCTTTGCGGCAGATCGCGCGATCCAGTTTTATGGCGGCTTTGGTTTCACCTATGATTGTGATGCACAGCTTTTCCGTCGCCGCGCCATCTGGCATGCCTCGCAATATGGCGATGCCGCCTATCACAAAAAACAACTGGCAACGCTGTTGCTGGGGTGAGGTTTGGTATCAACCCGGCGGTTGATCAAGGATTGCGAGTGTAAATTGAGCGTTTCTTGACATATCCCGGACCGGAGTCTTCAATCAATTTTACAGCGAACCCGGATATTTATATGGCTTTTAATGTTATCACTTTTCTTGCGGTTATTTTAGCTTGGATTATAGGCCATATCGCTGGGTTCGATCCCGATGAGTATATTGCGCAATTACGCCGGGGTCATGTAATCCCAAAAAGCGTTCGCCGAGAATTTTTAATATGCACAGCGCTTGGATTGGCACTAGCCATATGCGTTGGGTTTTGGGGTGAAGCGCTAAACAATTGGCTAGTGCATATGTTTATAATGCTGTTAGACATTTAGCATTAATAGGGGGCACCAGCATATATAGTCAGTTCACTTCACCCTGAGGAACCTTGTCCCGTCCTTCGTGACGCTCCGTTTCACTTCGCTCCTCAGGATGAAGGGACAAGGTTGTCACGAAGGGTAATCTTAACCGGCCGTTCGCCACCCTGGATTCTGGCAAACTGCGCCAGACTGCGCTATGGACGCGGCTCGTTGAAGCATAATTTGGAATTCACCCCATGGCGCACCCGTTGAGCGGCGCAAATTTAGGCACATTGGCGCGCGTGATTGGGCGCTCGGGGCTGCCGTCGCATGTGGGCGCTGGGGCCGGCGTGGCGCTTGCGGCGCTTGGGCGCTGGCCATTTTCCATGGCGGAAAAACTGCTCATGGAAAGCCGCCTGCCAGCAATCGATGAAATGCCAGCGCCGGTTTTTATCCTTGGTCATTGGCGCTCGGGGACGACGCATCTGTATAACATTATGTGTCAGAGTAGGGCATGGGGTTTTGTTCCGCCGGTGGCGACGGGTTTGCCCTGGGATCTTTTTGGGATCGCAAAAGTTTTTAATCCACTCCTCGAGATGGCGCTGCCGGCGCATCGCTATATTGATAATATTCCTGTCAATCCTGACAGTCCACAAGAAGATGAAATCGCCATTGCGAATATGTCGGAAGTGTCTTTTTATCATGGCATTTATTTTCCGCGCGCGTTCTCGCAGAATGTTCAGCGCGGTTTGTTCTTTGATGGTTGCACGCCCGCAGAGGTGAAAGCCTGGCAGGACCAATTTACTTATTTTCTAAGAAAACTTTATCTGCATCAGGACCGAAAGCCGCTCCTCATCAAAAACCCGGTCTATACCGGTCGGTTTCAAATGCTGCGTGAGATGTTCCCGAACGCTAAATTTATTCACATCCACAGGAACCCTTATGATGTTTTTCTGTCGATGCGGAATTTTTATGAAAAACTCCTCAAAGAGCTTGCGCTGCAAAGCTACGCTCATGTGGATGTGGATGAAACAATCCTGTCGGTTTATGAGCGGATGATGCGTGACTATGAACAGGTGGCAAAAGACGTTCCCGCCAATCAGCTTGTGGAACTGCGCTATGACGAGCTGGATGCAGCTCCGCTGGAAGCACTGGAAACCATCTATTCTGCGCTCGACCTTCCGGGCTTTGAAGCCGGAAAAGACTCCTTTCAGCGATACATCAATTCTGTAAAAAGCTTTAAAAAGAACAGGTTCGACTATTCTGATGAGATGGCAGTCAAAGTTGAGAACCGGCTTGGCGATTTTATCGATAAATGGGGCTATAGTCGGCCAGGGACGAAGCGTGGTGAGGGAGCGTAAAATGGGGAAAATGCAGCTTAACGCGGCAAGTCTGGTCGCGCTTCTCGTGCTGACGGGCTGTGCGAAGGAAGAAATCGCACCCGCGCGCTATGCCCAAGACCAGTGTCGGCGCCTTACCTTGGTTGACGCTGCGACCGGCGACCATCTTCGCGGGGCGGAAGACTTTGTTCTTGATGCTGCGACGAACCGGCTTTTTATCGCCGCCTATGACCGGCGCGCGGTTGAAAAAGCAGCCCGCAAAAAGGCCATCAGCTTACCCCAAGGCGGCATTTATGCTGTGTCGCTCGATACGATTTTCGACCCGGATGCGGAAGCGATTAACATCGCGCCGTTGATCTCACCAGATGAATTTGCTGGCGGGCTACGCCCTCATGGCCTCTCATTTGATGCGCGCAATCAGGAATTGGTTTTTATCAACCGCACGTATCAACGTATTCACGGGAAATGGAGGATGTCCCCGCGTTTGCAGCGCGTTGGCGTCAATGGTGAAATATTTGTTGGTGTGAAAGAAAATTCTCCATGCTCGGCTAATGATGTTCTGGTGACGGAGCAACAGGTTTTTACGTCATTTGATCATAGCGCATGTGGATGGCGCGGTGCCATTGAAGACATCTTCAACCTCAAGCGCAGCGGCCTTACAAGCAGTCACAGCGGGCTGGTTTATAGAAAAGCGGCTTTCGCTAATGGCCTGGTGCGCACAACTATGGGCGACATTGTCCTGTCGGCGACGCGAGAAAATGCGCTGGTCATCATGAAAGAACTTGCTGAGGGCGTGGAAGAACGTAAGCGAATTGAACTCCCCGGCGGCCCTGACAATCTCTCATTATCATATGATGGCGGGGTGATTGCGGCGACGCATGCTTCGATGTGGCGCCTCGCGTTGAACCGGAAGTTAGGGCTGGGGAAGGCCCCGTCGCGGCTGGTTAAAGCCAACACGGAAACGGGAGCGGTGGATATATTATTTGATGATCCAACGGGAAAGCTCTTCAGCGCCGCGACCATTGCGGTTGAAACCCGGGCCGGGCTTGTCGCCGGGTCGGTGACGGATGAGGGCGTACTTGTGTGTTCCTCAGCGAAATGAAGATAAATACATGAGCGGTATCACGCTGGTTACGGGCGGCGCAGGATTTGTGGGCGCGAGCCTCGTTCGGCATTTGCGTGAGCGCAGCGAGCGGGTACGCAGCTTTGATCTCGCCCCAACTACCCATGAAGATGACATACAAGGATCCATCCTGGATGCTGGCGCAATCGCGCAGGCAATGGCGGGAGTAAGTTCCGTATTCCATCTTGCGGGCTATGCTCAACTCTGGTCGCGGGACAACGGTGTTTTTGACCGCGTCAATGCCCAGGGAACCGAGCTTGTGGTGCACGCCGCGCGCACTGCCGCCGTCAATGCGTTTGTGCACTGCTCCAGCCTCACGACACTCGTAGGAAAGACAACGCCCATCGGCACATCTACGGTAGATGAGACCTTGCGCCATGAGCCGGGAGGTATGCTGGGCGCCTATCCGCAATCAAAATTGCGTGCGGAGCGCATTGTAGAAGCAGCGGCAGCGGATGGGTTTAACGCCGTCATCGCTTTGCCAACCGAACCGCTCGGGGCGGGCGATGACAGCCTGACGCCACCGACACAGATGATCCTCGATTTCGCCAATGGAAAAACCCCTGCCTATATCGACTGCATCTTAAATTTTGTTCCGGTGGATAGCCTCGCTGTCGGGCTGATTGCGACGCGCGATAAAGGCCACAAGGGTGAGAGGTATCTCTTGGGCGGCGAGAATATTCCTATGCGCCAGTTACTCACGATGATTGAAGCCGCAACCGGCAAACCGTCACCCAAAACCAGAATGCCATATTGGGTCGCCTATCTCGCGGGCGCCGTGGATACCAAACTTATATCAGCTGTCACCGGCAAACCGCCAAAAGCTCCGCTCACAGGCGTCAAACTTGCCGGGCGGCAGGTCACTTTTTCGAGTGAGAAAGCTGCATCAGAACTTGGCTGGCGCGCGACGGCGGTTGAGCCTGCGCTTTTATCAATGTTGGATTGGGCCAGAGAACGCGGGTACTTGAAGTAAGATTGCCAAAGAATTTGCGGCGTTCGGTCCCATGGAAATCTATGCTCTTCATTGCCACATTTTTGGTAGCGGGATACACAGAAAGAAGAAATAGGGAGATGGGTGATGCAATTCAAGAAAATTATTGCAGCAATTGATCTTGATGATGATCTGGCAGACGGCGTGATTAATACGGCCAATAGTTTGGCGCAAAAAGATGGTTCTAAATTAGAGATCGTTAGTGTCTGGCCGCTGATGAGCGTGATGGCCCCAGCCTTTTCTACGGATGTGGCGGTCAGCTCGGTTGTGGTAACCGAGAATGTGATTGAAATGCATAAACAGGGGCGTCAGGAAAGCCAGGAAAAACTTGATGCGCTGTGCGCACGCCTCGCGCCAAATGCAACAGCTGTTATTCTCGATGGAGATCCGGCTGGCGCCGTCGCGGAACACGCGAAGGAAACTGACGCTGATCTGATCGTAACCGGTTCGCATCAACGTAATTTCTTGAGTTCAATTTTTCAGGGCAGCGCGTCACGTGACCTAGTTAAGGAGGCGCCATGCGCAGTGTTCCTGGTGACTAAAGCTTTTGCTAAAAAACAGGCGGGGCGCCCGGGCTGATTAATAGGTGTCCGGGGTTTGCGGGGCACTCTCAAGCGATGCGGCGCTAGCCCCTCGCCAAGAGGCAGGGCCAAGAGGGAAGAATACCCATCACCCCGCTTGGAAATGCGCGAGAAATCCTTATTGTGCCAACCATGTCCATAGTTGCAGAAACATCACGAGAGAGCTCACCCACGCCCGCTGAAGTTGGTCCAGCGGAAACCCCGTCGGGAAAGAGCGCAAAGGACGAGAATTTCCCGGTTGGGTCGTTTTTACTGCCCAAGCGCCTGCGGCCGCATGTGGCGATCTATTACGCCTTCGCGCGCGCCATCGATGATGTTGCAGACAACCCGGCGCTATCCTCAGAGGTGAAAATAACCCGTCTTCGCGCCTTTGATGCGGCGCTTCGGGGCGATGAAGGATATGGCGCGGAATATGCCAAGGCTCATGCGTTACGCGAAAGCATGAACGCCACCGATGTGACCACGAAACACGGCTCTGATCTTGTGGCGGCATTTGTGCAGGATGCGCAAAAAAATCGCTATGCAACTTGGGATGAGTTGCTTGGCTATTGCGCTTTGTCGGCAAACCCGGTCGGGCGATATCTTCTGGACCTGCATGGCGAAGACCCCGCCGGTTATCGGTATTCTGATGCCCTTTGCACGGTGTTGCAGATCATCAACCATCTCCAGGACTGCGGGGAAGACCGGCATGATCTGGACCGGGTTTATATCATTGGCGACTGGATGGCGGCGCAAGGCGCCCGGATTGAAGAGCTAGACGGCAATGTTCTGACACCAGCTATGCGGCAGGTGTTTGACCAGATGCTTGATGGCTGTGATGCGTTGATGGCGGATGCGCGTGTGCTTCCTGCTGTGCTGAAGTCAAAGCATTTGGCCATGGAATCGGCGGTGATTGTTAACTTTGATCGCGCGGCTGCGCAAAGGTGACCCGCTGGCGACGCGCGTCGCCCTCAACAAATTTGATTTTGTCATGTCTGGGATTGGCGGCGCCATCAGTGGTTTTTTCGCGGCGGGTAGGGGCGCACGGTCATGAGCAGCGCCGCGATGGCCGTCACCGGCGCCGATGCGCGCCTTCATGCAAGAGAAGTGGTCAGTCGCTCAGGGACCTCCTTCGGGATGGGCATGCGTATTCTCTCAGGCGATCGTCGTGAAGCGATGTATGCAATCTACGCCTTTTGCCGGGAAGTGGATGATATCGCCGATGAGCCGGCGCCAATCGCGGAAAAAAAAGCCGGACTGAAATCCTGGCATGAGGAGATAGAGCGGATCTATCAGGGCGCGCCGAGCAAGCCGACGGGAGTTGCGCTGCTCGATCATGTGCGTCATTTCGATTTGTCCAAAGAAGAATTCTTTTTGATGATCGAAGGCATGGAAATGGATGCGGAGGGGCCGATCGTTGCGCCGACCCTGGAAAGGCTTCTCGCTTATACCCGCCGCGTTGCCGGCGCTGTCGGAGTGCTCTCCATGCCGGTTTTTGGCGCGCCCGATTCGAAAGCATCCAAAGACTTTGCTTTGTCGCTTGGGGACGCCTTGCAGCTAACAAATATTTTGCGGGACATCGAAGAAGACGCGACTGAGGGACGCCTTTATCTCCCTCGGGAGGTTTTGCTGAAACATAATTGCCCGTTGACACCGGATGAAATCGTTGAGGCCTCGGGTCTTCCGGCCGTGCGTGCGGAGATTGCAGAAATGGCGCGGGCGAAATTTTTCGCAACACGATCTGCGTTAGGTGACCTTGATTGGCGAATTTTGCGGCCCGCTCTGTTGATGATGGGCGTATACGAAGCCTATCTCGACAAAATGACCGCGAGAGGTTGGGCCAATGGACAGTCGAAGGTGTCTCTTTCAAAGTTCGAGAAAATATTAATCGCAGTGCGCTGGTTTGTTGCGCCGAAATTATCCCAGTAGGTATATATGACAAAATTTGACCAACACGGATACGCTGCTGAGCGACCGATACGACAAGAAAAATGGTTCGACTTCTTTAAGGGATCGCCTCCAGGACGCTTTATTGGCAATGGCACAATTCCGCCAGGGATGCTGGTCGTTCAAAACTATCTTGATCCGGCATGGTGTGATGCACTGGTAAAAGAATGTGAGACTATGGGAGGAAATCGTCATGCGACGGGGAAACTCCATGACGACGGCACGTTAGAGGAGGTGGAAAGTAAAGCACGTGTTTCTGAAGCGATTGGGGCAAGCCAACTCAATTTAGATGTCATCGAGACCGTGCGCAATGTTTACCAGAGCGTTGTTCAACCACATTTTCAGACAAAGCTTGAATGGTTTGAAACCCCAGAGGTTTTGCGTTATCGCGAAGGTGGTGAATACATAATGCATTCGGACGCCTATAACTGGAAGCCGGATGAGAAAATCTGGAAGCGCGCCATCGATCGCGACTTTTCTCTATTGCTGTATGTGAACGATGATTTTGAGGGCGGTGCAATCTATTTTCCCAATTGCGATTTTGCATTGAAACCAAGCCGCGGGTTGTTGGTGGCGTTCCCATCTGACTGGCGATATATACATATGGCGAGACCTGTTACGTCGGGCGTGCGCTATGCCATTGTTTCCTGGGCTGCGGCTGTTGGCGGGCCGCGCGCCAATAATACTCCTCCGCCATTATCAATCATGATGTAATAACAATGAGCCGTGTACATATCATAGGCGCCGGTCTGTCCGGCCTTGCAGCAGCCGTTCGCCTGGTTGAAAACGGCGTAGCCGTGACGATTTATGAAAGCGCCGGGCAAGCGGGTGGGCGTTGCCGGTCATTTTACGATAAGCATCTCGAATGCGACATCGATAATGGCAATCACCTGATCATGTCAGGAAACAAATCGGCGTTGTCTTTTTTGAAGCGCATAGGGTCGCAAGATCCGCTGACCGGTCCGCCCTTTGCGATGTATCCTTTTGTTGATGTTAAGTCCGGCCAGCGCTGGACTGTGCGCATAAATGAAGGACCCATTCCGTTTTGGGTATTCGACAAAAAATGGCGCGTGCCAGACACGAAAGTTTTTGACTATGTGAAGGCGGGAGCCATCGCTTTGGCGGGTAACGACAAGACCGTGGCGCAGGCAGTGGATCAGAACAGCGTTTTGTTCTCGCGGTTTTGGGAGCCGCTTACTTTGGCGGTATTGAACACTACGCCGACCAAAGGGCAGGCGAAGCTGTTGTGGAGTGTGATTCGCGAGACATTTTTATTGGGCGGTCAGGCGTCTATACCCCTGACTGCGAAGAAGGGGCTTGGCCCCGCCTTCATTGATCCGGCGCTCTCATTCATCAAGCAACATGGCGGCGTTGTGCGGTTGAATGCGCGGCTTCGAAGTGTTGGTATTGAGGGCGGCGCGGTGACGAGCCTCAATCTCAGCGACGAATCTATAAATCTGGAAGCGG
>JAADIH010000219.1 GCA_013151435.1 Alphaproteobacteria bacterium
AGCAGGACAATGGGCTACGCCGCTCGCAGCATCGCTTGCACTTGCAATCGGCATTGGGGTTGGAATGCTGTTCGCACTGCCCACCAATACCTCGATTGGCGAGGCAATGTTGTTCGCAGGCGTGATTGATCAGGATCAACCCATCCATCAAATATTGGAATCCGGACGTAGCGCCGAAACTGTGTTTCTGGATGACGGACAGACCGCTTCCATGACTCCTGTCCTGACGTTCAAATCTACGTCAGGAGAATACTGCCGCGAATTTATACTTGTCGCGAATGAATTCAATAATCGCGCTGTCGCTTGCCGCCGCAACGAAGGATGGGCAATTCAATTTGTCGCCATCAGCACCAGTGAAAACGCATTGGACGGCTCGTATTCGACTGCGCTGCCTGGTGTTAGCAATGCGTTCGATACTATGGTCGATGAGTTGATAGACGATGTGCCATTGAACGCCCCGACTGAGAGTACGCTCATACAGAAGCAATGGCGGGATTGACTTCACACACCCAGCTTCGAGGTCTGAATAATAAACCGCCATATGGAGCTTAATATGAAGTTCTACGGACGGAGTTGATTTTGCGTCAGAATATAAAGAGATCGGGTCTCTGTATTCTAAGATAATATTGCGACGTCGCGTCGCATATTACAGACTTCAGTGCTTATTCCGTGCTTATTTTTATATTCTGAAGTGCAATTCGCTCGGGCGACAATCGAACTAAGATTCTTAAGATTCTGAATTTTTTGATTTATTTTGGCGTCCCCGAGAGGATTCGAACCTCCGACCCCGAGATTAGGAATCTCGTGCTCTATCCTACTGAGCTACGGGGACCTTGTGTAAACCTATAACGCTTTATTGTTGGATTTGGAACTCGGTGAAATCCCTATTGTGGATCGCGATCAAGCCGACTTTTGAGCTTCATCATGAAGGCCTTGCGGCACAGCCCGATAACGCAAGATCATATAACCGGCAATCAATAATTGAACCGCCATCACCGCCAGCAAAGCATCGGTGGCCTTCAATTCAGTCTGGGTTAAAAACAGGACCGAAAGTGATCCTGTTCCCGCCATCGCCCCATTCAACATATTGCTTGCCGCCATGATCCGCGCCCGGTTCTGCGCTGGAGCACGACGTTGAATGGCGGCTTGCAACGGAACAATGTAAAGGCTCATACAGGCCGCTGACAGGCTGAGGCAGAGGGCCAGCGCTATCCCTAAAGGCGCGGTGATGAACTCACCAAATGTATCCACGCCGATATTGGCCACAGACTTGGTGAGCAACACCACCCCGAGCGTCAATATTGCAGCGCCGATGACGCCAAAAGTCGCCATCGAGAACCCGTTACGCCCCTTCGAGAGCATCGATGCGCCCACTGCGCCACTGCCGGCGCCGAACACATAAAAAACCATAATCGAGTTTGCGACGCTATCACCTGCACCGAGTGCATCACGCGCAAAAAACGGTGTCAGGACGGTTACATTGGTGGTCATTAAATAAAATAACGACACGCCCAACAGAGGGCGACCAATACCGGGCGCCTTGAATGCAAATTTTAGGATGCGGAACCCTTGCGCCGCGACATTCCAGTCAATTTTCAAATCTGGAGCATTCGCCGCTGCCGGGTATGTCCTCTGTACGGCAAGCCAGCCCCCAAGAGACGCCAAGAACAAGAGGCCCGCGATATAGTATCGCCCTCCCGGCTCCGCAATCAGCATACCGCCGAATAACAGCCCGAGCAGGATCGAAACAAAGAGCCCGGCATTAAATAACCCATTGGCTCGGATCAGTTCGTCAGGAGCGAAATATTTCGGCATAGCGCCTGTGCGCGCCGGACTGAAAAAAGCCGACTGGGAGGCCATGGCAAATAAAGCAACGACCAGCCACAGACCGTTATCAAAAATAAATCCAAACGCGGCGGCGGCCATAATCAACATTTCAACGAACTTGGCGCGCCGGAACATCATTGATGTTTCAACCTTATCCGCGACCTGACCGGCGAGCGGAGAGAAGATAAGCATCGCGACCGCAAAGAGAGCGCCGATCACCGGCACAGCACTGTCGCTGGCGCTGACGCCATTCATAGTGATATAGCCAAATGAAATCCCGATAATCAGGGCCTGGCGCAACATATTGTCGGCAAAGACCCCAAGACAAAACGCCACCCAAAGGGGCGCAAAACGCCGCTGTAAAAAAAACAGTTTGCGAGAAGTTTCCGCCTCATGCTGTGATTCCGGCGAAGACAGGAGCGGTGTCGCACTGGTTATTGTTGTTTTCATTATGCTCGTTGAGATAATTTAAAGACATAGCTTGCGACATCAAAAAGCAAACCATTTTTAGGAACGGGTATTGCTGTCACGGCTTCAGGAAGCGCAGAAAATAATTATCGTCAAGCCCTTCAACCGATATCTCACCGGCGATCTCGAACCCGATAAATTCCACTTCAGAAATAACCCCGGCTTTACCGAAGAGAACATGAGATTTGTGTTCAGGACGCTGTTCCCCGGGTGCAATATTATAATCAATTATGATCAATGCACCGCCAGGCTTCAGCGCGGCGTAGACACTGCGCATAATTTCTTCACGGTCATTAAAGTAATGGTACGTATCAGCAATAAACACTATGTCTACGGACTCTTTTGGCAGTGAAATATGATTATTCCGGCCAAGCACCGACGTAACATTATCAAATCCCAAATCATCAACGCGGCGATTGATAAGATCTAGGAATAGCGGCTCAATATCTTCGGCAAAGACGAGACCCGTTGAGCCCACTGCATCGGCAAATAACAATGTATAAAGACCGGTGCCCGCGCCGATATCTGCAACGACATCGCCTTCACTTATCCGAACCGCCGCGACAACCGCTTCGCGTGCACTATAAAGTTCCCGGCTGCCAACTTCCAATCGCTCCAGCCAGACATCAAGATTGACCTCGCCGGTATCCAAAGCTGGCGCCGGTGACGACGCAGGAGCAGTGCTTTGGTCCGTTGGCCCCGAGCAACCAGCCAACACGCAAATTGCCGCAAAAACTATATATACGCCCTGCATTGATCCGCTTTCTCAACTCACCGGGCGCTGTCTGCCGACCCCGTCTAGATGGTCATTAACGATCTCTACGCCGCCGTCAAACTTACCGGCGCAGTATGCTCAATTATAGCCTTAACTCACGACTTCGCGAAGGGGGATGGTCATCACCATAGAGAGAGAGTTGTACGAAAACACTCCCATAATCACATTGGAATTGCTTCTGACCGCATAAATTACTGCACTCTCGGCAAATCCGCGATTTTCACCCCGGCGATCTGCGCTTTCCCGCCTTTTAAATCGATCGGCGCTGCGATCTTACCGCCGCCAGCCAGCGCCATCAACGAAAGCCCCGCCGCAGCGGCCTCAGCCTCAGCATGAGATATGGCGCCGGTTTTTCCCAAGAGGCGTGCAAAATTCACCGGATTGATTATTTCTGCATTGATAGCGCCTGCGGGATAATCATTTGCATCGAGATGAATGGCGCCGGAAACAGAAAATCTAGCGCCTTCAATATCCGCAAAAAACCCCGAGATCGTCAGTGCGCCACCTTTTTGCCGCCATAACGCTGCACCATCACTGACCAATAACAGATCCGAATGAGACGCCGATGTCATGGTTTTTAATTCAGTAAGGGAATAGCGTTCGCCATTGACCTCAGCAGAGAAATTGCTGGCCGCAAGATTTAGAACAAGCGTCGTTTCAACGCCCTCATCCGGCGCCAGATCAAAAATCAACGATTGCAATGACGCAGATGCTCCATCGGCATCACGATATGCGGATGCCTCACTGACAGTCATTGAAAACACCCATCCGCGCGCTTTATCATTTGCGATGCTGGCGCGCAGATCCGCAGCGATGACGCGCCATTCCCCGAATCCTTCTACGCTTAAGACTTGCTCTCCTTGCGGAGAAAATATCAACCTGTTGAGGTCATAGGGAAGCGCATCAAGCGAGAGTCGCTCTCCCCGCCATCGCCATCCATTGGTTGAGGCAATTTCCGCATCATCGATATGCACACGCAGGAAAAATGGAAACCCATCAGACACAATATCACTATAATTTACCGTCAACCCTGCATCACGCTGGTCTTCTATCCAGTCAAGAACCGCGCTTTTCATTTGCGCGGCGCCCGCGCTCCACAGCATAGTATAGGCGACCACAACTATCGCAGCAACGACGAATGGAATATAAAGCCAGCGGCGCTTCACGTGAGTTAATTGATCAGTCATCAGATGTTCTCGTTTCCTCAACTAGATTTCCGCCTGGCAATGCCAGATCGGGGCGCGCACCCTCAATTGCCGACTGTAATTGGCGCAGGAATTCCTTGCGTCCAAGCCCTGGCGCGATCGCGGGTAGAAATCGCATCGTAATCTCTCCCGGGGTTTTGTCTATGCCCGGATAGCGCCAAAACTCACCACTATTATGCGCCACAGGAACGCAAGGCGCGCCGGAATGCGTGTAAATACCAGCAACTCCCGAGTGGTAAGGCAACCTCTCACCAATCGCTGAGCGCGTGCCTTCAGGGAAGACTAATATTTGTTCACCTTGAGCCAGGCGCTCGGCAGTCTTGGTTCGCAACGCGCGCAGTGCTTTAGCGCCACCTTTTCTATCCACGGCAATATTGCCAACACGCTTCATCCACCAACCATATAGCGGAATCCGCAGTAGTTCTGTTTTCAAAATCACCACCGGTTTCGGCAAAAGCGCGTAAAGCGCTATAGTCTCCCATTGCGATTGATGATTTGCAGCGACAATGACGCCGTTTGTAGGAATATTTTCAACGCCTTCAATTTTATACGAAACGCCAGTCAGGAATTTCAAAACCCGTAATGTCACCCGCGACCATGTTTGTGCGATGCCGCGAGCTTTATGAGGGGCTGCGAGCACCACCGGCGCCGCAAAGATGCTGGCGATGGCCATGCTGACTGCAATATACACCATGAAGGTGATGGAACGAATGTGCTGCATCAAGCCTCAACCGCTCTTGAGGGAAAAGAATGCTTTGACGCGCGCCAGCAGAAATTTGCTGTACTCACCCGCCAATGCTCTCCAGGCAGTAAGGGAATTTGGACGTCCATCAGGATCAAGATAACCCGAGGCAACCACATAGGAATGAATTGTGACATCCGGCATCTGGGTGCGGCTCGCCGCCAAAGCGCGCGGCATATGATAATCCGATGTGACAATCACTATACTGTTATAGTCATTCCTGCTCACCCATTGGGAAACTTCAGCGGCGTTACCATCTGTGCTGAGGGCCTCGCGGCCAAGATCAACGCAGCAATCAAATAATTCCGGGGCGCCCTTCCAGAACTCCGCCACTCGCGCCCGCGATGTATCGGGGTGAACGCCTGAAATCAGCAACCGATTGCCAGCCCCATCTGCAAAAAGCGCCATCCCGGCGACAATCCGTGCGCCGCCGCCGCCCGTATAGACGGCAATAGCTTGGGTTCTCGCAGGAGTAGATTGTGACGGCAACGGCAGACCGCCCACAAAGGCGGCAAGACCGATCGCCCAAATCAGGGAAATCAAAATAAATCCTAAGATCAGCCGTCGCACAGAACAGTCTCGCTTTCAGTTTAGGATCATGGCGCCCCGCTAGAATAACCGATTATCTAGCGGCGGGTCTAGCGGGGTAGATTTTTCAATCCATTGGGAGTCTGAGCCGTAATGTGTGCTCCAGGGCTAATATTCTTCGCGCAAGGCCCGCAAAACCGTCAGCCGCGCGGTCAGAGCCGTCACTAGGCAAGTCACAACCGGGACCGTGAAAAGCCACAAGATCAGCCAGCGATCGAGGGTGAATCTCGGTAAGAATGCGTCACCGCCAACGCCCGCACGCATGGCGAAGGCGGTAAGGCCGAGCGCCAGCAAGGCAATGACCAGCCCGGCAAGAGCGCCACGAAGGCCAAGAATAAAAAACCGCCGCTGCACTTCCCCCGCAATAAACTCATCCGTGGCGCCGACAAGATGCAACACCGAGACGATTTCATGATTGGCAGCAAGGCCAGCACGGGCGGCAAATATAGAAATTGAGCAGGCGGCGCCCATGACCAGCAGGAAAACTCCAAGGGCGAGCGCTTGCCCCGAACGCGCCGCCTTTGAGAGGCGGTCATACCAGCCCGCATGATCATCAAGGGTTGCGCCTGGCGCTGCAGCTTTCAGCCTGTTGCGCAATAAATCGAGATCACTTCGCGCCGCCGGAGTAATCTTAACCTCGATGATCGACGGGACATTCAAAAATGCAGTGACATTACCCTTGCCAAGCCATGGCTCTAACAGAGCTGCCGCTTCGTCCTGACTGAGGACGGATGCCTCAATAACGCCGTCGGTGTTTTCAAGCACTCGTAAGGCAGCCTCAGCCCGCGCAGAGATTTCCGCCGCATCAGCGCCTTTTACCTGAACCGTGATCTCTGAGCGCAGCGATGAGGTCCAGGCGCCCGCGGCCGTGTTGATGATCAATACTGCCGCCATCGCCAACACAGCAAGAAAAGAGATGACCGCGATCACAGCGGTTAGCGGCGCACCGCCGGCGCCGGCTTCCGGCAAAAGCGGTTCAGCGCGCAGCCGTCGTAAAAAACTATTGCGCGGTGGTAAGCTATCATGCGCACCCTCTTCAGCTTGCGATGTCTCTATTTCGTCAGCGCCGGTCATTCGACACCGCCCAGGGACGAAGATCTCGATAATCTGCCATCGGAAATTCTTAACACAGGCTTACCAAGCGTTTGCACCAGATGCAGATCGTGAGTTGCGACAATCACAGCAGCGCCAAGTTTGTTAAGCTCTACGAATAATTTCATAATGCGCTCACTCATCACCGGATCAACATTGCCGGTGGGTTCGTCAGCGAGAATAAGGTCCGGTTTAGAGACCAGCGCTCGGGCCAGCGCCACGCGCTGCTTCTCGCCACCTGATAAAGTTGGCGGCTTGGCCTCCATACGGTGACCCAATCCGACCCAATTTAAGAGTTCGCTTACGTCTTCGCGGTATTGGTTTTTTGGTTAATACCGGCGACCTTCATGGGAAGGGCGACGTTTTCGAAGGCAGTAAGATGATCGAGCAGGCGAAATTCCTGGAACACGACACCGATGCGACGACGCAGGGCAGGCAACGCCTCGCGCGGCGCATTCATTGCGTCTTCGCCAAACAACGAAAAGCGCCCGCGCGTTGGCCGATGCGCCAGATAAATCATCTTCAACAGAGATGTTTTCCCGGCCCCCGAAGGGCCAGTCAAAAAACGAAATTCACCCTCACCAAGGCGCATGGAGACATCGCTCAGCGTTTCCGGTTCTCCCCCATAGGAGAGGCCGACTTTATCAAGCTCAATGATCAACCCATCCGC
The DNA here is from genome assembly GCA_013151435.1 of Alphaproteobacteria bacterium. Lineage (GTDB taxonomy): Bacteria > Pseudomonadota > Alphaproteobacteria > Caulobacterales > Parvularculaceae > Hyphococcus. Next base: position 7,368 of record JAADIH010000219.1, read on the forward strand.
TCCCATCTGCTGTCTACTCACGTTCACAGCTCAAAAATACGTGATTCTGTCCGATTATGATAATCACCTGCCCAGATTGCGCCACGCGCTACGATGTTGACGACGCCCGCTTCATTCCCAATGGCCGGTCAGTGCGATGCACGGCCTGCAGTGAAAGCTGGTTCGTACCTGCACCCGAAGAAATTGACGTAGCACCCATAGAAGACCTTACCCCCGCCGCACGCGTGAAAGATAAAGCGGAGAGCGCTAAGCCTAACCGAGAGCGCTCGCGGTTGAAAGTGGGTATCGATAAGGCGCCTACGACCAAGGCCAAAGCCAAGCCCAAAAAGACTGCTGCAAGATCAAAACCCAAAGAAGATCCTGCCGTCACCTCAGTAGAGTTTGATGATGCGGACTATGATGACGATGATGATAGTTTGTTCGATGCACCGCTAACCGCCTCGAAAACCAAAGAGACTTCAAAGAAATCTGCTGCAAAGCAAGATGATAAACCCGCAAAAGCGGGTCTGCGCGGCAAAGCCGCCAAAGCTGCCGATCCGGTGGAAAAAGGGTGGCGCATGGGTCGTCAATTCATTGTCGAAGACGATGAAGAGGAGGACCGCCGCCCATTTTTTTCCCGAGCCCGCAAGGCTAAAAAAGAGAAAATTGATGAAACACCGTCTCCTCGTGCCGAAGCCGCACGAGAAGCTTTGCGGTTTGCCGATCATGACGATCTAGATATTGAGAGCGAAGATCCCGGCGAATATATTGATGGTACTGACTACGCCGAGGACGAATATGTTTCAGGCGAGGCAACGATTGTCGACGCTGATTGGGAAGATGTCGGCGAATATAGCGACCAGACACGCGGATTTGGTCGTCGCATCAGGACCGAGCGCCGCCGCGCCACCGCCATTGCGCGCGTAGAAGATGTGCGCCGCTTTGATCCGGCCTATTTCGACGAGGAATTTTTTGCATCTCTACGCGTCACACCACGTGAGCTTGAGCGCGCTATCAAAAAAGCCCGCCGCCGCGCCGAGTTTCGCTCGAAAAACCGTATGACGCCGTTGCGTGCTTTTGGCTGGTCCGCATGGGTCGCCGCTGTCGCAGGATCAATCTATGCGGTGGTTGCCTATCGCGATGAGATCGTTGCGATCGCGCCGCAAACCGCCGATGCTTATGCCGTCGTTGGCATTACCGCCAATCCCTACGGCCTGGCGATTGAAAATGTTCGCCACCGCCTTGCTATGTCCACAGGCGGGCCGACCATAGAAATCACTGGCAATCTTTCAAATTCCAGCAGTGATATGGTTGCAGCGCCCCTCTTACAAGCAGAAGCCCTCGGGCCGCGCGGCGTGCTGCTCTCACGCTGGACATTCACGCCTGCGGAAGCCCAGATCACCGCTGGCGGCGCCGTCGAATTTATGACTCGTGCAGCAGCGCCAGAAGGCGTGGTGGAGGTTGCGCTGTCTTTCGCGCCGACCAACACTGCTGTCAGCAACCTGTTGCCTCGCCGCAACGATTAGAGCGTAATAACCTAGCCCCGCCGGGCAAGAATCTCTATGAGATGGGTGAGTTGAGCTAAACAGGTCCTTATCCATGCGCGTCCTCTATGATGAACAAGCCATTGCCGCCCGCATCGACGAGATGGCTCGCGAGATGGCCAATGATCTGCCTAAAGATTTTTTGCTGGCGCCGGTATTAACCGGCGCTTTTATTTTCGCGGCTGACCTTATCAGAGCGCTGCATAAATATGGCAGCGATCCAATCGTCGATTTCGTGCAGCTTTCTTCTTATGGCGGCGCGCGCGCGTCATCCGGTGTGGTGACATTGTTGAAGGATTTTTCAGTCGACATCAAAGGCAAGCATGTATTGCTTGTCGATGACGTGCTTGATACCGGGCGGTCATTGCATTTTGGCAAAGGCATGATTTCCGATCGCGGCGCAGCGGACGTAAAAACATGCGTCCTCATAAAAAAACTCACCGGTCGCGCTGAAGATTTAAACCCGGACTATATTGGCTTTGAAGCGGGCGCCGATGATTTCCTCATAGGCTACGGCATGGATGATAATGGTCATAGGCGCGGCCTGCCATTTCTTGGGGCGGTGTGATGTATGGCCGATAATGCAAGCCAGTTTGTTGGAGATATTCCTGAAAATTATGACAAAGGCCTGGGACCGAACATATTTGATGATTACGCTGCGGACTTGTCGCACAGAGCTGCGGCGTTGCATCCGACTCGCGTGCTGGAGCTTGCCTGCGGCACAGGAATTGTCAGTCGGAAACTTAAAAACGCATTTGGCGCCGATACGCATTTAACCATTACGGATTTAAACCTGCCCATGCTTGAGGTGGCGCGATCGAAATTTACAACTGACGAAAATATTGAATTCGCAACCGCAGATGCAATGCTGCTCAACTTTCCTGACAATCATTTCGATCTCGTTGTTTGCCAGTTCGGCGTAATGTTTTTCCCGGATAAGCAAGCATCATTTCGTGAAGCGTTGCGGGTTTTACGGCCCAGCGGATCATATCTCTTCAACACATGGGGGGAAATGTCAGAAAACCCTTTCTCGCAGATTGCTCAAGAGGTTTCCGCACAATTCTTTTCGAACGGTCCGCCAGGTTTTTATCGGGTTCCCTTCTCTTACCCCGACCCGGCAGTTGTTTGTGCGGACATGTCACGCGCTGGCTTTCAAAAAATCGAACATGAAACAATCTGCTTGCAAAAGAATGTCAAAAATTGGGAAATGTTTGCGCGCGGCTTGGTATTCGGCAATCCCTTAATTGACGAGATAAAAGAACATGGAAGCATAGATCCAGACGAGGTGATGGGCGCGGTTAAAGAACGCCTACACGCCGATTTTGGGCCAGAGCCCGGACCAATGCCACTTAAAGCAACTGTATTTTGCGGGCGCACCGATTAACGCCAGCAATTTATTCTTGCCCAAATTCCCGGGCCAGATATGAAATAATCTCTATGCGCATATCATCGGGCGGCGGCGACATACCCTGCTTTTCAACCATCCAGTTCAACAGATAATCCCAGCCTTCATCCGTCTGGCGCTGCTGCATGACAATGGCGAGAGAATGACAGGCGCTGCAATAGCCCGCCACCGTCTCAACCCCTTCACTGCGGGGTAATCCCCAATAATCATCTGCAGGATTAAAGCGGATATCGGTCGCAGCATTCTCAACCGAATTTAACGGCGTCAATGCCGAATAAGGAGCCCCATAAGCGATCTCGCCTGACCAGTCATTGGCCATAGCCGAAAGACGCTGCTCTTTAGTGAGTACAAGTTCGCGGATGGGGGTGGTGTCAACAGTATCGCTATGACTGGACGGCTCAACAGTTTGCGACACGCCCATGAGCTGCATCAGCGACAAGGTGATTGCCATCATCGCTGCTACCATCAGTAACCGGAAGAATAGGTTTTGCGCATTGGTCACAAGACAAAGACCGCAATCCGATGCTGCATATTATTAAGATAACCGCGCGGGTTCCATCCGGGCGGAATGGCAGGCTGCATATTACCAGCCTCATCGCGCGCCCGGGCCCAGATTTCATAATAACCGGCTTGCGCAAAGCGTAGCTCCGTGCGCCAGCGCTGCCAGGCATATTTATTGGCGGGCGGGTCAAGGCGCGCCCGCGTCCAGCTGGCGCCAAAGTCAACCGAGATGTCGAGGGCCGCCACCGCCAGATCACCCGCCCAAGCTGCCCCGCGCACGTCAAACGCCTCACCAGCGCCTACCCGCACGCCTGTCTGAGGCGCCGTAATCAACGACTTTACCGGTAAGGCTTCAATGATGCGCATATCCGTATCCGGGACAACCGTTCCCGGCGCGACTGGGTATGCGGGCACGCGGTAAGATTGCCCGGTCATCTTCGCGCCGTCATGGACGCGGTCGCGAATTTCAATCCCGGTCAGCCATTTTTGCGAGCAGGAGCCGGGCCAACCAGAGGCAACGAGGCGCAAGGGATGACCGTTCAAAGCCGGAATGGCGGTCCCGTTCATACCAAATGCAATCAGCGTATGTGCCTCCAGCGCTTTGATGATAGGGATGCCGCGCGAGATTGGCGCTTTTTCCGGGTCGCCGGAAAGATGCGTATCAGCGCTGTGATGGGCCGTATAAAGAGCACTTTTCTTTAACCCGGCACGAAGCAACACATCGCGCAGACGCACCCCCGTCCATTCCGCACAACTAATGGCGCCGAATGACCATTGATTGCCCCTGGCGGCAGGCTTCATAAATCGCCTGCCATTGCCCGCACATTCAATTTGCAGGCGCAAGCTGACGGTTTCAAAATCGCGCTGAAGATCTACGATTGAAAGATCGAGGGGGTTTTCTACTTCACCGTCGATGACAAGCCGCCAGTTTTCTATATCCGCATCGGTGAGGATTGGCGGCAGGCCATTATTGCGCACAAACATGCGGGCGCCCGAAGTGATATCTTCATCGAGAAGGTGCGGCGGGGTTTCCATGTTGAGCGGGCGGTCACCAAGAATCGTGAGGCCTGGCTTCAAGGCAGCAGGATCCCTGGGGGCCTGGGCCAGCGCCGCAGGAATTATTCCCGGCGCGAGTTTTTCTATAAACGGAATGGGCATTCCCAATGCCGCTGCAAAACCGCCGGCCTGAAGCAGGCTCCTGCGAGAAATTGGCCCAGACAGGGTGGATGATTTATTGTCAGAGTTTTTGGTGCTCACGCCGTATTCCCTATCTGCGTGAAAATCTTATAGGTGCTTTGGGTGAGCGTTAAAACCGGTCCAGCAAGCGCTCCAGATAATCGATCTCTTCATCGCTGCGGCCCGGCTCCCCGAGGCGGCGGCGCAATTCCTCGATCACCGCTCGAGTGCGCTCCACATCACTTGTTTCAGGCACCTCAACACCCTCACCACCAACGCGGCCCGCGGGACGGCCAAGAGGATCGACCCCTGTACCATCTCCGCCCTCACGCCCCTGATTGGCCTGACGCATCTGCTCCCGGGCAAGCCCCTCAGCGCCGTCACGAAGATTGCTGATCGCACGATCCATGGCGCTGGCCGCAGCATCAAGGTCTCCATTCTCAAGGGCCTGGTGCGCATCACGCATGTCATCGCTGGCCTCGTCAAAGGAGCGCGCTGCCGCGCCGCCCGGATCAGCACCGTCATCCCCTTGAAATTCACCGATGAGCTCATCAAGCTCGCCGTCAAGACCGCGCTGTCGCTCCGCCAGATCATCGCTGTTGCCTTCACGAGACAACCTTCGTTCAAAGGTGTCGTCCGCCAATTCACGCTGGCGGCCTATAAGAGCGCCGGCCCTTCCCGTCGTACTGTCGTCGCCTTGGCCGGACTGACCACCCTCTCCGGGGACACCTGAACCATTACCCTGACCGCCCTGGGTGAGCTGCAAATTACTCAGCATATTTTGTAAATCAGAAAGCATTTGTCGCGCCGCATTGTCCGCTCCGGACTGTGCAAGGTCGCGAATGGAATCCAACATTTGGTCAAGATCTGACTGATCCAGCTGTTGGGTGTTTTGGGTGCGGGATGCATCCATAGGCTGGCCAGATTGCGCTAGGGCCGCGAGATAATCATTCATGGCCTGACGCATCTCTTCTACCAGTCTTGCGATTTCGCTCTCGCTGGCGCCGCGTTCTATGGCTTCGCGCAAAGCGTCTCTCAAGGCGCTGGCGCGCTAACTCCAGCGCCTCATCCTCTAACTGCAAGGCTAAGGGCCAAAAGTTTTCAATGGCGTCGCCATAGCCGTCACCGCCCTGACGCATGACCCGCCAGAAGGCTGCGCGCAGGAGGAGATAGTCGGTGAGATCATCGCCATAGAATATTTCTGGCGCGAGCGTTAACGCATCAAATGAACGGCCCGCCCGTTTCCAGTCTTCTGCGGCGATAGAGAGCGTTTGGCGTTGCTCGATCACCGCTTTAGCGAGCGGGTTGAAAAACACCCGTTGTGGAAGTGTAACGGAGGCTTCCCTGGTTTCACCCATCTGCCCGGCGCCATCCATGACAACGACTTTCACTAACACTGTGAGACCTGCCCAGGGGTCTTCTTGAAGATCAACGGAAAATTTTCGCTCGCCGCCAGCGCCCACTATGCCGGGGACATCCACTGACCGTATCTCTAAGAGCGCCGCTTCATCAAGGGCAGGGGCATCAAGAGGGCGCTCTTGTTCCGGGTCAAGACGAAATAGTAATTGCCCATTGGTGATGCCATAATCGTCACTGGTCACAATGGTGAAACTGAGGAACGCATCTTCCGTAGCAAGAGGATCCTCAACAAAGCTGGCCCGGGGAGCATCATCGGCAAGCACACCGATTGGCCAGCGAACTTCCCGAGAGCCAAGGCGTAATATCACCAGACCACTCTCATTCAACTCCAGTGTCGCACGGGAAGCAGCGCCATTACGGTCAAATGTAGAAATGGAATGGGCATCCTGAGTGTCGTATTGAAGGCGCGGGCCCCCTCGCCCATAGATCTGCGCGATCAACACCGAGCCCTCTGGAGCGTTGACTTGAGGCGCAAGACCGCTGAGCTTTTCGCTAGGGCGCATCAGGTAAATCGGCGCTTTCCCGGTATAGTCCGGCGGCTCAATCCAGATATCTGCGGCAAACCGGCCGAACACCGTTGCCTCGCTCGGTGCAAGCGCGGTCATCAGGCGGTTTCCCCAATCGTCGCCAGCAGCGATCAACGCTACCGCTAATAGCCCGATAGCTGTCCACCGTAACGCATAGGGATCGCGATCATCAGCCATTGCGCGCACGCCGCGAAAACGCGCTTGCCGCGCGCTCTCCCGGCTGGCTTCCATATGAGCGCGCCAAAGCGCCGAGGCCATGTCATCTGAAGGGGCCCCATCAAAGGGCGTGTCATCGAGCGCTTGCAACGGGGAATGGGCAACATCACCATCCTCTTCGAGGCGCGCTTGCGCCATACGCCGGGAAGGAAACTGAAAGCCCTTCAGATCACGCCATAGCAAGCTGACAAAAACCGCACCAGCAAGGACGATGGTGGTCCAGTGCAGCCAGGCGGGAATGAACCGCCAAAGGCCAAAAAGGCTGATCACCGCAATGGCATAAAGAATAGCGACCGCTGGGAGGATTGCCGGCCACAGCCATTCCCAGAAGAGGACCAGGCGCACAGCAAAAATCATCGCCCCGCCCGGGGCGCTTCTCTTACGCCGCTGTTTGTCATGGTCCAGCGAATGTGCCAACTCTGTCGTCATAGATCTTGCATCATAGAGCCCAAAGCGCGCAGCGTCGACTTGCCTGTAGCGCTCTTTGTCTTATTCAGGGCTCTTATCACCGCGATGCAGCGGCCAATTAGGGTTAATACCGGGAGAGTGAAATTGGTCTGGTCGCTTGCCTCAGCCAAACGCCGTAAAAAACTTGCCGAAGACGCGGAACGCTCCCGGGCATCTGTGTGGCGTCGGCGCGCAGCCTGGCTCGTCGTCATTGTCTATAATATAGTGGGCGTAGCGGATATTATTTCCACCAATATCGCCATTGGGTCAGGCGCGGGCATAGAAGCCAATCCGGTTTTACGCCTCGCCATGGAGCAGGCGGGCGATGGGTGGATGCTCGCCAAGCTCGCCCTCCAAGGCGTCATCAGCTTTATGGTGTTGTGGTTCCCACATTGGATTGTGATCAGCTTCTTCACTCTGGCCACCATTGGCAATGCGCTGATCGTTTACAATAACCTCGCTATCGCCAGCGTGTTTTAGGGCCAGCATATTTCAATCAAGCCACGCGGGAGTAACTTCCCCGGCGATCATCTCATCAAAACTCGGCCGCTTACGGATAATTGCATGAGCATCACCACTGACCAACACTTCTGGGATCAGCGGACGCGAGTTATATTCCGATGTTTGCGAGGCGCCATAGGCGCCAGCGGACATTATTGCGATGAGATCGCCATCCCGAAGCTCTGGTAATGTGCGCTCTTTGGCAAAGCAGTCACTCGACTCGCAGACCGGGCCGACAACGTCATAAATCGTCGTTGGCGCATCACGATTGGCAACCGGCCAGATATCATGCCACGCATCATAGAGCGCCGGTCTCATCAAGTCATTCATACCTGCATCGATGATCAAAAAACGTCTTTTTTCGCCGACTTTTACATAGATGACACGGGAAACTAGAATACCCGCATTGCCAGCAATCATTCTGCCGGGCTCAAAAATCAGGCGAACATCCAATGGTTCCGTCACCCGCCTAATCATTCGCGCATATGCATCAGGATGTGGCGGCGCTTCGCCTTCTCCATAGGAAATACCAAGTCCCCCACCCAAATCGAGACGTTCAATGGCGCAACCATCCGCACGCAGATCAGCAATGAGCGTCGTGACTTTTTGAAATGCCGCCTCAAACGGCGCGAGATCAGCGATCTGCGATCCGATATGCACATCAACGCCTTTGACACTGATCCCAGGCATCGCGCCCGCCTTAGCGTAAAGCGCTCGAGCATCAGACCACGCAATTCCGAATTTATCTTCCGATTTGCCGGTTGAGATTTTTTCGTGGCCGCCCGCTGCAATATCCGGATTGACGCGCAAGGCGATGGGGGCAGCGATGCCCCGCGCCTGAGCAATCTGCGCGATGCGCTCCAGCTCAGGCTCTGATTCAACATTGAGCTGATAGATTCCAGCATCAAGCGCCGCGTTGATTTCGTCAGCCGTCTTGGCGACACCCGAAAACACAATTTTTTCCGGCGCCACGCCAGCCTTTAACGCTCGCTGCAATTCGCCCCCGGACACCACATCTGCGCCCGCGCCCTCACTGGCGAGAACCTTCAGAACAGCGAGGTTTGAATTGGCTTTGACGGCATAAGCGACCAGCGCGTTGCTTGAAGCAAAGGCTTTCTGGAAAACCCGGATGTGCCTGCGCAAGGTCGCTTCTGAATAGACGTAGAACGGCGTGCCGATTTCATCAGCCAGCGCTGTTATGTCGACATCTTCAGCAAACAAGTAGCCATCACGATATTGAAAATGATGCAAGCTGTTATCGTGCGATAAAGGATTCAGGTTCTTCGGGCGGGCGCAATGGGGCTTTCTTACCGCAGGCCGTAACCGCAAAACATATGGTCATCACAATTAATATAGCGCGCATATCAGTGCTCCTTCTTTAGCTGGGTCAGCCAGCGTTCGGCTTCGCGTTTAACATTTTCCGGCGCGGTTCCGCCAAGAGCCGTGCGCGACGCGACCGACGCCTCCACAGACAATACGGAAAATACTGCTTGCGTGATCCGCGTTTCAACGGACTGCATATCTTCTAAGGATAAACCATCAAGCGCAACGCCTTTTTTCTCCGCCAACGCGACAATGGCGCCGGTAATGTGGTGCGCATCGCGGAACGGAATATTCAAAACACGGACAAGCCAATCAGCAAGGTCCGTTGCGGTGGAAAATCCTTGCCCTGCAGCTTGCCTCATAGCGCCCAGGTCTGGTTCCAAATCCTCAATCATCCCCGCCATCGCCGCAAGGGCTAATGCAAGAGCGTCAAAGCCTTCAAATGTCGCGGCTTTGTCTTCTTGCAGGTCTTTGGCATAGGCCAAAGGAAGACCCTTCATCACAATCAGAAGGTTGGTGAGAGAAGCGATAATCCGCCCGGCCTTGGCGCGCACCAGTTCTGCGGCGTCGGGATTGCGTTTTTGCGGCATGATCGACGAGCCTGTGGAAAAGCTGTCTGACATGCGGATAAACCCGAAATGCGGAGACACCCACAACACCAGCTCTTCGCCGAGACGCGACAAATGCGTCGCCGTAATCGACGCCGCCGCCAAGGCCTCTAAGGCAAAATCGCGTGACGACACGGCGTCCATGGAATTGGCACATGGCCGATCAAAGCCGAGCGCTTTGGATGTGACCTCACGGTCGATGGGAAAAGCTGTACCGGCAAGGGCTGCAGCGCCAAGCGGATTTTCATTCATGCGTTGACGTGCATCGGCAAAACGCGATGCGTCGCGCGAGAACATTTCCACATAAGCCAGAAGATGATGACCAAAAGTGATCGGTTGCGCTGTTTGCAGATGCGTAAAGCCCGGCATGACGGCATCGG
>JAADIH010000181.1 GCA_013151435.1 Alphaproteobacteria bacterium
AACACGGAAACCCAGATCAAGGCGCAGGCCGGTCAAATGGCGGAACTGAAAGATGAAATCCGCGCCCTCAACCGGACGCTGATTCGCTTCGGCGGCGGAGAGTAGCCCATGGCGCGTCGGCGCACGAGAAGCGAAGCTAATATCTGGCCGGGCTTTGTCGACGGCCTGTCAACGCTACTCTTGGTGTTGATGTTTATTCTGTCGATTTTTGTTGTCGCGCAATTCTATCTTGGCAATCGGTTGGAAACCGTAAAAGAAGAGCTCGCCTCCAAAGACGATGAACTCGCCCGGCTGATCTCTCAGATCAATTCATTGAACGATCAGCTTGGTCTTGCAACGCGTGAACGCGACCGGCTGCAGGTCCAAGTCCTGGCGCTGGAAGATACGATCGCTAAAAAAGACGAGCAACTTGATGGGCTCGGCGTTGCGCTTACCGCTAGCCAGTCTGTAGTTGCCGCCACCGCCGAAGAGCTGGATGCAGAAAAGGCCCTGTCAGACCAACAGCGAAGTGAGCTCGCGACCTTGAACGCTCAAATTGCAGCCTTGCGCCGTCAGCTCGCAAGCCTCCAAGAAGCGCTTGACGCAGCCGAAGTCAAAGACCGCGAGCAACAGGTGCAAATTGAAAACCTTTCCCAACGCCTGAATGCGGCCCTTGCCCGAAAAGTTCAGGAGTTACAAGAAGTGCGCTCCCGCTTTTTCGAAGCGTTGCGCAGGGCCCTCGGTGATCGCACGGACATTAAAGTTGTCGGCGACCGGTTTATTTTTGAAAGTGATATTCTTTTCGGCTCTTGCTCGGCCACATTGGGCGCCCTTGGAAAAATTGAACTCGACAAGCTGGCCTCCGCATTACTCGACATACAGGGCGATATCCCAAGCGAAGTGAATTGGGTCTTACGGGTTGACGGTCATGCTGATGCCTCGCCGCTGGGGCCTTCTTGCCAGGTTTTATTTGATTCCAATCTCGATCTATCGGCGCAACGCGCCATTGCTGTCGTTCAACATCTCGATAGCCGCGGCGTACCAGGGCGACGCCTTCTAGCCACAGGTTCTGGTTCCACATCACCAATCGTTTCTGGCTTTTCAGCCGCAGCACTGGCGCAAAACCGCCGCATCGAGTTTAAACTCACTGAAAGATAGAACGGTTCCGAGTTGGATTAAATCATGGAACCGCTCTATTTACTGGTTGTTCGCATTTCCTTCACACAAACCGGTTCCCACTTCGCTCGGAAATGCTCCAGTTGTGATCAGCCATCTGAGCACATTGCAGAAACGCCCATCATGCGCGTCAGCAGCAGCGCGATGATCAAGATAAGCCCGGTGAAGTAAAACAAACAATCTCTACCCAATCCATCATAAATCAAACCACCGGCAAGCGGCCCTAATGCAGCGCCCGCGCCAACGGCAAGCGCCGCAAAAACAAAACCAATAAAAGCCCCCGCCATGCCACCCCGTGTCTGGCTGGCGATATTACCGCCCATGACCGCAGCACGGTCACCATTTTAAGTCAAATCAGCAGTGAGGGTTTCCGTCGTGATCGACAGAACCGCAAATCCTAACCCTTGTAAAAAGCGCGCAATATAAAGTGCGTTTACAGTCTCGCTTACAGAGTAGAGAATATTTGCGCCCAAATAGAAAATAGTTGCTGCAATAAAAAATGGCCGACGTCCAATTTTATCAAGTCCAATTCCTACCAGTGGGCGCACGATAAATACAGAGATTGTAAATAGTGCGTATAATATACCAATCTCAAATGCAGAGGCGCCAAGGACTTCGGCGCGTAGTGGCAGCGCGAATGTAATAAAAACAACTGGCGCTGATATCAGAAACAGAGATCGTCGTAAGGGAGCGAGGGCGGTTTTCATCTGCAATTTTCCCGCCTATCCTTTAGCCGCCAAACACGACTTGGTGCATGATCCGACCGGGCAGGAATGCAAATGCCCCGGCGATCAACAGGCCACCAATAAATATACCCGTAAATGACTTGGCGTGTTGTTTAAAGTTACCACCACCCCTTACTAGAAAAAGGGACCCTTGAATGACTCCATAGAATGTCAGCACAGTGAATATATGAATAAAACTGAACCACTGAGTAATTGGCAATCCTGGATAAAGCGAGGGTCGTATAAAAATACTGGAGACTGCGATGGCAGTCATAATGACCAACCAAACAACGCCCAGCATTCTATGCGGCAATGTCCCTTTTGGAGCTACAAACTGAATGATGCCTAAAAGAAATGCCGCCATGGCAGCAAAGGCATGCACCTGGATTGTCATCGGCGCTTCAAGCAATGGATCAAACGACATCACCTCTCCTCCCTCACCATATCGAGGCGCAAAAGCCCCCTCTACACAGCTGGATACCCAAACCAAACGCCGCCCATGTACTGACCACATGGTTTCTGGCGTGAACTACACCAATGGTTTGCTTTGTTTTTTAAAGTTATTTGATTATTTTGTCTTTTGCAAGGAAAAAGCGAGCCAGACGCCAATGAGCGTTAGCGCAAGACCAAACCAGGTCAGGGCATATTCGAGATGCCGGTTACTGAAATCAAGCCGGGTTGTTCCACCCTTTGGCCACTGCGCGCCCTCTATGGCGAAGCTGTCGATATAATAGGGCGGCGCATCGAGCCCTGCATTTGATGCAAATAGCCTGGGATCGCGGAGATACCATTGATTCTCATCAGGACTATCCGTAGGGCGAAAAGCCCCGGCAATGCCCGGGCGCTGTTCTGCTGTCCTGAATAATCCTTCTACGGACTTATAACTCATCTCTAATTCATTTGACCATAGCACAGAGTCACTGACTGACTGAAGTGCAAATCCACGGTTTACATAGATGATTTTGCTCTCTGCTTTAGCTGACTCATGGCGCAATAGCGGCGTAAAAATATAGGCGCCCGCGCGCCCTTCAAGCAAACCAAAAATCTTCGCTTCACCAACCTGCAAATAAACGCCGCTCACGCGCACCGGCATATACTCCATATCTTCACCGCCACGCCATCGCCAGACCGCGTCATCCAGCGGAATTGGGGGTTGATGGATGCGTGCTTCGACTTTTTCAATGAGACCTTGTTTCCATTCCAGGCGTTGCAGTTGCCAAACACCAAGAAAAACCAAAATTCCAAGGCTAATGATCGCGAAAATTGTCAGTGCAGGGTAGAAATGAAACTGGCGCCCAGCGAGCATATCGCTACTCTTCAAGGCGGCCTTCCGCCGCCTTGTTCGCATATTGAAGGGCAATCATTGTCGCCTTTAATGGCCGCAACAGCGCTAAAATAATAACGATCGCGAATGTCGAACTAATCAAAAAAGCCGCCCAAATCGGCGCGTGCCAGGAGAAACGTGCGATAAATGCAACTGCAACGGCCAAAAACCCAGCAATAAAAATTACAAAAACTGCCGGCCCATCACCTGAATCCGCCTTCGAAAAATCCAGCGCGCAACTCTCGCAATTTTTCCTTAAGCCAAGGAAACCTTCAAATAACGCTCCCTGCCCACAGCGCGGGCATTTCCCGGCAAGGCCAGTAGCGATGGGGGAAATTGGTGGATGATCGGTCATTCGTTACTCTACGCTCACAGGGGTGAATTCCAGCGCGCTGTTTTCTTCGTTACTGTTTGTTTTTCCCCGATGATACGCCCACGCTGCATTGGTCAGCCCTTTGATGGTCTTCACAGCACAACTCTCGAAATCATCATCCTCAGTTTCAAGGTCGCCGCGAGCGATCAGACGCGCGCGCATTTTCTCCGGCAAGTCAGAACACATCATCATGATCAACTGAAATCGATTAGAATTACCGGCGCCGTAATAATACATGTATCCATCATCTTCGCTGAGCTGCACGGCAAACCCACGATGACCGATGCGGCGAAACCGCATCTGCGTCGGCTCCTCATCTTCCTTGATAAAATTATATAGGCCGCTGGTATCATGCTCGATGGTAAAGGCCTCGCAATCCTCCTCATCGGCATCATCGGAAAGCGGACACATGATGTAAGCACCGGGAGCGATAGGCGTGGCCGAACCATTCGACGCCGTCAAAATCGGATCTTCTGAAACTAGGCACCCGGTGAGTACCAAGGCGCTTGCAATCACGGTGCAAAGTTTGACTTTCAGTGACGAAGGCATACTGGCCTCCCTTTGGTTGCTCATCTGCAACCTTAGGACAAAAGCCCCTGATTGCCGAGCACATAGATGAAGGCAAAGAGAAAAAGCCATACGACATCGACAAAATGCCAATACCACGCTGCTGCCTCAAAACCGAAATGCCGGTCAGCAGTAAAGTGCCCTTTCAGCGCCCGTCCGAGGCAAACGATCAAAAAGATCGTCCCGATGATAACATGCAGGCCGTGAAATCCCGTCGCCATAAAGAACGAAGAACCATAAATACCACCGCCAGAGAACTTAAACATACCGAGGTTCAGGGCTTCGGCGTATTCAACGGCCTGAAGTGCGGTGAACAGCAAGCCCAAGACAATCGTAATCGAAAGCCCCTGGATCAAGCCTTTTTGGTCATTTTGTTGAACGGCATAATGCGCCCAAGTAACGGTGGTGCCAGATAAAAGCAGGACCAACGTATTCAGTAGCGGCAGCCCCCAAGGGTTCAACGGCTCCACACCAACTGGCGGCCAAACACCGCCGGTCGCATGCAACCGGCCCTCATTTCCGGCATATGCGAGCAGTCCATCGGAATTTAGCATCTGCGTGCCGTCAGCAAGCAAAACCGGGTCACCAGCGCCGGGGAACAGCGCAGCGCCAAAAAACGCCCAGAACCAGGCGGCAAAGAACATAACTTCTGACGCGAGAAACAACACCATGCCGTAGCGCAAACCAAGACGTACAACCGTTGATGTATTCTCGCCGATGAGGCTCTCTTTGACGACGTCACGCCACCAGCCAGCCATTGTGATCAGAACACCCGCAAACCCGAGCAGAAACAACCAGCTCCCCTTCAGCGCGAAGATCGGGACGCCCGCCTCGTCAACGCCGCCAAACATCAAGCCAGATTCACCTGCTCCAGATTTCATCCAGATTACACCGCCTATCATCAACATTGTGGCTGAAATAGCACCCACAAGCGGCCATGCGCTAGGTTTGACGAGGTGATATTCGTGTTGAACTTCAGCACCAGCCATAGATCGTCCCTGTTCTCAAAAAGTCTTCGAATCTTGCCAAATTTCTATACTGGAGCCACTATAAAATCCAAGTATAGCCGCCCTTTCTAGCCGCGCTATTCGGCCGCAGCAGTGACCTGCGGCGCGTCATCCCAAGCAAAAAATGTATATGCAAGCGTGATAGTCTGCACGTCATCGAGGTTTTTCTCGTCGTTCAGCGCTGGATCGATGAAATATGTGACTGGCATCGAAACTTTCTCCCCGGGCTGTAAAATCTGCTCGGTGAAGCAGAAACATTCGATCTTCTTGAAATACTTCCCCGCCTTGGCAGGGGATACATTGAAGCTCGCCCGGCCGGTAACGGGTTTATTGGAGAGGTTTTCGGCTTCAAAAAAAGCCAGCCCTGTCTCACCAATATGCAAGGTCTGCATGAGTTGCTCGGGCTTGAACCGCCAGGCGAGCCCTTGCGAGACTGTCGCGTCAAAGCGCACCGTAATTTCGCGCGCCAAGGTCCTGTCAGCGCCGTCTTCAGCGCGCTGGGTCGTCCCGCCCCATCCCGTTATCTGACAAAAAGCACGATAGGCAGGCACCGCTGCAAAAGAAAGCCCAATCATTCCGACAACAACGCTCGAAATGATCATCGCTGTTTTTTGATTTTTTGAAGCGCCGTCCATTGCCATCATCCCTTTAAAATGCCCGGTCAGCGACAGAGCTGCCGAGGCGCAAAATAGTAACCAAAAAGACAATCACAACAAATCCAAGAATGCTGAGCGCCAGTACAATATTTCGCTGTTGACGTTTTTTCTGCTCTTCCGGCGTTAAGCTGCGGGTGAGAGGTGTCGCTATATCTGTGTTATTGTCTTCAGCCATGTAACCCCGTCAATCTTTCAACTAAAATCGTGGCAAACAGTGAGAAAAGGTAAATGATAGAAAAGCCAAACAGCTGCTTGGCTGGCTTATGGTCGCCATCATCCGCGCACAGGACTTTCCATGCCAACCAGACAAAGCCCACACCCATCACCGCAGAAATAGTGAGGTAAAGCCATCCAGCCATTCCAACCGCAAATGGCGACATGCCTACAATCGCAAGCACCAATGCATAGGAAAATATATACCGCCGTGTGGTTCGCGCACCCGCAACAACTGGCATCATTGGAATGCCAGCGCGGGCATAATCACTCTGTTTGTATAAAGCGAGCGCCCAAAAATGCGGCGGCGTCCACAGGAAAATAACCGCAAACAACACCCACGCTTCCATTGGCGGGAACCAGTTACTGCCGCCCAACCAACGACTGGCGGTAGCGCTCCAGCAACACCGCCAATGACAATATTTTGCGAGGTCGAACGCTTTAGCCACATGGAATAGATGACAAC
>JAADIH010000115.1 GCA_013151435.1 Alphaproteobacteria bacterium
CGTCATAACCATCAAGTCGCTTTTTTAGCCAGTCAAGATCAACCAGGCCCGAAGATGTTGCTGGAATAAACTCTACTTCCGCGCCGGTTGTGCTCGCATTGGCGCCAACGGCAGCATGTTCAATCGCGCTCACAAAAATCCGTTTGATATTATGGGGCTTCATAGCACCATGCAGCGCATAGTGAATCGATTCCGTTCCGCCGCTGGTGAAAATAACCCCATTCACCGGCGCACTAACGAGCGAGCGCACCTGTTCGCGCGCATCTTCGATTATTTTGTGCGCCGCACGGCCTTCTTCGTGTACGGATAGTGAGTTTCCATCAACGCGCATGGTTTGCGTGATGATATCGATAACTTCGGGACGTAGCGGCGCCGTCGCATTATGGTCCAGGTAATGACGTTTCATTCGGCCGCTCCAATAGATATTTTTTTCTTGCCGTTAAGGTTTCTTTGCGCGTCGTCCAACACCGGAGGAACATTTACCGACGCCATGCCCAATACGCGTTTTTGCAATACATCCTCAATCGTCACTGCATTCAGGAAAATTTCAATCTGTCGACCAAGCTCATCCCAAAGATCATGAGTTAAACACCTTGCGGTTGTTCCCTGACAACCAATGCTGGCCCCACTGGCGCAAGCTGTGGTTCTGATCTCTTCGTCTACCGCCTCGATAATATCGGCAACCCGAATATCTGCGGCCGAAGCGCCCAGCACATAACCGCCCGCGCCACCCCGAACGCTCGTGACCAGTCCAGCACGCCTCAGCTTGGCAAATAATTGCTCCAGATAGGAAAGGGAGATCCCCTGACGCAAGGCTACATCAGACAGCGCCACCGGCGTATCGCTGTGTGTCGCAGCAATATCCGCCATCGCCGTCACTGCGTATCTGCCTTTTGTCGTCAGTTTCACGTTTTCAACCGTATGGTTTGATCGCTGTAATCAGGCGCATTGGCTGGCGCCAAGTCAAAAACATGTTATATGCGCCCGCCGCCTATCCTGATTGCTGCTTAGATAAGAAATCCGACCAATTTAGTCAAGATTAAAATTGCTGAGTTAGTGACACAACTGGCGCTTTTAGATGAGGATTTCTCATTTTAAGCTTCGCTATAATAGTAATTTGCTGGGACTTACCGTTTCCAGCCCACAGAGATTGAAAAGGTAAACGATGCCAGAAGTTATTTTCTCCGGACCAGAAGGACGCCTAGAGGGCCGCTACCAAAGAGGAAAAGGCGATAATCCACCGGTGGCATTGGTGCTTCATCCGCACCCATTATTTGGCGGTTCAATGAACAATCGCGCGACTTATGAACTTTACCAAATGTTTGTGCGCCGTGGATTTTCGACCATGCGGTTCAACTTCCGAGGCGTCGGACGCAGCCAAGGCGAATATGATCAGGGCCAAGGGGAATTGGCGGATGCCGCAACCGCACTTGATTACATGCAACAGATGAATGCCAACGCCCCCTTTAGCTGGGTAGCAGGCTTTTCGTTTGGCTCCTGGATCGCCATGCAATTGCTGATGCGACGACCGGAAATTGTCGGCTTTCTTGCGGGTTCGACACCTGCCAATCTTTATGACTTTTCATTCTTGGCCCCGTGCCCATCGTCAGGCCTCATCATTCATGGCGAGCGTGACAAAATATGCGTGCCAGAAGAAACCAAAGGCATGGTTGAGCGCACACGCACCCAGAAAGGCCGCAAGGTCGAGTTTCAAGTAGTCCCCGAAGCGGATCACTTTTTTGAAGCCCATATGGACGCATTCATTGAAGCAGCCGAGGCTTATCTCGACGCACGCTTGGCCCATGAAAAGCCTGAAGGCAGGTATTTCGAAGAAAAATAGTTATTCTGACGCGCGATTACCGTCGAAGTGCTCATCAGCGCTTTTCTTGCAATTAACTTTCTCAAGGCAGTGTTGCAACTATTGTAATTGCTCACACTGAGGGCACACCATGCTGGATGCTATTTTGAATGCCCTACCTCGCAAGCTCACCTCACTCGAAGTAAAACTGCACGGTGTTAGTGGCTATACTGGTCGCGGTGAAATTGCCTTCACGGCATGGAAAAGTGGTGCGAAAGAAATGGAAATAGAGCTTCGTGGTGTCGCTGGTCGTTGCGCAGAAGTTTTTATAGACGATGTTTTTTCAATTAATGTCGATCTCGATAATGGCCGCATCGATCACACATTTACGACGCGCAAAGGCGATAACATCCCCGATCTGACAGAAGGCGCACGCGTAGATGTGCGCCAGAACGGTGAAATAATTTTAGAGGGCGTTCTCGTTCCGAATTGATTTAACCACTGACGCCCGCTTATTGAAGCGCCGCCTATGGAACATAGGTTTCAATATTTACTCGAGACCAGCACGACCGATGGCGAGGAATTTTTCCCGACGCTGAGCTTTCAACTCATCAGGCGACATAACTTCAAGTTCGCGAATAGCCGTTTCCAAAGCATCGCCAAGGCGTTCAATCGTTAGCCCGAGATCGCGATGCGCACCGCCTACCGGCTCGGAGACAATGCTGTCAATGACCCCAAGCTCAAGCAGATCCTGCGCGGATATTTTCATGGCTTCAGCAGCATCCGGCGCCTTGTTCTCACCCTTTCCAGCCGCATCCTTCCAGAGAATGGATGCGCACCCCTCCGGTGAGATCACCGAATAGATTGAGTGTTCTAACATCATGATTTTGTTGGCGGCAGCCAATGCCACAGCGCCGCCTGACCCACCCTCTCCAACAATCACCGAGATCAGTGGCACGGTAAGACTAAGGCATTTTTCAGTGCACGATGCAATCGCTTCGGCCTGACCGCGCTCTTCAGCGCCGCGCCCAGGATAAGCGCCAGGCGTATCCACTAAGGTCACAACCGGCAGGTTAAAACGCTCGGCCATTTCCATCAGCCGCATGGCCTTACGATAGCCTTCTGGTCGCGCCATGCCGAAATTATGTTCAACACGGCTTGCGGTATCAGCGCCCTTTTCATGTCCGATCAACATAATCGACCGGCCCCGCAAACGCGCTGGCCCGCCAACGATTGCAGTATCTTCACCAAAAGCGCGATCCCCAGCAAGAGGTGTAAAATCTTCCACAAGCAGCGCCATATAGTCCGAGAAATGCGGTCGTGCCGCGTGACGGGCGACTTGCGCTTTTTGCCAACGTGTCAGCTTGACATAGGCGTCAGCGAGGAGCGTGTCTGCTTTCGTTTGCAGTTTTTCGATTTCTTCTGCGACGTTGACACCGGTCTGGCTATCCATTTGACGCAGATCATTAACCTTGCCTTCCAGTTCGGCGATCGGTTTTTCAAAATCGAGATAAGTGCGCATCAGATACTGTTCCATTTAACTTGGTTTCGGACTCTATCCCGAGTGGAGAGCATATTCAAATCTGGCGATCTACGGCCAGCTAATCCGATTTCTCTTGCTTTTTCACTAATGGATGCTTGGAAAAAACCAAGTCTTTTAGTCTATTCTGGGCTACGTGGGTGTAAATCTGGGTTGTTGTAATGTCAGCGTGTCCCAGCATTTGCTGAACACTTCTAAGGTCAGCTCCGCCCTCTAAAAGATGTGTCGCAAAGGCATGGCGTAACACATGGGGTGACACCTTGGACGGCGCGACACCTGCGGCGACCGCGAGATCTTTCAGCATCTGGGCAAAACGCGCTGATGTAATATGCCCGCTCTTCCCTCTCGATGGAAAAAGCCAGGGTGACGCTACGGGACGCCCTTTTGCCTGGCCCAGAAAATCATTTCGGCAGGCAGCATAGGAAGCAACCGCATCCACCGCCCGCTGGGTTAGCGGCGCCAAACGTTCTTTGTCGCCCTTACCGCGAATGATCATGTGCCGTTCATCTTTACCTATAGCCGCTAGTGGCAACCCCACAAGCTCCGAGACACGCAAGCCCCCCGCATAAAGAATTTCGAGCATTGCTGTGAGGCGCACACCCTTTGGGCCATCGATTTTTCCGACCGCATCAAATAGGGCGCCAACCTCCTCCCCCGTCAGCACTTTCGGTAAAGGCCGCTTGGTTTTCGGGCGCTCAATTGGCGTTGCAGGGTTGTCTGTTCGATGCCCCTCCATATACAGAAATTGATAAAACTGCTTTATCGCGGATAGTTTCAAGGCAGCCGTTGAGGCTGCAATGCCGTCGCTTTCAAGCGCCGCAAGCCACTCAGCTATATCGTTCGTACCCGCTGTTTCGAGCGATTCCTGACGGGTTTTAGAAAAACTTGCAAACCGCGCTAGATCGCGGCCATAATTTTTCAACGTATTCGCCGCTGCGGCGCGATCCACAGCCATCATCTCCAGAAAAGCCTCAATGAGGCCAGCGTTGATGAGTTCAAACGAAGATGCGTTAGAACCCTTTCCCGTCATTGCTGTCGGCGAGGTTTCAAGCGCGGCATCAGCCCGCCAGGTTCTTCAACCACTGTCTCTGCGTCTGGCTCTGATGTGATTGCCGCCACGGGCTCAACGAAAGTCGCCGCCCAGGCGTTTTCAAATGCATAACGGCGTTGCAATACACTAAATCCTGCAGCACGTAGCGACTGACTGACAATGACAGATTCAATCTCACCGCTCGGTGCATTGCCTGCAGACGCCGCAAGTGCTGCAAGCCCCGCTTGACCTTGCTTGCCTTCGAGTGCGGCATCAAAAGCCGCCTCCACAATGCGCGCCATGGCTAACTGATCATGGTGACCGTTTGAATTTTTGTAGGCGTGTGCAGATTCTATTCCGAGCACCGACACACCTGCTGAGCGTGCAATTTGCGCTGCTGTCTGCGGATCAAGAACGGTTAGAAGGTTGACGTAATCAATGAACACCTTGGCTTGTGCTTCGGGCAGCGCCGAAACGCCGCCATTGGAGCCAACCATCGCAGCAAGCCACTGGCCAGCACCTACGCTGTCGCCAACCGCCATGCGCGCTAAAGCAAAGCGCGACGCCTCATCAACGGTGACGATGGCGCCTTCAAGGGATGCAATTTCATGCTCATAGAGCAGAGAGAGCGAATAAGCGCGATGAAAAGTATCGCCAAGACTTAAGGCAAGAGAAATTCTCTGTGCTTTATCGCGTATAAATTCTGGCGCCGACATTGCCCTCACGGATTGATATAGCAATGCATCAGTCAGCGGATCACCGCCCTGCTCATTCGCAATGGTCACCGCATTGCTGAGCAATGGAACATCAAAGCCAACGCTCCTCATGAGCCCCGCAAGCGTCGAAATGGGCATGACGCCCATGCCTATCGAGCGCTCTGCGGAAGCAATGCGAATGCCAGGATCGAGCGTTGTATCGTTTGCGGCCGCAACCAATACGCCAGCATCAGCTCCACTCATAAGCTGTGATGAGACCGGAAAATCGAATTTTCGCGAAATGGCGTGTTGCAACGCATTTTTGACTGGCGGTGAGGATGTTGGCGCAACGCCAGTTGCCGCAGCCGTCAAAAATACCATATCGGCGTCATCTAAAGCGCCTTGCTCGCGCAATATGCCAAGGGTCAAATCCGCCGCATCAATTTCCCCCGCAACAGCGTAACAAAGAACCCGCAGCTGCACCCAAAAAGTCGCATCACGCCCTGAAGACAAACTCGCATTTCGCCGACAGGCGGCAGTAATATCGCCATCAAGTAAATCACTGACAGCTTCTGCTTGGCCTGCCCATGGCTCAGTCCGACTGGCGGTTGAGATACTGGATATTGTACGCGCCTCTTCCCCCATCCCTGCACGGGTAAGCGCCAGAAGTTTCTTACCACCAAGGGATGGCCCGGCCCCTACTGGACCCGTTCCCGGTGACAGAAGAAGTCGCCGTAAAGCTTCACCAAGGCTGGGTGTTGAGGGGCGCGATGGTAATTGGGTCAACAGATATTCTAGCGTCTGTCCATCCGAACCGCGCCAAAGCGTTGCGTCCATGGCCCCGCTGGCAGTATCAAGGATGCCTGTGGAAAAAGCATCTGTGGCGAGCGGAGCCGTCTCAACAATCTCAGGTAAGGCGACCTGCCCCATCGCAGCCGTCAGGGCCAAGCCAGAACACGCACAGACGCCAAGGATCGCAAGTCGGATCTTTGGTTTATGGCGCGACATCAAGCGCCTCCTGCTCGATCATCCGCGTATCAGGCTCAAGCATCTGGCCATAGATATACAGGCCACCAAGCGCCGCTATTACCAACACCAAAAGGATCACTACAAAACGCACTTTACCGCTCCCTCGCCCAAATCCGGATAAGCCCCATTTTCCGCCC
>JAADIH010000036.1 GCA_013151435.1 Alphaproteobacteria bacterium
CTGAGGGCGACCAGTTTGGCAGCGGCTTTGTTGGTATCAATCCAAACTCTAAAATTCCCGCGCTTGTCGATCACTCGACGCCAACGCCGACACGGGTTTTCGAGTCTGGCGCAATTTTACTCTACCTCGCAGAAAAATTTGGGGCCTTCCTTCCAACCGATCCAGCCAAACGCGCGGAGTGCCTTTCCTGGCTATTCTGGCAGATGGGCTCGGCGCCTTATCTTGGCGGCGGCTTTGGTCATTTCTACGCCTATGCACCATTCAAAATGGAATACCCGATCAATCGCTTCACGATGGAAATTAAACGCCAGCTTGACGTGATCGACCGTCAGTTAGCGGATAATAAGTTCATCTGCGGCGATGACTATACGATCGCCGACATGGCTATCTGGCCATGGTATGGCGCGCTCGTCACCAATAAAGTCTATGACGCCGCCGAATTCATCGAGGCGCACAACTACACGAATGTTCTACGATGGACCAACGAGATTGCCATGCGAGACGCAACAAAACGAGGGCGCATGGTCAACCGAGTGTGGGGTGAGCCAGAAGAACAGCTTCACGAGCGTCACGACGCCAGCGACTTTGATCTGAAGACTCAGGACAAGATTGGCGACGCGGAGGCATAGCTGGCGACTATGCAGCGATGGATTTGCCTTTTCGCGTGTCGCCCTTATTGCGATCTGCCTGAGTAAGAAGAGCGCGATAGTCTTTCAAATCGCCCTCATAGGGGGCAGCGCGGCCATCCTTCACCAGCCAGAGCTGGTCGGCGGTCGCCTCCACCAGAAAGACATCGTGAGTGATCAGCAACACGGCGCCCTTGAAGTCATTCAGCGCATAGATCAACGCTTCGCGGCTATCAATATCGAGGTGAGAGGTGGGCTCGTCGAGGATCAGAATGTGCGGCTTATCCATGGCCATCAGCCCAAGGAGCAAACGCACTTTCTCGCCGCCGGAAAGCTTCTCGACTTTTGTATCGACCTTCTCGTGAGAGAACCCCATCTGCGCAGCGGTGGCGCGTTGTTTTCCGACCGGCGTATCTTTTGGCATTGCGCGGCGCACATGGTCGAGCACCGTATCCCCAAGGGTCAATTCATCGAGCTGGTCCTGGCTGAAATATCCGATACGCAGTGCGCGCGGCGCAGTGACCTCACCCGCCATCAAACTCAACCGTTGAGCAATGGATTTGACCAGCGTCGTCTTCCCCTGCCCGTTGGCGCCGATAATGGCGATGCGGTCTTCCGGGTCCACGCGCAAGTCAACATTTTCCAAAATCCTGGCGCCTTCCCCATAGCCCAAATCAGCGCCCTGCAATTGCAGCATTGGCGGCGAGAGTTGATCTTTGGGGTCCGGAAAATGAAACGGCGTTGTGCGTTCCGCCAACGGGATTGAAATATCCTGCATCTTTTCGAGCATTTTGACCCGTGACTGGGCCTGGCGCGCTTTCGAGGCCTTGGCGCGGAAACGATCCACAAAAGATTGGAGATGCGCCCTGTCGGCATCCTGCTTCGTGCGCTGGCTTTCAAGCTGCGCCAGCTTCGCGGCGCGCAATTTCAACCAGGCGTCATAGCCTCCCGGACAGATAGTGAGCTTTCGATGCTCCAGCGCCATGGTGTGGGTGACGCATCGATTAAGCAATTCCCGGTCGTGAGAGACGATTAACACGGTATGCGGATATTTGATAAGATAGCCTTCGAGCCATGCCGCGCCCTCAAGATCGAGATAATTTGTCGGCTCGTCCAGCAACAACAGGTCTGGCTGCGAGAATAAAACCCCGGCCAATGCAGCTCGCATCCGCCAACCGCCGGAAAATTCCTTTGTGGCGCGCGACAAGTCACTTTGAGTAAAACCGAGCCCCATCAGGACTTCAGCCGCCCGTGCTTCCGCCGACCAGGCGTCAATATCGATCAGCCGCGTATGGATATCTGCAATCCGCATGGGGTCAGTTGCCGTATCGGCCTCAGCCATCAGGGCATGGCGCTCGACGTCAGCGGCCAGCACCACATCAAGGATAACTTCGTCAGTGGCGGCCACTTCCTGGGCCACCCAGCCGAGCTTGGCTTTCTGCCGCATGCGGATGGCGCTGTCGCCCGTTGGGCTCGCCACCTCCTCACGGATCAGATTCAATAGGGTCGATTTACCGGTACCGTTGCGCCCGACCAGCCCGACCTTCCAGCCGGACGAAATCTGGACCGACGCCCCCTCAAATAGCGGGCGCGCTTGGACGCGATAATCGAGATTAGAAATTTTCAACATGGCTGCGGGATGTAGCGAAGACCGCAGCGAATACAAGTGACTAAAAAGCACAATATCGGGCTAGCGAGGGGCAATACACGCGAATTCACCTGCCCCAGGCGCAGAGTACAACTTTGGGGGTAGATTCGCAGAACCGGTAACTAGAATTTACCATGACTTTCGCCATACTCTAAATTACCCTTAGAGTATGTGTGACACAGATAGAACACATGGATCTCGGTATGCTTAGTCTATTCAAAAAGAAATCGAATATCGATGAGGACTTCTTCGACTGGGCAATTACCATTTCGAAATGGGCAATCGCCAGTTTTGACGGACTGGAACAACTGCAAAAAGCGCCGTTGGTGACGCCAGGGATTAGCTTCTTTCCAAGAAGCGAACTGTCTCATCATGAACGCGCTGTGGAGCTGTTTGATCAAGTCAAACAGCTGGCCGACATGAGGGATTGGGAGTGCGAGTTGAAAGCACATTCCGAACAGGCACCACACCATTTGGGGGCGAGTGTCATGCAGAAATATGAAACTAATCGTCCTTTGGGAACTTTCAGCGAAACCCAAACAGATGGAAGAATTATTAGCACAATCACTTATGAGCCCAGCTTGCTAAAGCGACCGATTGATTTAATTGCAACCTTCAGCCACGAGCTCGCCCATCTGCTTATGACCTCGGCGACAACCGAGCTTCCTTTTGATGAGGAGATGCATGAACCCGCAACTGACAGCATTGCTATCATGATAGGCTTTGGAATTTTTATAGCAAATGGCTCATCAGGTTTTCACACTGATGACCAAGGATGGGGATATCATCGATCTGGATATTTGTGCGAGGGTGAAATATTACATGTCCTTAGTGCATTTCTTTACCTTAGCGACAATAGCATTGATGATACAAAGCAATATCTGAAGCCGCATTTATATAAACGGCTCCAAAAGATCTCTGCGGAAATGAGTACCCGTAAGGAGCTGATAAACCTCAGATAGGGTCGACAATGCGAAAATGCTTGAGGGTATTCAGAATTCCGTGTCATTTTTGTAGTTTAAATTTCCAACACGTCCTCTACCCTTCGGTCCATAACAGTGATTTCTTATCAAGTTTATTATTCGGGCCTGAGGGTCTCAATAATCTGCGCACCCACCCACATTATTTCAAAATCTGGCGGGCTATAACGGCGACAAAAGAAAAGATATTTTCCGTCTGGCGTTACATTTTTCCTGTGAATCTTTTAAACCGCAGGTCCAGGGCTAGCTTACGCACGCTGTAATCCGGGTCGTGGATTCGGTTCCGGAGGAGCGGGCCGGCAAAGTCTTCGTGCCCTCCGAATTTAACCGCAAAATTAACAGAGGATCCTCGCACCCTCGGATCCCAATGGTGTTTAGCCGCCCATGCAAACAACTCGACCGTTTCATGGCCCTGCCCCGGCAGCCAAGCCAATGTGTACGGAATACCAGTCGTTATTCCTTCTTCAGCGGACGCAATCAATGCTTCAGAAAGCGCGTTTTGAATGTCGGGAAAGTGTTCCTTTTCATCTACCCAGAACTGGTTTCTTTTTTTTGGGAAGCCACTCTCTTCATCATGAGTAAACTTAACATTCACAGCGGCAAAAGCCGACGCCACTTTCACCCGTTGTGCTTTCTCAGGATGGGCAAACAATCGCAGAAGCTCGTCAAGCGATTCACCACTCATAATCACTTTAAACACTAACGCTTCTTCGTTGGAGAAATCCGTCGTCAGTTTCGCAGATTTAGATAGGTCAACATGTCCGCCGCCGGTTTCAGGTTCCTTCGGTGCGGACAATGGATCTGAATGGTCCATCTCAGCTACGTACCGTTCGACAAACGCTGGCGGGTCGGCGAAAACCACTGGACGCGCACTCAATCCAGCCAATGCATGGACGAGAAAAACGACGATGACCATTGCGACAACGGCCGTTGCAATGATTAAATATTTAAATGTAAAACTGATGTTCATAATTTTGTCCTTATTTGAGATAAACAGGAGCCTGCCGTAGGGTTATGGCTTGGGCCTGAGTGTCTCAATAATCTGGGCGTCTACCCAGTATGTATCGGAATCTTCTGGGCTAATTTTTTTATTAAAGAAAAAATATTTTCCGTCTGGCGTTACGCCTCCTCCACTGTCCGGACCATCTGTGTTTATCTTATCCCCGAAGTTAATGGCGACGCCCCATGAGCCATCTTGCTGCCTGAAACTGATATATAAATCAACTTCACCATATCCACTGTCTCTTTCACCATCCCAAATAATGTAAGAATCATCTGGAGCAATGAAGGGGTGAGCGTTCCATTTTCCGGAGTTAATTTCTTTGCTGAGCAGTTTAGGTTCTTCACGCGTGCCGTCTATTAAGCGTGAAGAACGAATAGCACCGGTTTCACCTGCGCCTGCGTCGTCAAAAACATAGGTTCCTTTAGAGGAAGCCGTAAGGCGCATGATGCGGATGTCTTCAAACGGGGAACCAAGACTTTTTAACTCTGACCAACCATCATCGGTGCGCTCCCTATATTGATTGCCAGAATGCATGGTCTTACCATCAGGCGAGATAGACCCACCCACCCGGGGTACTTCTGACTCGTGCCATCGGTTATTCTCGGATTTAAAAACAATTTTCGACGTTTTTCCACTTTTTTTGTTGTACCTACCAAAGTAGTACTCTTTCATGTCGGGGGTGAAGCTACCGGTCCAGTCACGATGCTCTTTTGAAACAATACCAGGGGCGAAAACTTCAGGCGTTAAGCTTGGAGGCTTTTGCCCAATATAAGGGCCTTCGAGGACTGGAGATTCATTCTGGCTATGGCTACAACTGCTCATCATCAGTGCAGAAAGCAGTAGAAGCATTGAAGGGTAAATAGATTTCATAGTTTTGTCCTTATTTGAGATAAACAGGAGCCTGCCGTAGGGTTATGGCTTGGGCCTGAGTGTCTCAATAAATTGTGCATCGACCCAGAATATATCTACATTTTCGTAGTTGTCTGAGCCCATATTCCTATTGAAGAAAAGGTATTTACCATCTGGCGTCACGCTCGCTCCTGCCTCCCAGGCGTCTGTGTTTATCTTATTGCCCAAGTTAATAGCGACGCCCCATGAGCCATCTTGCTGCCTAAAACTGATATAGATGTCAGCATCACCAAATCCGCCGTCTCTTCTACCATCCCAAATAATATAAGACTCATCTGGCGCAATGAAGGGATGGGCGTTCCATGTTCCGGTATTAATCTCTTTGCTGAGCGGTCTCGGTGCTTCACGCTTGCCGTCCACCAACCGTGAATATCGAAGAACACCGTCTCCATCTGAACCTACCTCGTCAAAAACATAGGTTCCTTTGGATGAAGCCGTAAGGCGCATGATGCGAATGTCTTCGAAAGGTGCTCCAAGGTTTTTTCTCTCTGACCACCCATCATCGGTGCGCTCCTTATATCGCTTGCCCAAATGCATGGTCTTACCATCAGGCGAGATAAAGGGTTGGCCCACCCTCGGCCCCAGGACAGTCTCGCGCCATCGATTATTTTTATTTTGAAAAACAACAAATTCTTGTTTTTTATTTTCCTCAACCTCAACCTCTCTGATAAAATAGAACTCTTTCATATCGGGTGTGAAGGCGCCGCCAACTTCCCAACCCTTTGTCGTAATAATACCGGGAGCGAAAGCTTCTGGCGTTGAACCCGGCGGCTTTTGCCCGAGATAGGGGCCTTCGAGGACTGGAAGTTCATCCTGGCTATAACCTTTGCTAGTGATAATCAGCATAGAAATCAGAAGAGCAATTGAAGTAAAAATACGTCTCATGATTTATTCCTCATTGTGATGGATTCCTATTAGGGCTGGGACCCACCCTCAGGCTCCCAGCCATTCACCAAAGCAATTAGCCGGTGCAATACGCAATGAAATTGCGGTGAACCGTTACGTTCATAAGCTAAAGCGTGGGGTTGTAATAATTCTTATTTTGGATTGAATTTTTGGAATTTTTGGCTTTGCCTGCCACCTGTTTTAAATTTTTGTGATGGCTTTGATGGAATCCCTATATTTTGATCGACTTCTTATGCGCAGCAAAAACTGCATCATCTTATCAGGGCTACTGAGAATTGATAAATGCAGCCGCAGTCTGCATCAAAATCAAATCCGTCTCGCATGTCTCATTCCTTTTCTTCAGTTTAAAGAAATGACACGGAATTTCTAATGCTTCAAAAATTTGCCTATTCCAGCGCCGTGACGATATTCGAGTCTTCATCCACCAATTCCTGGCCTGTCCGATAAACATCCTTGCCACGCCATTCCACCGCCAGCTGAT
>JAADIH010000159.1 GCA_013151435.1 Alphaproteobacteria bacterium
CCAAATTTGATGAGCTGATCATCAATCTCAAGGAATCCTTAGGGTTAACAGTGTTTATGGTTACTCATGATTTGGATACCTTGCATGCGACGTGTGATCGGGTGGCGGTGCTGGCGGAGCAACATGTGATTGAATGCGGTTCGCTGGAAGAGGTTCGGAGAGCTGACCATCCGTGGATTAGAGAGTATTTTTCGGGCCCCCGTGGGCGGGCGGCATTGTCCGCGAAGGCAGGATAGAGGGCGCTAGAGTAGAAGTTCATGGAAACACGCGCGCATTATGTATTTATTGGCGCCATTGTGCTCAGCGCTGTGGCTGCCGGATTCTTGTTTATCCTCTGGCTTGGTCAAACCCAGCGCGAGTTTGACGAATATGACATCATTTTTACTGAACGCGTTTCCGGTCTTTCGGTTGGCGCCCAGGTTCGCTTTAACGGCATTCAAAAGGGTGAAGTTGATACACTGACCATTGATCCCGATGACCCATCGATCGTGATCGCGCGCATTCGTGTTGGCAAAGATACGCCAGTTAAAAAAGATACGACGGCTGAGCTTGAGCCGGTGGGCTTTACCGGACTGTTGATTATTCAGTTGGTTGGCGGCAGCGCTGATCAACCGCTCCTGAAAGATACAAGCGAAGATAAAGTACCGCAAATCAAGGCGGACGAATCTACGATTGGTCAGTTTCTGGAAGGGTCCGGGGATGTTTTGGCGAAAGCCCAGCACCTCCTGTCGGATCATAATATCCAAAGCATTTCCAGCATACTCTCAAATGTTGAAACATTGACGGCGGCATTTGCAGATAATGATGCGGAAATTGTTGCGACCTTGCACAACATCAATGAGATCACTTCGGACCTTGCAAAAACCACGGCTAAGCTCGATGCAGCGGCGTCAGCGTTGCAGACTTTTCTTGAAGATGACGCTCCGGCGACCATGGAAGATCTGGATAAGCTGCTGGTGGAATCCCATGCGTTGGTTGAGGATATTCGCGGTATTGCGGGTGAGAACCGGGCATCTTTGAGGGTCTTTGCAGATCAGGGGCTGGGCCAGGTTGCGCCAGCGCTTGCTGAAGCACGCCGATTGATGCGCACACTCGATTACATGATGCGTGAGATTGATCGCGATCCTCAAGCTTATTTCCTGGGTGAGAACGTACCTGAATATGGAGCGGAAACAGAATGATGGATCATATACTCCGTACCCTGTTTTTGGCCTCGGCTTTTTATGTAAGCGGTTGCGTCTCGTTGCTGCCAGAAACGTCGCCGCCAAAACCACGGTATAATATTGAGGCGGTAGGCCTGTCGGCAGTGGAAGGTTTTGAACTAGGATCACCGCTTGACTGGGCGCTGGTTATTGAAAACCCGAACACCACGCGGGCTTATGACAGTGTGCGCATCGCGGTCACGCCTTTGCCGGGGAAAATCGAATATTTTGCCGGAGCAGAATGGGCGGACCGCGCGCCGCAATTGTTCCAGACTGCGCTGGTGCAAACATTCGAAGACAGCGGCCGTATTCTCTCTGTTGGCGATCGGCATGCTGTACCTGTAGGGGATATTACTCTGCAGACGGATATTCGTGCGTTACACGTTAACATGCAGCATGGCGCCAAAGAGGCTGAAGTCTCTATCTATGCGCGGCTTTTGGATGGCAAAGGCCGGATTTACGCAGCCAGACGCTTTGACGGGGCGATCGCTGTCAAAAGCGACAAAGGCGATGATGTTGCGGCGGCCTTTAACGACGCTTTTAAGGGGGTGATCGCTGAAATCACCAGCTGGACCTTTGAAGAAGGCGACAAGGTGGTTGGCGGGCGATAGAGCGCCACTCTTAAGCAGCTACTCGTCTTCGCGCAGGACACACCGAACACTGGGCCGTTCTTGTTCGCACCGCCATCACCATAAACAGCAATGAAATTCCCATTGACATTTTTCAAATATTCCATATATCCATGGAATATGAGAATTAATCAAACACTATCCGGTTTAAGTGCTCTGGCTCATGAGGGAAGGCTTGGGCTTTTCCGTCTTCTGGTGAAGGCGGGCCCATCGGGGTTGGCGGCGGGCGAGGTCGCGGACGCAGCACGCATCAATTTCACCACCGCATCTGCACAGCTTTCCGTTCTCGCTCATGCCGGGCTGGTGACCAATCGCCGGGAAGGCCGTTCGATCATTTACATGGCGGATTACGATGCCATTCGCTCACTGATTATGTTCCTGATGGAAGACTGTTGTCAGGGCAATGCAGAAATTCTCGGCCCCCTGGTCGAGCGCGCATCAAGAGCCGCTTGTTGCGGCGAAGCAAAAGGAGCCCCATCATGAACCGCATGCATATTCACATCAACGTCAAAGACCTTGAACAGTCGATCGCGTTCTATTCCACATTATTTGGCGCGCCGCCGGTTGTCACCAAAGGGGAATATGCGAAATGGATACTCGATGACCCAGCCCTAAATTTCGCCATATCTGATAGTGCAAACCAAACGGGCGTCAATCATATCGGTATACAGACTGATGACCGGGATGGCTTGTCAGCTATTTCTAAGCGTCTGAAAGCGGCGGGTGAGACGACTTTTGATCAGGAAGCGACGTCTTGCTGTTACGCCGTCTCCGATAAGACCTGGGTAGAAGACCCATCGGGTGTGCGCTGGGAGACGTTTTTCACTCATGGTGAGGCGACAGTCTATGGTGATGATGAAGCGCAAGCAGCATTAGAGACGCTAAAAAATCAACAAGCATCAAATGTTGCGTGCTGTTGATCGGCGGCGCTTATCATTCGGTGTTCTCGTGAAATAGATTTTCCGTCATCCCGTGTGCTGCGCAGCACGTAATGATGCGTTGCTAGCACGGGATCGCTCTCATTTCGCACAACATCACCAGATCCCGGACCAGCGAAGCAACACTTCGTATTGCATCGCATCC
Organism: Alphaproteobacteria bacterium; assembly: GCA_013151435.1. Lineage (GTDB taxonomy): Bacteria > Pseudomonadota > Alphaproteobacteria > Caulobacterales > Parvularculaceae > Hyphococcus. Next base: position 2,915 of record JAADIH010000159.1, read on the forward strand.
GGGATGACTGCTCATGGGTTAGCAAGCCAAAGCGTTAAGCGAAATAGCCGACGGTGGCGCCGATCAACAAGTAAACCCGGCCAAGGGGTGAGCTTAGATATTCCTCCAGTTCCTCATCGGCGGTCTCGGAAGTTGTTGCCTCTTCCAGCAGACTTTCAAAACCTTGCAGGAAAGTATGTATCCCTCGCTCAAAATCGCGGTCGCGAGCCGATTCCGTTCGTATACGGCGCTTTACATCGGCTTCATTGAGACGCAACATGCGATTGGCGAATACGTTCCTGTCACCGCGATCAAATCGTTCCTGCAGGGCAGGGGGCACCGTAAAGACGTGTTTCAAGATCATAGGTGAAATGCTGGAGATCTGAGATTATCTTGATGGCGTTCTCGGCTTCGTCGCGCGGCGTCTCAGCGGTGCTCTCTTTATTTCTTGTGACCTCGCCAAGTTCTAACGGCTCTGCATCATCTGCTGCATCGAGAATCTCGCGCCAGGAGACATCACTTTTGCTGCGCTTACCGCTTTTGCCGTCGTTGTTGGTTGCAAGGCTTAATACTGGTTCGCTGCGCTGACGTCCTTTGCGCGGTCTACGGTCTGCGATATCGCGGGCAATTTCCTCAAGCCGCGCGGCGCCATTTGTCTTTGCGGCGGCCTTATCTTCGCGGGCGCTTTCTGTTTGTTGCGCTTTTTCCTGTTGATCTTGCTTTCGCTTTTGAGCTGCGGTTTCTTTTTCAAGTTTAGCGGCAGCTTCAGCCTGGGCCTTTTGCTCAGCCTCCAGCACGGCAGCTTTTTTGGCTTTGTCTGCCTCTAGCGCAGCAGCCTTCTTGGCATCTTCTTCAGCAAACGCCTGGCGTTCGCTTTCTTCCTCCGCTGCCTCTTGCTCCTTCAGTTGCGTTTCAGCAAGACGGCTCAGGCGTTCAGTCTGCGATGAGATAGCCTCGGCAAGGCGGTCAGCACGATTTCGTTGTTCTTCGATCAGTGTCTCTAAGCGGGTGTTCTCTTTTTCAAGCGCCGCGCGGGCTTGCGAGAGCGCTTTTTTGCGTTCAACGATTTGTGTCTGTTCGACCTTAGTGAACTGCAAGGTCTCCTGGGATGCTTTGCGCGCTTGTTGGCTGGCGGCCGCAACTTCGTCTGAAGCTTTTTTGGCGGCCTCGCTGGTGACGCGCGCCGCTTCGGAAATGTCTGCGGCGGCCTTGGTGGCTTTGGCGGCGTCTATGGCGGCAGCGTCTATGGCGGCGCTGGTGGATTTAGATACGTCACTCAACACTTTGGCGGTGGCTTGTTGGACTTTCTCGCCTTCCATTGCGGCGGCCTCAACGGCTTCACGCCCCATGCGTTTGGCCTGCTCGGCGGCGGTCTCGATGGCTGCATCTGCCGCCTCAATGGCGGTTTGGGAAGCGCGGCTGGCGGCGGTGGCGACATTGGCGGCATTCATCGCAGCAGATTCCGCCGCTGCATTTGATGCCGCTTTTGCCTGCTCTGTCGCCTTCAGCGTATCTTTTGCTGCGGCGCTAATCGAGTCTGCGGAAGCGCGCACGGCGCCGTCACTGTCACGCAGGGCATCGCGCAAGGTTTCAAAACTTGAAAGTGCGCGTGCCGCAGCGCCCTCAAGGCGCGACAGGCGTTCGTCAAATTCCTCTTCGACGCGGGAAGAAATTGTTTCCGCTTTTTCGAGCGCTACGATGCTGGTCTTGGCTTTTTCAGCAATCGCGGCGGCAAAAGAATCCGCATGCGCATTAAGACTCTCGGTCAAATCCATCAGGCGCGAGCGTTCATCAGCCACGCGCTCAACGGCGCCGGTGGCTTTTTGTTCAATGGCCTCACCGGCAATCTCAATCGCTTCTACATGCTGGCGGATCATCGACTCGACGGAAGCCAAGCGTGACAAGGCGCCGTCAAGCCCTTCATTCAGCGCTGTCACATGGCCCTGCACCACATCGGCGACGATATCGGCGTTGCGTGCGGCGGTGACATCAGGCGTCACGAATTGTTGCGCGACGGCAGCAATTGATTCTGCCGCATTCATCATGGTGAGCGTGCGCGATAAAATATAACCGGCCAGCAAAACCAGCACAGGAACGATGAACGCAAAGAGCAGTAAGTAAAGATCGTAAGCGGCCAGTGGATTCCAGCCGTCCACCGATCCGAAAATTTGCAAATGGGCGAAGTAATTCCCAAGCGGCATGCCCACAACAAACGAGAAGAAAACGAAAATCGCCGTCAGTCGCGAATAGAGCCAGACTTGCCGGCTCATGGCGTTCCATCGTTTATCATTCTGGGGGACGGTTAAGATGCCAAGCGCACCTGCGACCTCGACGGCTTCGCGGGTCCCGGCTTCAACGATCCCTTGAAAACGCATGCGTGGCTTGGCGACGGCATTGTCGCTGTCTGCATCATGCTCTTCTGGAGCGTCCATATGGTCGGCTTCGTTACTCATGCAGTCCATCAATGTCGGAAGGCACTCGCATAGCGGATTTTGACATGGCCGCCAATCGATTAGCCCATTCTTTTGGGATGAATTACTTTTGGGCTGATTTAAAGCTTATTTTTGGCAATGTTCCAACTCATGCCCCATTCCTGGGTGCGTCGTGAGGCGTGAGCGTTCATTTCGATGAAGAATCCTATTAACGATTGGAAACTAGCCCCATGATGATCCGAACAATATGCGTGAGATCAAGGCGAAAATAGCAGATCTGATCGAGCGGCGGTGGTTTCGGGCCGGGGTTTTGGTCCTTATTATCGCCAATGCGCTGATCCTTGGGGCGGAAACTTTTCCAGGCATCAAGGAACGGGCGGGCCTGGCCCTTCTGGTGAACGTCTGATGTCGCGCCGGCGACGGTTGAGGGATTATAGAACAGGCTCTAAGGCTGTATTTGAGACCCTTAAGCACCGACAAGACTTTTTAGGAGACGCGCCATGCGGTCGAACAGCCAGGCCTTTATGAAATTCGATCTTGATCCGATGATCGAGGAAATGCGCGATGTGGTCGCCCGTTGGGTGGCGGATAATCTGACGCCTCGGGCCGCTGAAATTGACGCGCAAAACGAATTTCCGCGTGATCTCTGGACGCAGTTGGGAGATCTTGGCGTCCTCGCGATCACCGCTGACGAGGAGTTTGGCGGCACCGGGCTTGGTTATGTGGCGCATGTGGTGGTGATGGAAGAAATCTCGCGCGGCTCTGGCTCTGTGGGGCTTTCTTATGGGGCGCATTCAAACCTTTGCGTTAACCAGCTCTCGATCAATGGCAACAAAGAACAAAAAGCGAAATATTTGCCCAAGCTCGCAAGCGGTGAGCATCTCGGTGCGCTGGCCATGTCCGAACCGGGCGCAGGCTCTGATGTCGTTTCCATGAAAACCCGCGCGGTGAAAAAAGGCGACCGTTATATTTTGAACGGTAATAAAATGTGGATCACCAACGGCCCCGGCGCCGACACGGTTGTGGTCTATGCCAAGACCGAACCGGAAAAAGGGTCACGCGGGATCACCGCCTTTATCGTTGAGAAGGGCATGAAAGGTTTTTCAACGGCGCAAAAGCTCGACAAGCTCGGCATGCGCGGATCGGATACCAGCGAGCTGGTGTTCGAAGACTGCGAAGTGCCGGAGGAAAATGTTCTGGGCGAGGTGAATGGCGGCGTTGGGGTTTTAATGTCCGGGCTTGATTATGAACGCACCGTGTTGGCGGCGGGCTCGCTCGGCATCATGCAGTCATGCCTTGATGTGGTGATTCCATATATTCACGAGCGCGAACAATTCGGCAAACCCATCGGCACCTTCCAATTGGTGCAAGGGAAACTCGCCGATATGTACACCACCACCAATGCCGCGCGGTCTTATGTCTATCAGGTGGCCAAGGCTTGCGATCGCGGCGAGACCACACGCCAGGACGCGGCGGGCTGCATTTTGTTCGCGTCAGAAAAAGCCACGCAAGTGGCGCTCGACGCCATTCAGCTATTGGGCGGCAATGGCTACACCAATGAATACCCTACGGGGCGTTTTTTGCGCGATGCGAAACTCTATGAGATCGGCGCCGGAACCTCAGAAATCCGCCGGATGCTTATTGGCCGGGAGTTATTTGGTTTGACGGGGTAGGGGCCATGCAGTGGAAAATTCTTTTTGCTATTTTGTTTTTTATAATCGGTACCCTTGTCACTATCGAAGTACTTTTTGATCGCTTTTTGTTTCGATCAATTGATGGTTTCCGTACGTATATAGAAATAGATAGTTGCCTTGATCGTGGCGGATGCTGGGATTACCGCTATAACATTTGCAGGAAAGAAGAACCTGATGCTCAGGAGCTATGCAATTCGTCCCGAGGCAATGATTAGTCCGGCCTGTGTATCGAAGGACACGCCTTCTTCACTTCATCCTGAGGAACCTTGTCCGTCTACCCTTCGGGACGCTTCGCTCCTCAGGGTGAAGGACAAGGTTGTCACGAAGGATAAGTGAAGAAAATTTTGGCCCAATCTAACCCGCGAACAGCGCCCGCTTTTTTGCCAGCGCGGTTTGTTTGAGGAATGATTTGATCAGCGGCCGGGAGGTGAGGCGCGCGGCGACGACCCCGAAGGTCACGGCAAGCGCGCCCACTGTTAAGACCGCATCCTGGGCGATGATGGCGGGAGCATCCAATAGCGAGATCAGGAAGAGGGCCGAGGCGGCGCCTGGCGCCCCGCCAAACCAGGCGAGGAACATCTGGCTTTCTTTGGGGAGGGTGGTTTTCTTGAGCGCGGCGAGGCGTGGTCCGGCGCGCATCACCGTAATTGCTGCGACCGCGAAGACCACGGTGAGGAGATCTGCCTGAAAAATACGCGGAGCCAGAAGCACGCCAAAAGCGAGATAGGCTGCGGGCGCAATCACCCGCTCGGCGCTTCGCCGCATGCGCACCCGTGTTGTGACCGGGGCCGTGCTTTGCTCCCCCCAAAGAAGACCCGCAGCCATGGCGGCAATCACCGGATGCCCACCCAGAAGCCCGGTGAGACAGAAGGCGACAACCGCAGACCCAACTGCAAGAAGAACTCTTTTTTCTTTGTGTTTCAACCTGTTGCCAAGAGAAGCTGCGAGCAATCCTAGCCCGCCGCCAATGGCAAATGCCGTGAACAACGCGATACTCGCTTCAAGCAGGGGGGCGACAACGGGTTGACCACCCGGAGCAGCAGAAGCCGTAGCCTCGAGCAAATAGACCACTGTAATGCCGAGTGCGAGGATCGCGGCGCTCTCTAACCGCACCGCAGCCTTGATCACCGCCGGGGCTGGTGTGTCGGCGACCGCTCTTCGATCAAACGCCGCGCCGTTTAGCATTAATGCGCCGCTCACCAGCATAGCAGAGGCAAATGTGAGTTGTGGCAAGAGGATAAAGGCCGCAAGGCCGCAAACCACCAAAAACAGCGGCGCACCGCCCATGGTCAGCCGGAATGAAGCGGGACAAACACTGGATAACCGCGAGATGCGAAACTGGGCGGCGGCGACAAAGGCCAGCGCCGCGAGCAGGACATCAGCCCCGGCCGCGACCCAATCTGGCGGCAGGAACGGCAGCCCAACGACCCGATAGACGATGGAGACCCCCGCGCCGATTGCCAGCATGAGGGCTGGCGCCCGCGCGGCGGCGTCAAAGGCCTTGGCCCTTGATAGAATCCATAATGAAGCCGCCACAAAGGCCGCCGAGGCCGCATACGTCATTTATTGACCGTTTCCGCCGATTGGTACTGTACTTAAGTCGGGTGGCGATAAAATTGTTATGAGTCGCTTTTAACGTGCGCCGAATCACTTGTTACAAACCATGAGTTGATCCGAGGGCAATTGCAAATTGAATTTTTGAAAGAAATGCCGCATGCGGTCTATTTTTTTTGCAACAGCGAAGATGTAAAATGTTCGCATGTAACATTGCTTTTCTTTCATCCTTCGTGACGCTCATTTCCTTCATGCCGAGGAGAACCAAAGGTTCGTCACCAAGCGTAAAGGAAATGATCTCCTCAGAGTGAAGGGATATAGCTGTCACGCGCGGCGTTACAAAATTCACTCGCCAGTTGCATAGTTACTCATGAATTCGCATCACTTCAGTTGCATTAAAATGTGGAAACATATCGCGTTTTCTTTTCGCCTGCTTTTGAAAGGTAGACGCGCAAAGCGATGATAGATTTGATTTATCCCCATTGTAATTTTCGGCTGTATTATGGCGGCGATGAATAATGTTGGTCGCATATGTGACCATGACATTGCGGAGATGGCCTGTATGAGTGATGCAAAGAATAAAACCCGTGGAAAAATAAAACGCGCGATTGCTGGTGTGGCGCCGACATTGGCGCATGCCCTTGGTGGCCCTCTTGCGGGTGCGGCTGTTGAACAACTCTCAAGAGCAATTTTTGGCAAGCCCTATGAAGATGAGGAGAAGCTAGGCGCAACCCTCGCCAAAGCATCGCCGCAAGA
>JAADIH010000060.1 GCA_013151435.1 Alphaproteobacteria bacterium
GCTCCGTGCAAGCGCTTGAGAAAGCCGATGGCGTCGCCGGCGCCAAAAAAATGCCCGGCAATTGCGAGCACTAGGATGACCGCAATTATGGAAACCCAAAGCAGATGACGGGAAGGGTTTGGTTGAGACATGGAATTTTCCTTTAAAGTTGGTTGAGAGAAGTTGCTACAGAAGAGCGGGTTGCTGCGATGCCTGGCGGGAGGGAGGCAATTAGCGAGCCGCAAAGAGAAATCACGGCCCAGAAGCCAAAGGTTCGCCAATCTATGACAAAGGGTAGCGGCATGCCGAATGTCATGTCGCCGATCAGATTGTTAAACAGCACTGAAAACGGCAGACTTAGACAGAAGGCGACCCCCAAAGCGAGTGACCAGAAAATCATGCCTTCGATCAGAAGCATGATCAGCACTTGCTTATTGTTTGTGCCAATAGCCCGCAAAACTCCGAACTCGCGGCGCCGTTCAATCACCGAAATACTCTGTGCTGCGGCGAGGCCAGCAAAGCCCACTGCTGCAATCATAGCCCCAAGCGCGCTCAACATGACGATGAGAATATTAACATGCCCGGAAACAGCTTTGGCCATTAGGTTTTCGGACATAGCACTTGCAACCCCTGATCCTAAGGCCTGTGCGCGCAGATCAATCACCGCCGTGAGGTCGCTGATGTCCGTTGCAATCAAGCGTAGGGTGTTGATTCCAGACATGCCTGTTTGTTTGGCGAGATCACCCTGTGAAATATAAACGGATGCCGGGCTCAGATACTGGCGCACCACGCCAATCAGCGGTACAGATATCACCGTGCCGTCCAGCGATATATTCAGCATTCCCCCTATCTGAGGCGCACCGAGCAGGGAGAACGCAGATTGATTGACGACCACGCCGCCGGAAAATCCTCCCGACATGTCGCCGGCAAGAAGCTCAAAGTGAGAAATGCTTGCAGTATCCTCAAGCGCTAGCAGCGTCATAGAACCATGCCCGCCGTCAGGATACGTCCGAACGATTGCCAAGCCATCCTTACGAGCAGGCGCGATTTCTTGAGCATAAGCAAAATCTAGCGGCTGTGCGCTAAGGCCGGCAAGCAGCGTCATTGCCTCGGCTTTGGAAAGTTCAAATGAGAGGCGAATATCAAGGTCATGGCGGCGTTCTTGCGCCGCAATTTTAACCGAAGCCAGATAGCTCATCGCGATGTTTCGTGCGCTTAGGGTAATGGTTCCTGCTGCCGCCAAAAGCGCTACGATTAGAAGGCTGCGCATGCGGTTTCGGCTTACCCCTGCCAAGGCGAGGCGTCCGACACCACCACCGGTAAAGCGAGCAAGGAACTTGGGCATTTTACGCGGAGCTTCGATGCCCTGATCCGACAGCGCTGCCGTCACCGGCATTTGGGTTGCTCGTGCAAGGGGGCGAAGCGCAAAGAGAATTGGCACACTTATTCCTGTAACAAGCCAAAGCATCCACAATGATGGCGAAGGCGTGGTATTTGTCAGGTCGAAATTGAGCAAATACGCCACAGCCTCTGCGAGGGCCGCCCCGCCAATTTGCCCTAACGGGGTTGCTATCAACAAGGCGACCGCGCCCAGAAATGCCACTCCTACCAGATAAATTGCACGGATTTGGTCCGCACGCCCACCAACGGTTTTCATCACGGCGATTTGCTGCATTTGCTGAACCATGAGCCCATCAATAGTGACCGATACGAGGAAGGCAGACAGCAGAAATGCAACTACACCGAAGGCTAAAAATAGAGTTAGTATGGTTGTCATTTGGGATTGGTGAGGGTGCATTTCGGCGTTGGGAATTTGCACAAGGTGTACGTTCACGCCCTCACTGCGCAATGTATTGGCAACGCGGGTGAGTGTGGCATTCACATGGGTTTGATCAGATGCATCCCCTGAAACACGAATTTCGACCATTTCGAGAGGGCCGCCACCAAGCGCCTCCCAGGTGGCGCTGTCCATATAGGCGTAGACCGCCTGTTCTTGCTCTGCAGGCGCTAGTGCTGGATCAAAAACCGTGCCTGAAATATTCAACTCCGTGAAGCCAATGCCAAGAAGGTCAAGTGTTACTGTGCCGCCAATTTGCGTCTCGGCAACCGCTAGCGCACGCCGTTCAACCATCACTGACGGAAAAGGCGCAGTACCGGTTTGTTCTACCTTCAATGTACCAATCTGTTGCGCCAACGGTTGGGCCGAGAGAAATAACAATCCGCGCCCAAAACTTCCATCGGGTTTTCGGGATCGGGTTCGAATTATGGAAAGGGCTTCGGCCTGCGCAACACCGTCCATTGCTTTAATGCGGGCCAACAAAGCGTCGTCGACGGAACCAATATCCAAGATGCCCGATGCAGGCGTTGTGGAGACATAGGCGTCGGCCATGTCACGCGTGAGTGTTGAGTAGGCCAAGGTGATGGCAATGGTACAGATCAGTCCAAAGACCATCGCAAAAACAACCAGGGCGAGGCGTCCGGCCATGGCTTCAAAATCCCGGACCAGTTTAAGCCATTGAATTGGAAAGGTCATGCTGTAGCCTCGGTCTCAACTATCTCGCCGTCGCTAAGCGTGATCGTACGCGAAAAAAACTGTGCAAGATCAAGATCATGGGTTACCATGATGACGGTTTTCCCTTTGTCTGCCTGTGCGGCGAAGAGCTCCATCACCAGGGAGCCTGTTGCGCTATCGAGGTTTCCCGTTGGCTCATCAGCAAAAATAAGCTCGGGGTCGTTGACCAGCGCGCGCGCGATTGCAGCACGTTGCTGTTCGCCTCCAGAAAGACCACGCGGCAGCTTGCTGGCGTGGTCCGCAATGCCCAGCTCTTCAAGTAAGTTCATCACACGATCACGACGTTCTCTTTTGGGATGGATGCCGCAAAGATCCATAGGCAGAAGTGTATTTTCCAGCACGCTCAGCGAGGGCAGGAGTTGGAAAAATTGAAATACGATGCCGGCGTTCTTACCACGCCACCACGCCAATTCTTCCTCACTTAGGAGGGTAATATCTGCACCATCCGCGCCCATTTGAATGGTGCCGGATGTGGCGCGATCAAGTCCCGCAAGTAGGTTGATCAGCGTTGATTTACCACTTCCGGACCGGCCAGTGACAGCGATGAATTCGCCGGCGTGAACGTCAAAAGAAACATCCTTTAAGGCGCTAAAACAGGCTGAACCGGTATTGTAAATACGGGTCAGGCCTTTTGCCCTAAGGCATGGGAGCGGTGTGGAAGGCATGGGGTATTCCTTTTAATAGACATCTGTCCATTTATGTTTCAGTGTCCATTTAATTATTTAGGGCATGGTGGCAATCCCTGAGGCAGGTCACGAAACACCTGTTGCAAGACAGAGCCGGTCGGAACTGTCCATTAGGAGGCAAAATATGGATCGCCGCAGCAGAAAAACCCGAGCCCACCTCATGAAGGGGCTTATTGACATGATGCAATTGCATGATTGGGAAGCTGTTTCGGTTCAAAATATTTGTGATGCAGCCGATATTGCACGCTCAACATTTTATCTGCATTTCTCGGGTAAGGCGGAGTTGCTTGATTACGCTTTTCGTTATTTAGGGGAGGAAATGCGTGGCGAAACGAAGACGCGGAACCTTGATGCGGATTGCAAATTTTCAGTCATGCCAGCGCTGGTTGAGAAAATGACGTCTCCCTATCATGCGTTTTTGTTTAATAGAGAGGTCGGATCACAGACCATCTATTTGGTGCGGGACCGGTTGCTTCAAGTTGTAGAAAAGATACTCGCTGAGGAAATTCAGGCTTCAAAAAATCATTGCGATACACCTGCAAGCGTTCTCGCCTTCATATCAGCCGGTGTCCTGGCTACCATTGGTACTATTCATACCGCAAAATCATTGAAACAACCGACCGATATTTTAAATGATATTGATACCATGATCTCAAATTTATTGATCCAGCACGCAGGCAAGGATGCTTTTGGGGCGCAAGAAAATTGCGTCCATAAAAAACTATGATTGTCCCTACCAAATACCCAATCCGGGCAGATTCGCAACGTGAAGCGACTCATGTTCGCATGATGGCATGTGTAATTTCTTTCGAATTGTGATGGTTTTCTTGTATGCGAAGGTAAGGACTCGCGCAGAGCTTGAGGCAGAAAATACCATATTGCGGCATTAATTGAATGTAATGAAAAGACGGCATCCGCGTCACGTACCGATCAATCACTCGGACCGACTAATACTGGCGCTCGCCTTTAAGTTCTTTCCAAAGCTTCTCAACGCCATTCAAATAGTTCACCCTGAGACAGTCATCCGCTGGCATCGCATGGGGTTCAGGGCGCTGTGGCGTTGGAAGTCGAGACGACGCGGCGGGCGGCCGAAAATTTCGAAAGAAACGCGCGATCTCATCCGCGAAATGAGTGTCGCCAATCCCTTATGGGGAGCGCCACGCATTCATGGTGAGTTAAAGATGCTCGGCATCAATATCGCGCAATCCACAGTCGCCAAATATATGATCAAACTTCGGCGGCCACCGTCTCAAAGTTGGAAGACTTTCCTACGTAATCATACTGACAGCATTGCGTCGATTGATTTTCTGGTTGTTCCAACCATCAACTTCAAGTTACTTTATGTCTTTGTGGTTATTGGCAACGCTCGCAGGAAAATACTGCACATCGGGTCACGGCTCACCCGACCGCAGAATGGACAGCCCGGCAAATAATCGAAGCATTCCCTTGGAATGATACGCCAATTCACCTGTGTCCGTCGTCAGGGTTTTTGGCGCCAATGGCAGCTTAATCTAAGATAGAGTCTGGCTCATCTGGTTGTTTTCATTATGCGGCGTGTTTGCGGTGATGCAAGCGCCGGGCTTCGAGGGTCTTTCGTTTGATCCTTTCTCGTTGTTGCAGAATGGTTTTATCGCGCCCGAAGTAGACATCGGCGGGCGTCACGTTGTTTAAGCTCTCATGGTAGCGCTGGTGATTGTAGTGCTCGACGAAGGCCTCGATCTGGGCTTCAAGATCGCCCGGCAGGAAGTAGTTTTCCAGCAGAATGCGGTTCTTAAGGGTTTGATGCCACCGTTCGATCTTGCCTTGGGTTTGGGGGTGATAGGGCGCACCGCGAGAATGCTTCATCCCTTTGTCTTGCAACCATTCAGCCAGATCGCCCGAGACGTAGCTTGAGCCGTTGTCGCTCAATAGGCGCGGTTTGTGGACGACGTGAACCTGATCGCAGCCTGACGCCTGAAGGGCCAGGTCCAGCGTATCCGTGACGTCTTCGACCTTCATGTTGGTACACAGTTTCCACGAGATGATGTAGCGACTGTAATCGTCCAGGATCGTACTGAGATAGAACCAGCCCCAACCGATGATCTTCAGATAGGTGAAGTCTGTTTGCCACAGTTGGTTGATCGCCGTGGTTTTGTCTTTGAACTCATTTGCCGCTTTGATCACGATGAAGGCTGGGCTGGTGATCAAATCGTGTGCCTTCAGCACGCGATAGACTGAAGCCTCTGATACAAAGTAGCTTTCTGTATCGGTGAACGTCACCGCCAGCTCTCGTGGTGATAGTTCCGTCTCCTTCAAAGCCAGCTTAACGACCTTGCGGCGCACCTCATCTGGGATGCGGTTCCAAACGTGTTTTGGTTTGGGAGATTGGTCCTGCAACCCAACTTCACCACGCTGCAGATACCGGTCGTACCAGCGATAGAATGTGGTGCGGGGGATGCCCAACTTGGCTAATGTCTGACGTGCCGACAGATGCGCCCCCCCAACCAGTTCGATGATCTCCAGCTTCTCAGATGCGACATACCTCATTCTTGGTCGCCCCCATCCCCTGTCATGCTTTTTTTAAGAAGACGAAGTTCAAGCGTTTGCTCAGCCACGACCTCTTTCAGATCGCGGGCTTCGCGGCGCAGGTCTTTGACTTCGTCAGTCGTGGCTGCACGCGCAGTGTCACCAGCCAGTCGGCGCTTGCCAGCTTCCATGAAGTCTTTCGACCATTTGTAATAGATACCCTGCGATATGCCCTCACGACGGCACAGCTCGGCAATGCTGTCTTCGCCACGCAGGCCATCCAGCACGATCCTGATCTTCTCTTCAGATGAGTAATGTTTGCGGGTCGCCCGTTTGATGTCTTTGACGATCTTCTCGCCAGGGCTTTTACGTGTTCCGTTTGTCTGTCTCATGTCCCACTCCTCAGTGGTAGCCAGAAACTCTCTCTTATCAAAGCACCCTATTTGGACCCATAAGCGCTGACGTCAGACACTGGGCGATTACCAGCGTCGCACTCATTGAGCATACCCCAACTCTCTTAGCCACACTCCATGTAGCACGAACCACGCCCGCATCACCGCCTTGGCAATTCACGCTCGCATGCATGATTAGTCTAGTCGTTGCGGCTGGATTATATTATTCTGGAATTCGCCGCGCGCGATACTCATAGAACTTGAGCTAAGCATTTTGGGGTTCATTCTTCCAGGCGGTCGACTGTGG
>JAADIH010000276.1 GCA_013151435.1 Alphaproteobacteria bacterium
GTCGTTGGCTATCCCCATGACGTGAAAGGCCAGGGCATTTACGCCTATGTCACGCTGATGGCCGACATAGAGGTTAATGAGTCCTTAGAAAAAGAGCTGCTCCAGACAGTCCGGCACGAAATCGGCCCCATCGCCAAGCCGGATCTCCTGCATTTCACACCAGCTCTGCCTAAAACACGCTCCGGTAAGATCATGCGGCGGATCCTGCGCAAGATTGCCGAAAATGAGTTCTCGTCCCTCGGCGACACCTCAACATTAGCCGACCCAAGTGTCGTCGATACGCTGATTGAGGGGCGCAAAAACCGATAATTTGCATCATCCTTAACAAACCGGAAACGGGAGACAGTTAGACTACAGGGCTGAACCACCGTGCCTTTGCGCGGGAGAAAGCCTCGATGACCGCTGCCGCCATTAATAATGTGCATGATGACGAAGTGTCTGCTCCCACCAACCCGTGGGTCTGGCCGCTTACTGTCCTTGGTTGCCTGACCATTGCTCTCATTGCAATGCTACACCCTACCGCCTTCACCATGGCCAAAACCTGGGTGACATCATCCGCCTATATTCATGGAATTGCGGTGGCGCCCATATCTATATGGATGATCAAAACCAAAACGAACTTTCAGCTTGCAAAAAGTTCCTTTGTTCCCGGCGCCCTCATCATGATCGGCGGCGCTTTATTGTGGCTCATGGGCCGGGCGGCGACAGTCTCCCTTGTCGAGCAGGTCGCTTTTGTCACTCTACTGATCGGCAGCGTAGGCGTTGTTTGTGGCGCCAAGGCGCTGCGCGCATGGGCGTTTCCCCTTGGATTCCTATATTTCATGGTTCCCTTTGGCGAGGTGCTGATCCCGCATCTTCAAATGATTACAGCACAACTAACCATATCGATGCTCACATTGGTTGGCGCCGATGTGTCATTGGATGGAACACTCATCACGACGCCTGCTGGCATTTTTGAAGTCGCAGAGGCTTGTGCGGGGATGATGTTTCTGATTGCCGCCCTGATGATCGCGAGCATCTTTTCCTATATGAATTTTCAAAGCTGGGGCAAACGCCTTGCGTTTTTATTGTTTGCCGCGAGTGTCGCGATTCTGGCCAATGGTGTGCGCGTATTTCTTATCATCCTCACAGCAACACTCACTCAAAACCGGTTAGCAATCGGTCCCGATCACTTGCTGGTTGGCTGGTTGTTTTATGCGTTTATTTTTTTCATTCTGATTTCCGTTGGCGTCAAACATACTGACACGCCCCCATCAAAATATATCCCAAGTGATAAGGCGACATCATCGCTATCTCGAAACTATACCGGCGTAAAAGCCGCGATCATTATTTTATTGGCAACCGCAAGCTACGGCGCATTCATCATCGAGCGCCCGGTTAGCCGCACGGCGCCGACAAGCCTGACGCTTTTGAATGCGCCAGGGTGGCGAATTTTACCCCCGCCGGATAATTGGCGCGCCGCCCTCCCCCATGCAGACCGAACCGCAGCCGCGACTTATACAACGCAAGCCTCAACGGTTTACGTTTCCATGAGTTATTTCACTCACGATCGCCGCGAGGCAGAGATCGCAACCTATTCCAACCGAGCTTGGGACGGTGACTATTGGAGAAAGATCGGCGCCGTCAATGAAGTCGTTTATCTATTCGGACAATCCAAGAACGCTGAAATATTTATTCTTGCCGGGGCTGAGCGCCGTCGCCTTGCTGTCGTGACGACCTATTGGCTGGATGGAGAAATCTATTTCAATCCCTGGCGTCTAAAACTTGCTCAAATGAAAGCAAAGCTGCGTGGTCAAAATCCTGCGGGCGGGGTTATTATGATTGCAGCATCTTACAGCCAGCATCCAGATGAGGCTGTCCAAACCATCCGAGAATTTACGATAGACGTTGAACCCTTGCACACATGGCTCACGCGCAACCATGCGCTTTAGGAAATAACATGTGTGGCATTGCCGGCATTGTTGATCTAAAGGCCTCGCGCGAGATTGACCGCGATGCTTTAAAACGCATGACGGATGCGCTCATTCATCGCGGTCCGGACGGCGAAGGCTTCTTTATTGCGCCTGGTGTTGGGTTTGGACACCGGCGTCTTGCAGTGATCGATATTGATGGCGGCGCCCAGCCGTTTACGACGCAACATCGTGACTGCGTCATTTCTTTTAATGGCGAGATCTATAACCACCGAGCGCTTGAGCCCGGTTTACGCACCAATGGCCTGAATGTGCGCACACAGTCTGACACAGAAATTTTAGCGGAAGGCTGGGCGCGTGAGGGCGCTCAGTTTGTGCATAAATTACGCGGCATGTATGCATTTTCTTTTTGGGAGCCAGATGCGCGGCGCCTGACCCTTGCCCGCGACAGGCTTGGCGAACGCCCGCTCTATTATGCAGAGACAGATGACGGATTTTTGATTTTCGCCTCAGAGTTAGGCGCAATATTGGCGTCAGGAATGGTTGAACGAACATTCAACCGAGAAGCTGTCGCTGATTATTTTTACTATGGCTACGTGCCCGATCCAAAGACGATATATAAGGATATTCATAAACTTCCACCAGCGCATATTTTAGTCGCGGGTCCCGGCAAGGCGATCAGGCTTGAACGGTATTGGCGCCCCGTCTTTGTGAATGGCAGCCAGTTACAATTCGATGATTCTGTAGACATGCTGCGCGATAGAATTGATGATGCAGTATCTACCCAATCCATCGCTGATGTACCCATCGGCGCATTTCTCTCTGGCGGTGTTGATTCTGCTGGCATCGTTGCCTCCATGCATAACAACGGGAATAAGCTTGTAACATGTACCGTGGGCTTCGACGACACCGGATGGGACGAGCGCGATGCTGCGCGCGCCATTGCCGTGAAGTATGGCTCTGAGCATCATGAATATCTCGCAGACCGTGAAATATTCAGCCTCATCGATAAAGTCGCAACTACATTTGGTGAGCCCTTCGCTGACAGCTCAGCATTCTCAAGCTATGTCGCCGCGAAGCTTGCGCGCCAGCATGTAACAGTTGCATTGAGCGGCGATGGAGGCGATGAGCTATTTGCCGGATATCGACGGTTTCCATTCTTCCTGGCCGAAGAAAAAGCCCGCAATATAGCGCCATGGTTCGTCAGGCGTGCTGTGTTTGGTCCCGCAGGGATGCTCTATCCAAAACTTGATTGGGCGCCGCGACCATTGCGGTTCAAGACAACCTTCCAGTCAATGGCGCAGTCAACGGCGGAAGGTTATGCGGCGGCAGTGTCGATCAATCTTCCCGCGCGCGCAAAAAGAATGTTGAGCCCTGATCTTCGCCGCAGTTTGCATGGATATCACCCGAATAGCTGCATCAAAACAGCGATGGCTGCTGCGGATACTGACGATCCATTGGCGCTTGCTCAATCTGCGGACCTCCTCACCTGGCTGCCCGGTAGAATGCTGACCAAAATCGATCGCACTTCTATGGCGCACGGCCTTGAAGTCCGCCCTCCAATGCTGGATCATAAATTGGTGGAATGGTCAGGCATATTACCGACTGCTTACAAGCTCCAAAACGGCAATGGCAAACGCATATTAAAGGCGGCCCTGACACCACGGCTGGGGCATGAATTTGTGAACCGCAAGAAACACGGCTTTGATCTGCCGGTGGCGCAATGGTTGCGACACAAGAATAACAGCCCGCTCTTGCGCTTGAATGCATCGCGGCTATGGCGTGAGTGCGGTCTCATCGATGATCGCGCCGTCGAGCGCATGGCGGCAGCCCATCAACGCGGCAGCGCCAATTGCGCACAAGAGCTCTGGAGCGTTATCATGTTCGATGCCTTCTTGCGCAATGTCCATCATGCTTGATGCATCATTTCGCGTAATATGGTATTGAAAAGATCGCGGTACTTTTCCACCATGGGGGCCAAATCAAATTCCGCTTTGGCCTTCTTGCGATTAGCCGCGCCAAGCGCGGCGCGTGCATCTGGATTCTGGATCAGATGTGAGAGCGCCTCAACATAGGCCCCTTCATCACCGCATGGCGTGATGAAGGCGCGATTTTCCGCCGACACCATATTTGCGATATCACCAACATTGGTGGCGACAACCGGTAGCGCTGCAGCCATTGCCTCCATCACCGTCAAGGGCGCCTGTTCCGTATCGGAGGAGAGCGCAAATATATCAAAATCTCTAAGGGCGTCCTCCGGCGCTTTAGTCGCGCCGGGCAATGAAATTCGCGGCGAGCCGCTTGCGACTTTTATTTCCCGTACAAGGCGTTCACGTTCAGGCCCTTCTCCAACAATTTTGAGGTTCGTATTGCCATCTCGATCAGCGTCTATGAATGCTCTGATTAACCGTTGATAGTTTTTCTCCGACCGCAAAGCGCCGATGGACCCGACCATTACCGTGGAACGAAGGGCGGAGGGTGGCCGCTGAAAGCGAGAATATTCTATGCCATTTTGTATATGGTGCAGACGCGACGGCTTTGTTCGCCACTTGGCGATGGCAATTTCCTCTAACCCGAAAGATGGAACAACAACATGTGATGCGCAGAGCAACCAACGGCGCGCTGTTACCCGGCGCCAGAGCTGATTGCCATCGGCTTCCTCTACCCCGAAACCATCTTCAAAATGAATATGCGGCAATCGTCTGCCAAGCCTATTGGAGAGCACCGCTTCCATGGATCCCCAATTATACGTGCACAAAATATCTGGATTAAGCTCGCTGAAGTATTTTCGAAAGTGCGAATAATTGACCATGCCAGAAATTACGGATTTATCCTGTTCCATCTTCCGGTAGGACACATTCGCATGCTGGGGGACGAGTGCACGCGCACTGAAATCACCGTCCAAAGATGCAACTTTATGCTCGAATCTATCGCCGAGGGCCCCGGCCAGCGTAGCAAATCGCGCCTGCTGTCCGCCAAAGCCAAATGAGGGGAAGACATGTGCCATCACAACCGTTGCGCCTGACGCTGGGACCTGCGGGGTGATGCTCATGATTGCTCTCTGGCAGAGTTCACCAGAATGTGCAAAGCACAGCCAACCAACGTTCTGGCCGCGCGCGGCAGGAGGCAAAATCTAGAATGCAAAAGCTACGATGCGCCGTCATTGGTGCTGGCATCGCGGGATTAGCCACAGCCTATGCGCTTTCACGCCGTGGTGCTGAGGTCACTATTTTTGAGCAATATGATCTGTTCCATAATCGCGGCAGCTCGCACGGCGCTACCCGAATGCTCCGCATGGCGTATTATGAACACCCGCATTATGTTCCGCTGGTGCAGCGTGCCGTTAAACAATGGCGCGAGCTGGAAGCCAAGAGCATGCAATCGCTGTTTCAGCAGACCGGTGTCTTACTCGCCGGTTATGAGGATGGCGCGCTGATTCCTGGCGTA
Source organism: Alphaproteobacteria bacterium (assembly GCA_013151435.1). Taxonomy (GTDB): domain Bacteria; phylum Pseudomonadota; class Alphaproteobacteria; order Caulobacterales; family Parvularculaceae; genus Hyphococcus. Next base: position 5,358 of record JAADIH010000276.1, read on the forward strand.
TTGAAAGCCGCTCGTGAACACGACCTCACTCTTGAGCATCTTTCCCATCAACAAGCCGCTGAGCAGTATGACTGTTTTTTATTTCCTAAAGAGATGAAAGTAATAAAAGAGCATGATGCAGGCGTCATTTTTGCAGATAAAGCATTCAATGCGCTGTTAAATGTCGCCATCAATATCGGCGTGACGATAAAAAGCCAATGCCCGGTCCGATGCTGGGAGGGTTCCTCTGGCGGCGTAAAAATCATCACTCAAGACAATGTGGAACTCTATGACCGTGTGATCATAAGCACTGGCGCATGGGCGAATGATCTACTTGGCGATATTGGCGCCTCAGTCACACCCGTTATCAAGACTCTGTTTTGGATCCCACCGGGTGATGAGCAGCTCACCATAAAGGGGGGATTTACGCCCTTCGCAATTGAAACTGAAGACATGCGTTTCTTTTATGGCTTTCCTGCAATTGGCGAGGAAGGCGTAAAACTTGGTGAGCATACGGGCGGTTATGCGGCCAATCACCCGACAGATACTCTACCGGTGAATATTCTGGATGAAGATGCGAGAGACCTACAAAACTTTCTGGGCCGCTTTGCCCCAACACTCGCGCAGCCATTCATCAGAAACCAAAGATGCCTCTATGAGATCAGTCCTGATCGACATTTCATTATTGATCACCACCCGCATGATGAGCGGGTTTGTTTTGCCGCCGGCTTATCCGGGCATGGGTTTAAATT
>JAADIH010000105.1 GCA_013151435.1 Alphaproteobacteria bacterium
GCCGCCATGGCCGCGCCGGCATTGCCGTTGGTTGGCATCGCCAGATGGTTGAGACCGAGTTCTTTGGCCATAGAAACGGCAACGCACAGCCCGCGCGCCTTGAACGAGCCGGTGGGCAACCGCCCTTCATCCTTGACGATGATCTCACCGGACACGCCCATGCGTTTTTCGGAGATCGGCATACGCATTAATGGGGTGACAACCTCACCCAATGAAATGCGGTTTTCCGCATGCGCCACCGGCAAAAATTCACGATAACGCCAGAAGCCTTCGGTGCGGGTCGCCAGCTCATCTTTGCTGATCGCCTTTGCAATCGCCGCCAAGTCATAGCGCACAATGATAGGCTTGCCCGCAGCGGAAAGACCGTGGACTTTTCCGGCGTCATAACGTTCACCGGTATAGGCACATTCAAGATGAGTAACGAAGTTCACAAGCACTCTTTCATTTCTAACGATTTTCTAATTTTTGTTGCGCCAGCGTGAAATCCGGCTTCAGCTCAAGCGCTCGCATGTACGCCGCACGAGCTTCATCGCGTTCTTTTCGCGCATCATGAACAAGCCCGATATTGTACCAGGCGGCCCAGGGCTGCGCCACATCAAGCGCAAGCGCATGTTCATAATCGCTAAGCGCGTTGTCAAAATTATTTGAGGCGAACCAACTATTGCCGCGATTGAGATAGGCCTCCGCCAGATCATCATCAATTTCAAGCGCCGCATTAAAATCCGCAAATGCAAATGAGAGGGCGCCATTGCGATTGTGGATGATCCCGCGATTGACCAAGGTCTTCTTTCTATCCCGGCGGGTCGTCGAGCCGTCACGCAGCGCGATATCACAAGGCGTCGTCGACGTTTCCCAGTCATTATTAGCATGCTGAAAACACTCGGCCGCATCGCTCGCGCCAATCGTTGTAACCGACATCTGGGCGCTTGCGGGGACAATCATAAAACTTGCAACAACAACCAAAATCGATTTTTTCATGTCGCTATTTCCTTGTGATGCCACGGCGCAACTAATGCGCTTCCCATCCCCCCATACATCACTGCTCATGCCCGCGAAAGCGGGGGAATGGGAAGAATTTGAACATGACACTAAGCTGTGAATTGAAATTGTGCGGTGCAGCAATTATGTTACTGAGAAATGTGATCCAACGAAAGGAACTATCCCATGCCCCGTCTTCTCAACACCGTCATCACCGGCTCTACTTCTGGCATTGGCCTTGGCATAGCGACTGCCTTTGCCGCAGAAGGCTGGAATGTCATGCTCAATGGATTCGGCGACGCGGACGAGATTGAGGCCATCCGCGCAGGGCTCGAAGACAAATACGGCGTCAAGGTTCTCTATAACGGCGCCGACATGACCAAGCCAGAAGAAATCAGGGCATTAATCGCTGCCACCCAAAGCGCCTTTGGCCAAGTCGATGTGCTGGTCAACAATGCCGGTATCCAGTTTGTCTCCCCCGTTGAAGAGTTCCCGGAAGAAAAATGGGACGCGATCATTGCGATCAACATGTCCTCCGCTTTTCACACAACAAAAGCGGCTTTTGCCGGCATGAAGGAACGCGGCTTTGGGCGCATCATTAATATCGCTTCCGCCCACGGACTTGTCGCTTCCCCTTTCAAGTCCGCTTATGTAACGGCCAAGCATGGTATTGTTGGCCTCACCAAAACCATCGCGCTAGAAGGCGCCGAACATGGTGTCACTTGCAACGCCATCTGCCCGGGCTACGTGAAAACGCCGCTGGTAGAAAAGCAAATTCCTGACACCGCCAAAGCGCGCGGCATGACCGAAGAAGAAGTCGTACAAAAAGTCATCCTTGAGGCACAGCCGACAAAGCAATTTGTAACGGTGGAACAGATCGGCGCCTTTGCAGTTTTTCTTTGCTCGGCTAACGCCGCACAAATCACCGGCGCCGCGCATCAGATTGACGGCGGATGGGTCGCAAAATAATGGCAAAAGCAAAACCAAAAAAAATCAATCTGGCGTTTCAAGGGGGTGGTTCCCATGGCGCCGTCACTTGGGGCGTCGCTGATCGTTTGCTCGAAGATGATCGCATCGAAATTGAAGCCATATCAGGCTCTAGCGCTGGCGCGGTCAATGCTGCGGCAATCGCCTATGGGCTGCACAAAGGGGGACGTGAAAACGCCCGCGAAGTACTCGATCACCTATGGAAACGCATAAGCGAGGCCAACAAACATTATGACCCCCTTAAAGGTAATCCATTCCTAGAAGCATTAGGCGCAAGAGACATGATGAGCACCGTTTCTTCTCAGATGTTCGATATGATGACGCGGTCCCTGTCGCCCTATCAATTCAATCCGTTCGACATCAATCCGCTGCGCGATATTCTTGAAGACACGATCAATTTTGAAAGCCTGCGCCATTGCACGGTAACAAAGCTGTTCATCGCCGCCACCAATGTGCGCTCCGGCAAGGTGCATGTGTTTGAGACCAAGGATATTTCAACAGACGTGGTTTGCGCCTCCACCTGTTTGCCGCTTTTGTTCAAGGCTGTGGAAATCGACGACGAGTATTATTGGGATGGCGGCTATATGGGAAATCCTGTGCTGTTTCCATTTTTCTATGAAGCCGAGTCCTCAGATATCCTGATCGTTCACGTCAACCCCATTGAACGCGATGAAGTACCGACTACATCCCCGGAAATCATGAACCGTATCAATGAAATTTCATTCAACTCTTCTTTGCTGCGTGAGTTGCGCGCTATTAGCTTCATCCACAAGCTTTTGGATGATGGCTGGATCAAAGATGAGTATCGCGACCGGCTGCGTGATGTCCGTATTCATTCCATTCGCTCCGATGAAGCGCTGAAGGGGTTGGACGTGAATAGTAAATTCCGTACGGACCTGAAATTCCTGACGGGACTGAAAGAGCAGGGCCGCAATATTGCTGACGCTTGGCTGAACGAGCATTTTGACAAAATTGGCGAATGCTCCACGGTCAATTTACGTGAAATGTTTTCAAGCGGTGAAGACCCCGCTGATCAAATGACGGCCCTCTAAAATATTGCTCGCAAGGTCAGCTTGATGTTTCGACCAGGCAGCGGCGCAACGTCTTTCAAAAATGAGGTGTGCAGGCGCGCCTCTTCATTGGTGACATTGTCCGCGCGCAGTTGCACCGACAGGCCGCTGTCTTCGCCGCCTGGCCGCCAGGTCGCCGCCAGATTGACCAGCGTGTAGCCGTCCGTCGGCAGCTCGATGGCGGCAATTTTGTTCTGGCGAGAGGCGATTTCCACCTCACCGCGCAGGTCCAGATGAGAAGACGTGGCTTCCATCCCTAAAATAGATCGCAAAGGCGGTATGCGTGGAACATCCCCACCGCCATTTTTGAAATTTGCGCGGACGTAATCAACTTGCGCGCGCGCCGTCACATCAAAGGCACCGAGAGAAAACAGATCCGCATCCACTTCCACCTCAAACCCTTTGAACACCGCATCACGGGCGATAAATTCAAATACCGGCAGGCCATCCTGCTCGGCGCCATTGGGGATGAGTGCGATAAAGTCTTTATAATCCGTATAGAACCCATTAACGGTTGCCGAGACACGTCCAAACTCACCATGCAGAGAGACATCAACACCGCGGGCAATCTCCATGCCCAAATCAGGGTCGCCAATTTCAAAAGCATTGGTCGCCAGATGCGGTCCATCCGAGAATAATTCCTCCGGCGCGGGGGGGCGCTCGGTGCGCAACAGGTTGATCCCGAAAAATAAATTCTCCTTTGGCTCTACGCCTAGCCCGGCGGAAACACTATAGCCACCAAAACTACGGCTGAGATTGACGCTGTTTGCCTTGATATCAGTATATTCATATCGGCCAGCTAGCTGTACATGCCAGTTACCGGTTTCATATTCGCGAACTGTGAACACCCCAAATTGGGTGGTTATGTTGGGCGGCGTGAAGGCTTCATCGCCAATGGCTTCAAAATCTCTGTGTTTAAACTGAACGCCAGATGCGCCGCGAAAATTACCAAACTCTTTTTCCAGTAACTCGATGCGGCCCTCATAACCTTCATTTTTGAAAGTCGTACCAATTTCAGCGCCCTCAAGCTCCTGGTGAATATAATCAGCGTAGCCTGCACGAATTTTCACCGTCTCGAAGATCAAAAATGGTGTGTTTAGCTCGCCCATGAGATCGAAGCGGTCCTGTTCGAGATCGATGCGCACAGTTTCAACTTCTCCCGCCCCAGGCTCAGGGGTTCCACCGGAACCGCGTAGTTGGATCGCGTCACTTTTCCGGAGATGCCAAAATAGCCATCTTCGAAAATGATCGACCCGCCAATCGATCCCCCTTTGGTTTCCATGTCCGAATTTTCAACGATACCAAAAGCGCCCTCATCAGCCCTACCGCCAGGACCGGCTTGGCTTGCTTCAAATGCGCGCAAGTTTGCGGATTTGGCAAAACCCGGAACTTCGTAGTCATCCGTATTGCGAAAAAATCCGTCCCCATGCAGGACGAGGTCAGCGCTGCCAATCTTTCCAACAAGCAGATCAAAACTACCCGCCGCTTCAACGGAATCATCTACGGAACCAAGACTGGTGCGCAAGGCGCCATCGACCCCGCCCTCTGGGGTCGCATCAGGAATACGCCCGTCAAACACATTGACGACGCCACCCGCTGCAGAACTCCCGTAATAAAGCGTTGCAGCCCCGCGTACGATCTCAACGCGCTCAACCGTCGCTGGTTCAACCGCCACCGCATGGTCATCGCTCACCGAGGAGGCGTCTATGGAACCGATGCCGGCATCAAGGACACCGACGCGATCGCCGCCAAGACCACGAATGATCGGGCGACTGGCGGCTGGTCCGAAAAAACTCGATGACACGCCGGGCTCGTGTCGTAATAACTCACCAAGTGACGCCTCCCCCCGAGAGGCTAGCTCCTCTTCTGTCAGCACAGATGCCGCAATAATTGAATCATGCTCGCCATGAGCAATCGGCGATCCTGTAACGATAATTATATCATCCTTATGGTCATGGTCATCGGATTGTGCGAGCGCGCATAATGGCAATGAAATCGCGCTACTCGCCACGCTCAAAAATAAAATACTTTTACGCATTCTTGTTTCCTAACCGCCCCGAATGGGCTGGCTCACCGCCATTAAATGACGGACTGAGCCTATAAATTTCTACGAAAATGCTTGGGTGGAATTTATCGGTTAGGGGGGCCGCGCGGGCTTGCTGCACGAACTAAAATTGGCTTGCGTACAGCTTGGGCTAACTGGGTGGTGGCACACCAAAAAGAAAACGTGACCGCAACAACAAAGGCCGCGCTTGCGATCAGCTTGTCACCGCCAGGGGCAGCCAAGGATAGAACGCAAACTTGACCGCCATGGTCATGGGGGCCTTCGCCATATTTAGCGGTATGGGCAGAAATCAGGACCTGGGAAACAACAAAAATCGCCACCGCCGCGATCAGGAGTACGGCGAAACGCAATTTCCAGAGTCTATTCGCCCCGCTCGACATCAATTGCCTTATCGGTCACATGAAGTGTGATGTTCTCACATTTGCGGAGAAATGTCTATTCAGACCGTTCACACTTCATCGTGCAGACCCAGCGCTCCGTCGCTATCCTCATCAGTCGCCGGGATAGCGTAATTGCCGGAAAGCCAGCGGTGCAAATCTACATCTGCGCAGCGGCGCGAGCAAAAAGGCGTATATTCGTCGGCCGCCTTCTTTTGACAAATCGGGCATGTTTCAGCCGCCGCAGATTTGGTTGCGTTATCATTACTCGGTGAGTTCAAAACCCCGCTCCTCTATCTTGTCATCGGCAACGATATGAAACCGGGCGCCATAATGTTCCTGCAGGCGTTGCCGCCAAATCTCATACACAGACATATAATCATACAACACTGAACCCAACCGCAACTGCAAATTTGCGCGCGGGGAAGCATGCAAACACTGCTCCAGATTTCGTATCGCAGATTTGGCCTGAAAATCCACCGTAAATTTCCGCCCTGATAACGGCGATGCTGGAGACACTTCCGTAAACCGTTCGAGCAGTGACTGCGCATGATGGGGCGCCGTGAAACAAAACAAACCGGACTTGGAAAAGCCAAATCCGCCCGCCCCTTCGATGGATGCCATGGCTTTTTTTAAGTGCTCGTTAAAGCGCTCCCTTGCCCCTTGCCCACTCATGGCAGGGAAATCTATGGCGATATGGCCGCCAATATTTCGCAGGCTGATTTGATGCGCAGCTTCATAACCCGCGGAGATAGCAATTTTTTCGCGCAATCGCGTAGGTGAGGATGCTGTCAGCCCCGCACTGTCCACATCAATTGCCGTGAGCGCCTGAGCTTCATCAATGATCAACTCGCCGCCACCGCTAAGACTTACGCAACGATCAAACGCAATTTCCAAAGCGCTTTGCGCATCATAAGTCTCAAATAAGCCACATGTGGGTTGTTCATAAGATATATCAGCAGCGCTGCGGTGGGCTTTCAAAACTGCACTGGCTTGTCCGCTATCAATGATGACAATCTCAGCGTCGGCGCCAATCAAGTTCACGGCTTCAACAGCAGCATCCTGAAAAGGCGGTAACCGCCCCGGCGCATCAGTGCTTATATCTACATCCGGCAAATATTTTACGACAGCGCCTTTGCCCTGACGCGGCGGCGACTTTACCGATACGCCAATCAGCGCACCGTCTATGACATGCGGCTCATTAGTCTTGTTCAACGTCAAAAAAGCATCAAGCCCGTCGCCAATGTCGACAAATGCTGCGTTCAGCGAGCGATTGATAGAGAGCACACGCCCGACAAATCGGCGCCCGACCCTTGGTGTAATATCTTGTTCTTCATCGCCGCGAGCCGGTCCAAACCAGAACCTGATGACGATGTCGTTTTCTATCAACGCAGCACGCGTCTCCGCTACACCACATTCAATGACAAGACGCAATGTCATTTGACCCTTCCGGCGCCAGACAATAAATTCGAGGCCTCATAAAGCGGCAGCCCAACCACATTTGAATAGGAGCCAACGATTGACTGAATGTGTTTGGCGAATAGCCCTTGAATGGCGTAGCCGCCAGCTTTCCCACGCCATTCCCCACTCGCAATATAATCATCTACGGCGGCGCTATCGAGACGACGCACCTTAACCCGTGTCTCTACGGTTCGTGTACGGATACTACCATCAGGCGCCACAAGCGCCACGCCGGAATATACCCGGTGCCCTCGCCCCGAAATCAGGGCGAGGCACGCGCGGGCTGTTTTCTCATCTTCGGCTTTAGGTAATATCCGTCGACCGCAAGCCACAACTGTATCCGCCCCCATGATCATTGCTTCGGGGTGGTCAGTGGCAACGGCCATGGCTTTTTCACACGCCAAGCGCAAAGCATAATCGCGTGGCAGCTCGCCTGAGCAAGGCGTTTCATCCAATTCAGCAGCAATGATTTTATCGGGGGCCGCACCAATTTGTTCGAGGAGTGATTTCCGTCGCGGGCTGGCGCTTGCGAGAATGAAGGAAATGGCCGTCATCGGCGACCCGCTTTATTTAAAGCGATAGGTGATACGGCCTTTGGTGAGGTCATAGGGCGTCATTTCCACGAGGACTTTATCACCAGCAAGGACGCGAATCCGGTTCTTGCGCATTTTACCAGCGGTGTGCGCGATAATGATATGCTCATTTTCAAGCTTCACGCGGAACGTGGCGTTGGGCAACAATTCTTCAATCGTGCCTTCAAATTCAAGTAATTCTTCTTTCGCCATTCGTTCCTCAATGCAGCTGGTTTTGCGTATAACAAGCCTGTCGCTTGTTTGCGCGCGCGAACATGGTGGCGAATGCTCGGAAAATCAAGGCTTTTTATGAAGTTCCGGGAAGCGCTCCGCCAAGCGCCGGGCAATCTCGTCCCGCACCCGCCGATAGGCGTCAAGGATGGCCTCGCGTCCCCCGCGTTCTTCCGATGGATTTTCAGTATCCCAGAATTCAATTGATTCCCGCGGCAGATATTTACGGGCCTCAACAGCCGCCTCCGGCGTCAGGGCGATAACCGCGTCAAAAGCCGAGAGTTCCACATTCCCCAGCGCCTTGGGCTCATGACCCTCCATGGAGACATCAAGCTCTTTCATGACGATCTCAACGAACGGATCGAGCCCGCCCTCATAAACACCCGCCGAGTCAACGCGCCAATGATTGCCGCCCATAAGCCGCATCAATGCAGCGGCCATGGGCGAGCGCACGGAATTCATATTGCATGCAAAAAGGATCGCCTGGGTCATATCAAATCCTCATCGCATGTGGAAACTGCAGATCAGCGTGAACAATCGCCGCGCTGTATCGAAATCGATTTCTATTTTCTCTTCCAGACGTTCGCGTAAAATTTCGGAGCCTTCATTATGCATGGCCCGGCGCGCCATATCGATGGTTTCAATCTGCGACGGCGCCGAATTGCGGATCGCATCATAATAACTCTCGCACAGCATAAAATAATCTTTGATGATCCTGCGGAAGGGCGTCATGGATAGGTGCACCTGGCCAAGCGCAACGCCGCCATCACGCCTCACATCAAAAACCAGCCGACGCTCTACATTCGACAGATAGAGCTCAAACGGCCCTTCACCAGCGCCAAGAGGTTTGAAATAGTTTTCTTCAATCAGATCATAAATCGCGACTTTACGCTCGTGTTCGATATCGGCGGTGGCAGGCGCAAGGGAGCGCTCATCAAGATCAATCTTGACGATGCTATAGACCTCTGCATTTTCAGTCTCGCCGGACATACCCGCTCCGATTCGTTACGCCCTTGTAACCATGACGACGCCGCGCGTCACGAGGGCGCAGCATCCTCACCACCACGATATGGTCGAATCATACAAGTATTCACCACACGATTTAAACAACAGTTTGTAAGTAAAAATAATGAAAACTCTCATCGTAGCCTTCATCGGACCCATTGCTGCCATAACGGTTCTGGCGACCAGCCCAGTCAACGCACAAGATAGCACTGCAATTCCCCATATCGCCCAAGCGCTGCTTGATGCCGCCTATGAGAGCGGTGATCCTGCGGAAATTTCTGCCGTGGTGAAGGCTGTCAGAATTGTTTTCCCCGACTATGAGGGCGCGATCAACGCGCAGGCTGAAGAGAAAATCACAGAGTTCTCTCACACGATTGAAGCTGCTGCGCCCCGGTCTGACATGGAAAGCGAAGCGGATATCAATGAAGCGGATATCGGGGAAGCGGATATCGGGGCGCCTTCCAATACGGGCATATTCACGCTCTCCCCCTGGGATGGCAAAGTTGAAGCATCAGCGCTTTTTTCTTCAGGCAATTCAGAAAACAGCGCGGTTGGTATTTTGATCGACGCATCCCGCACCAGCGGAGACTTCGTTCACAATTTCGATGCCTTCTTTAATCTCGGCTCTTCAAACGGGACCATCAACCAAAAGCGTTGGGGCGCCGCCTATAAGCTGGACTACTCATTTGGCGAGCACACATATGCTTATGGTCGGATCGCCTATGAGGAAGACGAATTCTCTGGCTTTGATTATCGATTATTTGCCGGAGCGGGCCTTGGTCATTTTCTCGCCAAGTCAGAGCGTTTCACTTGGAAGATTGAAGGCGGCCCCGGTTATCGCTACTCGCCAATCGATTCTACCCGAGTGATTGAACAGAACTTTGCGGTCTATGCCTCTAGCGAACTCGACTGGTTGATCCGTGAAGGCCTGACATTCGAGCAAGATTGGAACGTCACCTGGACCTCGCCCACCACATCGTTCCAGTCGGTAACGGCGCTCACCACGCAACTATGGGAAAGCCTCTCCACCGGCATTTCCTTCGAATATCGCTATGAAACCAACCCGCCAGTGGGCCGTGACAACACCGACACACTTGCCAAGGCATCAGTGATTTACGGGTTTTGAGGGGGTATGAGATGACAAAACGCCCGGTTGAGCGTTCGCGGTCGCTGGCCTAAACACCCCTCATGTCCAATATAGTTGTCGCCGCCCTTTACCAGTTCACGCCCCTGCCCGATTTCAAAGATCGCCAGGCGCCCCTTCTCAACACCGCGCTTGAACAAGGCGTGATGGGCACCATCTTGCTGGCGTCCGAAGGGGTCAATGGCACGATCGCTGGCTCTCGCGCAGGCATCAACGCCATATTGGCGCATTTGAAAACCTTCCCCGGTTGCGCAAATCTTGAGTGGAAGGAATCCTATACGGATGACAATCCATTTCTGCGCAT
>JAADIH010000267.1 GCA_013151435.1 Alphaproteobacteria bacterium
AAGCTCGTCCGACAAAAGAGCAAACCCGGCATTGACTGGCAGGTCGCCATGGGGCTTGCCGGGCAGCTTGGCGATCAGGAAATCGTATTAGCAGCTGCTCAAAACTGGCGCGCACAAAACCCCTCCGACCCCCCACGCCTGGTTGCTGAAATAATCTCCCTTGGCTCCATCGCAAAACATAAAGAAGCGGCGCTGCTCGCAAGACAGTTGCAACGCAGTTCACAATCCGCGGCGGACGGATATTATCTTGAAGGATTTTATCAGGCGCGTTTTGGCAAGCGCGACAAGGCACTCGAACTTTGCCGCAAGGCGCTGGCGATCCAGCCCGAGCACGGAACCGCTTGGGAGCAAATCGCCCTTCTCAACGGTTATGAAGATCGTGACGCCGATATCGCCGCTATGCTCGCGCTTGAAACACGTCTCAACACCAAAGAACAATTGATCGCACTTTATTATGCGCTGGGTCGCGCCTTTGATCATGCGGATGATACCGATAAGGCATTTGCCTATATTTCAAAGGGGGCCGCACTCCGCACCGGCGCCGCGCCATTCCAAATTCCTCCCCTGCTTGGCTATCTGGATCGCTTGCGCAAGAGCTTTAATCCAGCCTTTGTCAAACAACATGAAAATGGCGACGCCGGCGCTGGTTTGGTTTTTATTCTCAGCACGCCCCGCGCAGGCTCCACCCTGATCGAACAAATTATATCAACCGTTCCTGCCGTAACACCGACCAGCGAGCATACGATATTGCGCAATGCCTCTCTGGTGCTTGATAGTATGGAGCCTCAAGACATGGCGCGCGCAACGACATATACGCCAAGCGACTGGCGCAAGATTGCACAAGGCTATTTCGACGGTTTGCGCCGCCGCTTTGGCGCCAGCAAAAGCTACACGGACAAAACCCTGATCAATTATTATTACGCGGGCCTGATCCGTATTTTGTTCCCGGCCGCAAAAGTAATTTGGTTACGCCGTGACCCGCGCGACGTGGTCTGGTCATGTTATCGCTCCCGCATTAACGCCAATCAATGGGCGGAAAGTATTGAAACAGCATGCAGCTTTATCAAATCACACAATAATATGTGCGCTTATTGGGCGGAATTATTCGGCGATCAGCTGCTCACCCTTGACTATGAACAACTGGTGAGCACCCCGGATAAAACGTCACAGAAAATCTTCAATCATATCGGCATGGAACGCCCAGATGAATGGGGCGATTTTTATAAAAGCAGCAATCCGGTTGCAACAGCCAGCCTGGCGCAGGTACGCGAACCTCTAAACACCAAAGGCGTTGGCTCCTGGCGCCGTTATGAAAAATTCTTGGCGCCAATCTATGACAAACATTTCACCTAAAGAACCCGCAGGAACCCTTTCACCCCAAGTTCGGGAGGGGCTTTTGTTCGGAGTCATCGCCTACACGCTGTGGGGCCTGTTTCCAATTTACCTCAAAGCCGTGGGCGAAGCCTCCGCCATGGAAATTCTATCGCACCGTATCTTGTGGGCGATACCCTTCGGCGCAATCTTGATTGCCATGCGCAAGCAATGGGGCGAGGTTAAATCCGCCTTCACAACGCCGCGCGTATTGTTGTTGCTGGGCGTTAGCGCGCTTGCCATTTCATCTAACTGGCTGATTTATGTCTGGGCCGTGATCAATGATCGTGTGCTTGAAGCAAGCCTTGGCTATTTCATCAATCCGCTGATGTATATCGCTGCCGGCGTTTTCATTCTTGGGGAACGCCTGCGACTGGCGCAAATCATCGCCGTAGGATTGGCGACAACTGGCGTTCTGGTGCTGACATTGGGTGCAGGCGCCGTTCCCTGGATATCATTAGCGCTTGCTGTGTTGTTCACGCTCTACGGATTTCTCCGCAAGACAATACCCGTCGGGGCGATGCCTGGATTGTTCGTTGAGACAACATTGCTATCCCCTATTGCCCTTGTTTATGTCATCTGGCTAATGGGCTCAGGCGGCGCAATGTTTTTAAATCATTCTACCAGCCTGGATATTTTATTGGTGCTGGCGGGACCCGTCACTGTTGTTCCGCTGGTGTTATTTGCACTAACGGCAAGGCGGTTGAAGTTATCTACACTCGGATTTCTTCAATATATTGGCCCCACCCTCCAGTTTATTCTTGCACTTTTCTATGGCGAGACATTTACCTGGGCCCACGGTGTTTGTTTTGGCCTAATCTGGGTCGCGTTGGCGATCTTCAGCATAGACGCTGCGCGCGCGAACCGCGCCGAACGGCTTAGAGCATCGAGTGCATAACAGGAAACGCCCGGCGCTTTAGGAAACCCGCATAAGCGTTCCAGAAAACGCCAATACTGATTTTCCGCGAGCGACCACAAGCCCACGCACAAAGCTAAGGCGCTTGCCGGTCTTCACCATCTCACCTGACGCTTCAATAAATTCACCGATCGGGGCGGGGTTTAAAAATTCAGTGTTCATTGTGACGGTGACGGCTTTGAATGTTCTTCCCTCCGCCCTGAACCAGATATCAAACAGCGCCATGTCAGCGAGCGTCATTAGCGCTCCGCCGTGAACAACATTACCAAGATTTGCATGATGGGGCTCAGAGAAAAACCCGACGCCCGGCGTCGAGCCACCCTCCCTAAAATAAAAAGGACCCGCGTGAGCGCTAAAAGTATTGGGGTGCGAGCGCATCACCCAGCCGGGCAGCGCCGGTTTGATGGCTGGTTGTTCATTGGTCATGCTTCGCATCTAAACGTGATCCGTGTCGTTGCATACCGGAAATAGCAGAGCCCGGGCACAACGCCGTTGCCAAAGTGCTTGGTGAAGGTCACTTTGTGAGGATGAGCAAACCATTTCCAGACCCCCGTTTTGTTGACGCCAATGGCGTCAAACTCGCCACCTATGAAGTCAATGGCGATCCAGCCAGCATGCACCCGCCAGTGATACTGGTTCATGGCTGGCCCGAAATTGCCTATTCATGGCGCAACCAGATCAATGCTCTGGCCGAGGCGGGCTATCGTGCTATCGCAGTTGACCTCAAAGGCTTTGGCCAGTCAGACGCGCCTACCGATAAATCGCTCTATGACATCGTTCACCTGACAAGTGATCTTGCCGCATTGCTTGACGCCCTTGAGATCGAAAGGGCTGTCTTTTGCGGACATGACTGGGGCGGCGCCCTTGTCTGGAGTATGGGGCAGTGGCAGCCGGAAAGGGTCGCGGGAATTATCGGGGTATGCACACCTTTGCGCCCTCGCCCGCCAGCACCGCCAATTGAGATCATCAAACAGCGTTTCACTGAAAAGCATTATTTCGTGCAATTTCAGGAAGAGCGCATTCCGGAAGAATTGTTCTCAACTGATATTGCCCGCTTTTTTCAGTTGATGTTTCGCAAACCCGCGCCGCGGGAAAAATGGCTGTCGTTAATGCCAGGAATTTATGACCTGCCCGCACGGTTTAAAACCGCACGGCAGGTAACCCACGATGATCTGATCGTCTCTGATGAAATTATCAACACCTATGTAGAAGCTTATACACAAAGTGGTTTTCACGGAGGCGTCAATCTCTATCGTAATGTAGATCGCAACTGGGAATTGATGAAAGGGCGTGATGAAACCGTGCGAGCCCCATCCATGTGGATCGGCGCAGAGCTTGACATCTTCCTGCCGCCAGAATCTGCGGATGGAATGGGACAGCTTGTTCCAGACTTAGAAAAACATGTCATCGCCGATTGCGGTCACTGGGTAACTTGGGAGCAACCCGATGCGCTGAACGCATTGCTGATTGACTGGCTGAAGCGACGAATTTCAACTTAATTTGCACCAATTTCGTCAATTGATTTGATGTAAAAGTCGCCCTTACTGCTAAAAATTCGGTCACTTCCCTCCGTCAGACTCATGCCTGGACGAGGGAGGGAAGACCTAATGCGAATTCACATAACTGCACTCAGTGCAGCGTTTTTAGCTCAAAGCTTACCTGTAATGGCACAGGATTCCACACGTAACACAGGCCTCGATGCGGCCCGAGACAGGGCATCATCAATGGCCTTGGATCATAGCAATTTAACGCGAAAGCAGCGTTCTTTCACGGCCTTCACTGTGCAGGACAGGCCTGTTCTGTTTGCCGCTGTAACCCGCCGTGCGCGCGCAGATACACAATTGCGCCGTGACTATATGCAAGAGCGTCTCGCCATGGAAAAAGTCTACCCCGGCTATCCACAACCGCCGCTCATCACTTTCGATGTTCGTGTACAATTTTAGCGATTAAAGGCATTCGTAAAGACGGTTCAACAGCCGTAACGCCCGCGGATCACCAACCAAATAAGGTGACATTTTGGACATAATATAAGCAGCGGTCATATTTTTTTCCGGGTCAATCACCACGCATGATCCACCAAAACCCGCATGACCATACGCCGATAGATTAGGTCCAAAATGCTGGTTGATATTGCGCATCAGGCCAGCGGTCCATGACAAGTGAAATGGCAGCACCAAATCATCACCGCGAATACGCTCTTTTAACGCCGCGTTGATGGCGGCCTCCGTCAATACAAGGTCACCCATGTACGAGTGGCCTTTATTCGCCAGCGGGTGAGTGATTGTCGCCAAGGATCGCGCGTCAGTATGCATATTCGATGCTGGTATTTCCGCCGCCATCCAGTCTTCGCGAGCGACACGCGCGGGAGCTGACCATTTTTTAAGAAAAGCTAATTTCGTGAATTCGTTTAGCTCACCAAGGTCCGGCGGCTT
This sequence comes from Alphaproteobacteria bacterium, assembly GCA_013151435.1. GTDB lineage: Bacteria > Pseudomonadota > Alphaproteobacteria > Caulobacterales > Parvularculaceae > Hyphococcus. The sequence continues at coordinate 4,720 of JAADIH010000267.1, forward strand.
GGGCGGTTTTGACATGTAAGCGGCACGCTTCATTTGTTCCGCGCGCATCCCACAGAAAATCTGCAGCCCATCCGAACTATTAAAAGCCTCCAGTAACTGCCCAACGCTTTGGCCTGTCACCCGCCGCAATAATTCGCCCGCAATAAATCCGAATGTCTGAGGATGATAACCGTTGGCCGTTCCAGGCGGCCATAATGGCGCCATCGCAGCGATACGGCTTGTGATCGCCCCCCAGTCGAGCCAGATTTCAGACGGCATCTCGTCAGGAATAGCGCAAAGCCCCGCTTGATGAGACAAGGCTTGCGCGATGGTAATCTCCGCTTTGCCGTTCCCTGCAAATTCCGGCCAATATGCAGCAACTGGCTTATCGTAATCGAGGCGGTTATTGCTCACCTCGCGCGCGATCAAGAATGATAAAACCGCTTTGCCGCTCGAATAGATGCAAGCGAGCGTATCTTCCGTCCACGGTATTTCTTTATCTTTATCAGAAAACCCGCCACGAATATCAACAACCAGCTCGCCATCAATCATGACGGCAAAACTCGCGCCGAGCTCGAGACCTTCTGCAAAGTTATTCGCAAAGGCATCGCCGACGACGCCAAACTTATCCGCGATATCACCAGATGAATTCGGAACGCGACTGTCTGTCCACATTGTGAGGCTTTATCCTGCTTGCAACATATTGTGAGGGCTATTGCGACTATATCTGAATCGGGCGCCGACTCTAGCTATTGTTTGGTCGCATTACCTTAAACAAGAGCCCGCTGCATCCTCACACCTGACGAAGACGCCACTTCACCTGGAAAGCCTTAACCGCCAAAGGCGCAAGAAAGGCTGGCCCGGGCAATCGCCGAAGCAGCACGTGGATTATCAATACTGAGCAAGGCATCAAGCGTTTCACCAGCCGATGTGGCCCCGTTCAATTCACCAACAAAATCGGCGACAACCTCAAGGTCACTGCGATCTAGCCGTTCATCGAGTTCTGATGCGAGACATTCCGACCGGCTTTCAGATAGACCCAACTCTTGAAGGCGGTTCTCAATACGAATACGGGGCGAAAGCGTCGCGCAAGCTCCAACCAGTAAAACTATCCCCAAAATGGCGGCTGAACGTCTCATCATTGTCCCCTTAATCTCTTTGGCCCAGGAACCCTACTCTACACGCATTGAAGTCTACGCTTGGTTAACTGCGCCGCACCCCAAGGCGATCAAGCCTCCAAACCAAGGACTCTAGTCGGTCTTGCCCAAAAAACGGCTCGCCATCGAGCACCATCAACGGGACGCCCCAGTGGTGCTCTAGCTGCGCGGCTTCATTG
>JAADIH010000216.1 GCA_013151435.1 Alphaproteobacteria bacterium
CAACCAAGCTTTTCACACTTGATTTATCGACCAAGGTCAAAGCTATGCACGATAGAGATATTGGCGATTAATTTGATTTGTGCACCAAGTCTTGTCAGTATCCGCTTCATATTAGATGGGGAGTGAATATGCCCAAACCTGACAGCAACCAGCTCACTCGGCGCAATTTTGCATCTGGCATTGCGGGACTGTCATTGGGGCTCGCCAGCACTCCCGCATCAGCGCAGTTAAAAATCGGTCTTGGGCCGATCAGTGATATTGGCCGGATGCTGAAGACTATCAGCCTCGACGAAGATGATGAGATCTCTATGGGCAACGACCTCTTCGGCCCTATGATCCAGGCAACCGGTGGGATCTACCGAAATGGCCCCGCGCAATCATCCTTGATAAAGTTTGCATCGACCATTTTCGAGACCAGCGCGCGAAGCGCTTTCTCTTGGGAGATTGTTATTGTCGATAATAATGAGGTGAATGCATGGGCGCTGCCCGGCGGCAAAATCGCGCTCAATAAAGGGATCCTCCGATATGTGGACAGCGAAGATGAGCTGGCTGCAGTCATCTCACACGAAATGGGGCATGCGGAGTTAAGCCATGCGGCCAAGGAAATGAGAAAAAAGGCGTTTTATTCTGGCCTGTCATCGGCCGCGAGAACCGCAGCAGTTTCTGCTGTAGGCGATAAAGCGCGCGCAGGCACAAATGCCGGGATGCAAGCCCTCTCCGGCCCTATCATGGGATTGATAACCTCTGGATATTCCCGCGATCTTGAACTTGAAGCCGACCTACATATCGCCAATGTTTTCGAAAAAACCGGCCACGACCTTGGGCGCGGCGCAAATTTTTATCAAACCTTGCTTGATATCATACCTACGAACTCCAAAGGCACGACATCGCTTTTTGCAGGCCATCCAGAAACCGTGAAACGCCTTGCCCTGTTGCAAGAGCAAAGCGCCGACATGCCATCAACAGGTGCTGGATTAAATTTTGAGTATTTTGCGTTGAAGCAAACCTTTCCCACCAGACACATATACAAAAGGGCGGCGAAGTAATTCACCGCCCTCTTCATCATCTGATACGCGCTGTTTAGGGGTTTAGCAAAACCTCAATTTTCTTTTCGTCGCCAGGCTTCACAACCAATTTGGTGCGGGTAACTTTGCCGCCGTAGCGAACGGCAAGAGTGAACTCACCCGCAGGCAAAGTGAAAATCGGTTCTGCACGACCATCACGGCTGATTTCTCTTTCGCTGCCCTCCAGATCTCCGGTTGGCTGGTAGACCCACCAGAAAACACCGTCGCTAAGCGCAGGGGCGCCTACAGTCTGCACCACACTTAGTTTTACGCGTCCGGAATTTTGGATGATTGTCTTATCGAGAAGACCACCGGCAGTGACGGTAACGGCGGTATCTGTGATTGCCACCCCATGGCGTGAGCGCAACAGATAGTCACCAGCTGGCAAGCGGAAAATATCTTTATTGGCGCCGCTTCTGGAGACTTCGCGACGATTTCCTTCCAAATCTGTATTCGACGCGAGTACCCAATAGAACATATCCTTAGCAATCTGGGGACCGCCTTCACTCATGGCGGCGTCAACGCGCAGATAACCAACATTCATATCGAATGTGTGATCGGTGAGCCCACCCGGAGATACGGTTATTTGATGTTCCGCATAGGCATCGCCATGGCGCGCGCGGACTAAATAGTCGCCAGCGGGAAGGCGGAACAATTCTTTGTCCAAACCGGAACGAGAGACTTCCTTGCGCTGGCCTTCAAGGTTGGTCGTGGTCTCCATCACCCAATAAAACATATTATCGGATAGTATCTGACCACCGACCGTCGCCGCCGCATTCACGCGAAAATGTCCGGCATTCATGACCATCACTAACTCGGTCAGTTTCCCAGGCTCTATGGTGATCATCTGGTTTGCATAAGCGTCGCCGTAACGCGCAACAATTTGATAATCGCCGACGGGTAATTCCTCTAAGTCCTTGGCGCGGCCATTGCGGGCGACTTCTTTTCTATTTCCTTCCAAATCCTGTTTGGACTCATTGATCCACCAGAACATATTGTCCTCGACGATCTCGCAGGTTTCACAGAGCTTTGCGCTAAACCGCACGCCTTGAGGGCCTTGCGCTACCGGTTCTGGCTCATCAACCGGGACAAGGGTTTCTGCAGTCGCAACGATCTCAACAGTTTCCGCTAGCGCCGTTGTAAGCTCTTGGGCATTTTGCGCGCTCATATAGCGCCCGCCTGTGCGCTCGGCCAAACAAACAAGACCTGCTTTTTCTTCGTCCTTAATATCAAACCCGATGACATGGGTGGTAAAGTCAACGCCGTTTGCTTCCAGCTCATCAGCAAGAGCACAAGGGTCGGCGGAACAAGTCTCAAGACCGTCGCTGATCAGAATTACGGTTGCTTTTTCCTCTGTATATTTCAAACTTTCTGCAGCTTTGCGAACCGACGCAGAAATTGGAGTTTTTCCTTTTGGATTAATCGCATTGATTTTCGCCATCACCGCAGCGCTATCGACGGGCCCGACATTGACGAGCATTTCAATATCGTTGCAGGCGCCCTTCTCACGATGGCCATAAGCGATGACGCCCAACTGAACAGCCGGGTCCCAGTCATCCAACAGCCCGCCAATTACATCACGTGCAATTTCTATTTTTGCAACGCCATCAATCTGCCCCCACATACTGCCGGAGCCATCCAGCACCATCATGACAGATTGCGGTGCAGAGGCCTCGCTTACATCTTGCGCGAATGCTTGCCCGGTGCCGACGGCCAATACGGCGCTTAGCGTTACTGCGCCGGTAAATAATTTGTTTTTCAGGTTTTTCGTTCGGTGATTTTGCGTTTGGTTTTTCATTTTATCCCTCTTGTGCATTTGAATCTGAACTCAAGAAAGCACTACTCAACGCCGCTCTCGGAACCTGTGCGCCCAGTCACAGGTAATCATCATTATCCATAATATGCCGGATTTGAGCAGAAATCAGCATTCAGTGCTCAGCCTGTTGAAACATCGAATTTCTTCAAACCGCACTCAGCTGTGCGTGGGATCACAGCCCAAAATGCTGGGCGCGCCTAACCTCTCCTCATCAGCGAATGATCACTAAACCTGAGGAGAAACAACATGTTAGTATTATTATTACAAAGCTTTATCGCAATCGTCTGGATGCTGGCGATCTCAAATTCGGTCTTTCAAATGGTCGCTAAGACTGCATGAGGCTAGATTAAAGTTGTGAAAGTTGCCGCGCCGCATGTGGCCAGCGCCCTTGTCCAAGCGCCCATCCTATTGGGAAGAAAAGCCTTTCTTGTCCTCAACCAGCTTCACCAATAATGCCGAAGGCCGCCAGGCATAGTCGTCAGTTTGTGCAAAGCGTCGGACGCCATCGAGAACGACCTCAAGACCAATTTGATCGGCATAGAACATTGGGCCACCGCGATATGCGGGAAAGCCATAACCATTGATAAATACCGTATCGATATCAAGGGCGCGCTGGGCAATGCCATCCTCCAAAATATTCGCCCCTTCATTGATCATTGAAAAGAGTATTCGGTCCCGGATTTCATCATCAGTAATTTTTCTGCGCGTGATATCGTTTTCTTTTGCAGCGGCCAGGATGATATCTTCAACCACGGGATCGGGAGCGCCAATACGCACGCCCTCCTCATAGCGATACCAACCCGCTCCGGTTTTCTGTCCAAGGCGCTTCAAGTCGTATAGGCTATCGCCAATCGTGACATAACGTTCCTTCGGATCACGGGTCGCATCCTCACGCCGCCGATTGTGCCAACCAATATCAAGCCCCGCGAGATCGGATACCTGAAACGGTCCCATAGCAAATCCGAAAGCGCGCATCACCCGGTCAACATCTTGCGGCAGGGCGCCGTCTTCAACCAGATACTCCGCTTGCTGGCGGTATTTTTTGAAAATCCGATTTCCAATAAACCCGTCACAAACGCCAGCCAGAACACTCACCTTGCCGAGCTTCTTGCCCACCGCCATCGCCGTCGCCAAGGCATCCATTGATGCTTTTTTTGTCTGTATAACTTCCAAAAGTCGCATAATATTCGCTGGACTAAAAAAATGCATGCCGATGATATCTTGCGGGCGGGATGTCGCTGCTGCGATCTCATCTATATTTAGATAGGAAGTATTCGACGCCAGCACTGCACCGGGCTTAGCTATCTTTTCTAGCGCTTGAAAAATTTCTTTTTTGACATCCATGCGCTCAATAACCGCTTCAATGATAAGGTCTGTATCATTTAGCTCATCCAAAGAACTGATTGGTGAAACGCGGGCCATGGCATCACGCGCCGCATCAGCAGACATGCGTTTTTTAGCGACATTCGCGTCAAAGGTTTTTCCGATACGATCAAGCCCCGCACGCAAAGCATCATCATTCGTATCAAAGAGCTTCACGCTATATCCACTCGCGGCGCAAGCAATCGCGATCCCAGCCCCCATGGTCCCGGCGCCCAAAATGCCGATGAGTTTCACCTCACGCGGTGATGCTCCATCCAGAACCGGCGCCTTTTGTGCGGCACGCTCAGCAAAGAACGCATGAATCAAGCCTTCGCGCTGATCGCTCTTCATGCATTCGGCAAAAATCTCACGTTCACGCACCAGCCCTTCTGCGAAGGCGACTTCCCCTGAGGCGCGAACAGCTTCCAGTGCTTTTACTGGCGATAATTGCCCTCTTGCTTTGCTGATTATTTTCTTTTCAAAAGCATCGAGCCATTGCACGTCCCAGTCGGCTGGTTTTTCTATGGCCGAGAGCGGAGGGTGGCGGTCTTTGCCCGCGAGACCTTTCGCTAGGTTTATTGCGTAAGCCACGAGGTCATTCTCGATGATCTCATCTATCATCCCCATAGAGAGCGCCTCTTCAGCGCTCGCTTTTCTCCCGGATGTGATCATCTCTGCGGCATGCTTCACTCCAACAAGGCGGGGTAAACGTTGCGTCCCTCCGGCGCCAGGAATAATCCCAAGTTTTACTTCAGGTAATGCCATCGCGGCGCGCGGGTCGGCGATCCGATGCGCGCATGACAGCGCCAGCTCCAACCCGCCGCCCATAGCGACGCCATTAATCGCAGCAACAACCGACACACGCGTGTTCTCAAGACGCAACAATACATCGGGCAATGACGGCCCCACAGGAGGCTTACCAAATTCCTTGATGTCGGCGCCGCCGCAAAAGGTTTTTCCAGCGCCCGTAATCACCACCGCAAGGATAGAACTATCCTGATCAATACTATCCAGGGCTTTCATGATGCCAGCGCGAACGCCCTGCCCCAATGCATTCACAGGCGGATTATCAAGCGTAATAAGAAGAACGCCATCGTCAATTTTTGTATGAAGTACCATTATTCCGCTTCCCTTTGCAGCTCTGAACGCTCGGCGCTCATCCATGACGCGTGGCTGATAATACGATTATTTTGCGCTCGAATAATATAACAAAATCATGCGTCACGCACCGCCCACATAGCTGCCAGTGGGTTTATTTTAATCCTAAATACTTTTCAACCTTCTTGACATGTTTTAGTTTAATACTAAAATATATTGACCTTAAGGACTAAGCCATGACGGAAATTAAAAAGCGCGCTTTTATCACCGGCGGTGGGTCTGGCATTGGTCTCGCCCTCGCACAGGCCTTCTCCAAGAACGGCATCGACGTGACCATTGCCGGGCGTGACACGGCCCGCCTTGCAAAAACCGGGCTTCCCTTTTTAGAAATGGATGTCACCAATGAGGCTTCTGTCATTGACGTGATTAAGGCTGCTGGCCCTATCGACATTTTCATCGCCAATGCCGGCGCGGCCATCACTGCGCCCGCCCTCAAGACTTCACGCGAAGTCTGGGATCAAATGATCGCCGTCAATCTCACCAGTACCTATTTATGCGCGCGCGAAGCCGTGCCGCAAATGGTTGATCGGGGCTGGGGGCGGTTCATTGCAATCGCCTCGACGGCTTCCTTAAAAGGCTATGCTTATACCGGCGCCTATGCAGCGGCTAAGCACATGGTGTTTTGGGCTGGATCAAAACGCTGGCGCTCGAACTGGCTAAAACCGGCGTTACAGCCAATGCGATTTGCCCAGGGTTTACAGACACTTCACTCGTCAACAATGCTATCGACCAGATTGTCGCCAAGACTGGGCGCTCACATGATGAAGCGCTTAAAGTTTTTACAAAAGACAATCCCATGGGGCGGCTTATCAAGCCCGAAGAGGTGGCAGGCGCAGCCCTTTGGCTCTCCGGCGAAAATGCAGCCTCCATCAATGGGCAAGCGATCACTATCGATGGCGGAGAAACCATATCATGAATGGCTCCCGTGAAGCTTTACGCGCATGG
>JAADIH010000253.1 GCA_013151435.1 Alphaproteobacteria bacterium
GTACACCTAAAAACATACATACGCGGTACGCCGTTGCGGGTTGAATGCATCATGGGGGGTACCCCCATTAACCGCCAGATCAGAAACCTGTCGCGCGGCGCGGATATTCTTGTGGCGACGCCTGGACGATTGATTGATCTCATTGAGCGCGAAGCAGTGATCCTAGATAAGACGACTTTTCTGGTCCTTGATGAAGCTGACCAGATGCTTGATCTTGGTTTCATCCACACCTTGCGCCGGATTGCACAGCTAGTTGGAACGCCTCGCCAGACGATGTTGTTCTCAGCGACCATGCCGCGCAATATTGAAGCGCTGACCCATGCATTCTTAACCGACCCAGTGCGGGTAGAGACTGCTACACCAGGGCGTGCAGCCGATAAGATTGCTCAGTCCGTTCATTTTATTGAGAAGAATGGCAAAGCTCTTTTGCTCAAAAAATGCCTTTCGGAACGGACAAATGATCTGTCGCTGGTATTCTGCCGGACAAAACACGGTGCAGAAAAGCTGATGAAGCAGCTGGTGGCTGCTGGGTTTTCCGCCGCATCCATTCACGGCAATAAAAGTCAGGGGCAGCGTGAGCGTGCCCTTAAAGGTTTTCGTAATGGCAATACACGGATCTTGGTAGCGACTGATGTGGCTGCGCGCGGTATCGATATCTCTGGCGTTACTCATGTCTATAATTTCGATTTGCCGGAAGTTGCTGAAAATTACGTCCACCGAATTGGCCGAACGGCCCGTGCCGGCGCCAACGGTCTGAGTGTTGCTTTTTGCTCTCCGGAAGAAATTGGTTTGTTGCGTGCTGTTGAAAAAGTGATGGCCATGAAGATTGAAGTGGCAAGCGGCGAGGCGCCTCCCGATAGTCGGGCGCGCAAGCCTGCACGCCGAGGGAATTCAGGCGGCAGGGGGCGCCCATTTGGTCGTGGCCGTAGCAGCGATGATGCAGGACGCACCGCTAAAAAATGGAAGGGCCGCAAAGGTTCCTCCACGCAAGGTGAAAATACTGGAGATGAAAAGCGCGTCACCACCCATAAGCCGGGCGGTTTTAAACACAGAGGGCAGGGCAGCGATGTTGCGCCTGCAGGCGAACGGGTAGTGCGCAAAGCTCGTTTTGAAAAATCTGACGACCAAAACAGTAATCAACCTGGTGGCCGGAAGAAAAGCCATCACCGGGGACAAGGTAAGCCGGCAGGTGCTGGTAAGCGACATGGGCAGCAAGGTCCGGGACAGCAAGGCCAGGGACGCCCGCAAGCTGGAGGAAACGGCAGTGAAGTCCGTAGCAAACCAGCAAACACGAACTCGAAAAAGCGCCGCAAATCAAATGCAAAGCGTTCGGCGGCGTAAAGGATGAGCATAGGGGCAATTGCCCCTTGCAATCTTCAAAATTCCGGTTATGAAACCGGCTTCGCAGCGCCATCCTTGAAAGATGGAGTTGCGCTACCTGTCCAAGACTGCGGGTGCAGGCCAATGAAGTGAAATTGGGCTGCTTAATCTCCCGCATAGGCAGAGGGAATAGGACGGCTGATTAACGGCTGGCCATTGGACCTTCTAGGGCAGGCTCTACGCGTAATATTGCGGGAGCCTTTTTGGTTTCTGCTCAAATTACGTCGTGATTGAAGTTCCCTGCTTATGCGGGGGTTGTTGACGCCAGCTTACTCTGTTGGCCTCGTTTGAATTGAAGGACTGCCAAATGGACAAAACCCAAAAGGCGGAAATGGTTGACTGGATTGGTGGCGTATTCGACGCGAATACGGTCGTCGTGGTTGCCAATGGCGGGTTGACGGTTGCTGAAATGGAAAGCTTGCGTGCTGATTTGCGCGAAACCGGCGCGAATATGCGAATCGTCAAGAATCGTCTGGCCAAAATTGCGATTACGGGAAAGCCGAGTGAGAAAATCACCGACTTGTTCCAGGGGCCTACAGCGTTAGCCTTTTCTGAAGACCCTGTAGCTGCAGCGAAAGCTGTCAAAAAGTTCGCTAAGACCAACGACAAGCTGAAAATCCTAGGCGGTGTGATGGGTGAGGAAATCCTCGACATCAAGGCTGTGGATATGCTTGCCGCCATGCCGTCACGTGAAGAGCTTTTGGGCTCAATCGTTTTGGCCATCACATCTCCAGCATCAAATATCGCTGGCGCTGTTGGCGCTCCGGCATCGAATATCGCCGGTATTCTTGAGACTCTAGAAAATCGTGAGGCGTCGTAAGCGTCTGACTTTATTTGTAATTCCACTAAAAAACTAGGAAACTAAGACAATGGCTGATCTGAAAAAACTTGCTGACGAGATTGTTGGTCTAACGCTTCTCGAAGCGCAGGAACTGAAAAATATCCTCAAAGATGAGCATGGCATTGAGCCAGCTGCAGGCGCGGTTGCTATGGCAGCAGCTCCAGGCGGCGGCGAGGCAGCTGAAGAGCAGACAGAATTTGATGTAATTCTGCTCGAAGCGGGCGCCAAAAAGATCAATGTGATCAAAGAAGTACGCTCAATCACTGGGCTTGGCCTTAAAGAGGCGAAAGACCTGGTCGAAGCTGGCGGTAAGGCTGTCAAAGAGGCCGTATCAAAAACAGAAGCCGACGAGCTCAAGAAGAAGCTTGAAGACGCTGGTGCTAAGGTTGAACTCAAATAATTCGGGTTTGTTCATTTATGGTTGAACAGCGTCTTTTTAAGCCAATAGGGGTTGCGAGAGCAGCCGGGTGCGCTTATTAAACTTTTTTATCCGCCGGTGGTATTCTGCCGGCGGTTTTGGGCTTTGCTGCGACGTGCTTCGAATATTCGAGAAAAAAACTAGATCATCCGCGACCCGCGGTCGAACCTAAGTCCGGCCGAGGGGCGTATTTGTGTATGCGTTATCCTTTTTGACTTTTTAAGGGTGCGCATGCTTGGGCAGATGACTTCCGTTGTGAGGAAAAGATGGCGCAATCCTTCGTAGAGAAGAAACGCATTAGAAAAAATTTCGGCCGTATTGGCGATGCGGCTCCCATGCCGAACCTGATTCAGGTTCAAAAAGACTCTTATGAGCAATTTCTACAACGCTACATAAAAGCTGCTGACCGCAAGGTCGATGGTCTTGAGGCGGTGTTCCGGTCTGTGTTTCCGATCTCGGATTTCACTGAAACGGCGACGCTTGAATATGTGCGCTATGAATTCGAAAATCCCAAATACGACACGGAAGAGTGCCAACAGCGCGACATGACTTATGCCGCGCCGTTGAAAGTGACGCTGCGCCTCATCGTATTTGAGGTGGATGAAGAAACCGGAGCCAAATCCGTCAAGGATATCAAAGAACAGGAAGTCTATATGGGCGACATGCCGCTCATGACTGGCAACGGCACGTTTATCATCAACGGCACCGAGCGCGTTATTGTCTCCCAGATGCACCGCAGCCCGGGTGTCTTTTTCGATCACGACAAAGGGAAGTCGCATTCGTCAGGCAAGCTTTTGTACGGCGCGCGGATTATTCCTTACCGTGGGTCATGGCTCGATTTTGAATTTGACGTCAAAGACATCGTCAATGTGCGTATCGACCGGCGCCGTAAATTGCCGGCGACAACGCTGCTTTATGCGCTGGGAATGGATCAAGAAGAAATTCTCGACGAATTCTATGATCGCGTTCCGCATAAGAAACTCAAAGCCGGCTGGTCGATGGCGTATAACCCTGACCGATGGAAAGGTATTAAGCTTGATCGCGACTTGATCAACGCTAAGAATGGCGAAGTTGTTGTTGAAGCTGGCAAGAAACTGACTGTCCGCAGCGCCAAAAAACTAGCAGAAGACGGTTTGAAAGAACTTCTTTTGACTGATGAAGAAATGATAGGGCGTTATTTTTCTTCTGATCTCGTGAATTTCGACACTGGCGAAATCTACGCAGAAGCTGGCCAGGAGCTTAGCGAAGACCATTTCGTAATGTTCGAAGAAATTGGCATCAAGACCTTTGATACGATCGATGGATGTAGATCACATCAATATCGGCGCTTATGTCCGTAATTCTTTGAACGCGGACAAAAATTCAAACCGTGACATGGCATTGATCGATATTTATCGCGTCATGCGTCCTGGTGAGCCGCCAACACTGGAAACAGCGGAAGGTCTTTTCTACTCGTTGTTCTTCGATCCGGAACGCTATGATCTGTCATCAGTCGGTCGGGTCAAGATGAATATCCGCCTTGAATTTGAGACGGATGATTCGTTACGTACGCTTAGAAAAGAAGATATTCTATCGGTATTAAAAACGCTGGTTGAGCTTCGCGATGGCCGCGGTAATATTGACGACATCGACAATCTCGGCAATCGCCGGGTGCGCTCTGTCGGCGAGTTAATGGAGAACCAATACCGCATTGGTCTTCTCCGTATGGAACGCGCCATCAAGGAACGGATGTCGAGTCAAGAACTTGATACGTTGATGCCGCATGATTTGATCAACGCCAAACCTGCTGCGGCTGCTGTGCGAGAGTTCTTTGGATCATCCCAGCTTTCTCAGTTTATGGATCAAACCAATCCACTGTCTGAGATTACCCATAAGCGTCGTCTTTCAGCGCTTGGGCCAGGTGGTCTGACGCGTGAGCGTGCCGGTTTTGAGGTGCGCGATGTGCATCCAACTCACTATGGTCGTATTTGCCCAATTGAGACGCCGGAGGGGCCAAATATTGGTCTAATATTGGTCTGATCAATTCGCTGGCGACCCATGCGCAAGTCAACAAATATGGCTTCATCGAGAGCCCTTACCGTCGCGTTGTCGATTGTAAGGTGTCGGATGACGTTGTCTATCTTTCGGCTATGGAAGAACAACGTTTCGCTATTGCCCAGGCCAATGCAGAAATTACCAGCGACGGCAAGCTAGCCAATGAATTTGTCAATTGTCGCGTAGGCGGTAACGCTACATTGGTGCCGCGTGAGGAAGTTGCCTATATTGATGTCTCGCCAAAGCAGCTGGTGTCTGTTGCGGCGGCGCTCATTCCTTTCCTTGAGAATGATGACGCCAACCGCGCGCTTATGGGCTCGAACATGCAACGGCAAGCCGTGCCGCTCTTGCAGGCTGAAGCGCCGTTTGTTGGTACAGGGATGGAAGCAATTGTGGCGCGTGATTCTGGCGCTGCGGTATCGGCGCGTCGTCCTGGTGTTATCGAACAGGTTGACGCCCAGCGCATCGTTGTTCGCGCTACGGAAGAAACAGACCCCACAAAGCCGGGTGTAGATATTTTTAATCTGCGCAAGTTCCAACGCTCGAATACATGCATCAATCAGCGCCCTCTGGTGAAAATCGGCGATATCGTCCGTGAAGGTGATATCATTGCGGATGGACCATCCACAGATCTTGGTGAGTTGGCGCTTGGAAAGAACGTGCTCGTAGCATTCATGCCGTGGAATGGCTACAACTTTGAGGATTCGATCCTTATCTCCGAGCGCATCGTACGCGATGACGTCTTCACGTCGATCCACCTTGAAGAATTCGAGGTGATGGCACGCGACACTAAACTCGGGCCGGAAGATATTACCCGGGATATTCCGAATGTCTCGGAAGAGGCGCTTCGCAATCTCGACGAAGCGGGCATCGTGGCAATTGGCGCTGAGGTGCATCCTGGTGATATTCTTGTCGGTAAGATTACCCCGAAGGGTGAGTCGCCGATGACGCCGGAGGAAAAGCTCTTGCGAGCAATCTTCGGTGAGAAAGCCGCTGACGTTCGCGATACGTCTTTAAAATTGCCGCCAGGCGTTGCGGGCACTGTCGTTGAAGTTCGTGTCTTTAACCGCCACGGTGTGGATAAGGACGAACGCGCGATTTCAATTGAGCGCGAAGAAATTGAACGTCTCGCAAAAGACCGCGATGACGAATTGACAATCCTTGAGCGCAATATTTATGGTCGCTTGAAGCCTCTACTACAGGATAAAACGGCGACTGCAGGACCGAAGGGTTTTGAGAGCGGCATGATCACGCTCGAAGTGCTCGACGAACAGCTTACTAAAGGTCAGTGGTGGAAGATTGGCATTGCTGATGAAGCCGCCATGTCGGAAATCGAAGCGCTGAAAAAGCAGTTTGATGATTCAAAGTCACGTCTCGAAGCTCGCTTCGACGATAAGGTTGATAAGCTGAAGCGCGGCGACGAATTGCTGCCTGGCGTGATGAAGATGGTAAAGGTCTTCGTTGCTGTGAAGCGTAAGCTTCAGCCTGGTGACAAGATGGCTGGCCGTCATGGCAACAAAGGTGTGATCTCGAAAATTGCACCGATGGAAGACATGCCATTCCTGGCAGATGGAACACCAGTTGATATCGTGCTTAATCCGCTGGGCGTGCCATCGCGCATGAATGTGGGTCAGATTCTCGAAACCCACCTTGGTTGGGCATGTCGTGGCCTTGGGCGTCAGATTGGCGCGATCATGGAGCAGTGGAATGCTGGTGAGAATGTTCGCGATGACCTCATAGCCAAATTAAAAGATGTCTATGGCGAAGATCAGGTGCTTCCTCGATCCAATGAGGAGCTAAAGGAACTCGGCGGAAATCTCATTCGCGGTGTGCCGATCGCAACACCAGTTTTTGACGGCGCTCGTGAAAATGAAATTGTCGAGATGCTTGAGAAGGCGGGCCTCCACTCCAGTGGCCAGGTGACTCTTTATGATGGCCGCACAGGGGATACGTTCGTTCGTCCGGTTACTGTGGGCTACAAATATCTCCTCAAATTGCATCACCTTGTGGATGACAAAATCCACGCGCGTTCCATCGGGCCATATTCTCTCGTTACGCAGCAACCACTGGGCGGTAAGGCTCAGTTTGGCGGCCAGCGCTTCGGGGAGATGGAGGTCTGGGCCTTGGAGGCTTATGGCGCGGCTTACACACTTCAGGAAATGCTGACAGTGAAGTCAGATGACGTCGCGGGCCGGACGAAAGTCTATGAGGCCATCGTTCGTGGCGATGACAGCTTCGAGGCGGGCATTCCCGAAAGCTTTAACGTGCTGGTTAAGGAAATGCGCTCCCTTGGCCTGAACGTTGAATTGAATAACGGGTAGGCGGCATTGTCCGCCCACCCGGCGTTGGTTGCGAAATTGTATTTCTGCGGATCGATTATCCGCAATAAACTTAAGAGGCCCTTATGTCCCAGGAACTGCTGAACGTATTTAATCCCATTGCGCCTCAGGCGACGTTCAATCAGATCCGTATTTCGCTGGCGTCACCGGAGAAAATTCTCTCCTGGTCGTTTGGTGAAATCAAAAAACCGGAAACGATTAACTACCGTACTTTCAAGCCAGAGCGGGACGGATTGTTCTGCGCGCGCATCTTTGGTCCCGTGAAGGACTATGAGTGCTTATGCGGCAAGTATAAGCGTATGAAGTATAAGGGCATCACCTGCGAGAAATGCGGTGTTGAAGTGACGCTGACTAAGGTGCGTCGCGACCGTATGGGTCATATCGAACTGGCGGCGCCGGTTGCGCATATTTGGTTCCTGAAATCACTTCCGTCTCGGATTTCGCTGATGCTCGACATGACGTTGAAAGACGTCGAGCGGGTGCTCTATTTCGAACAGTATATTGTGATTGAGCCAGGCTTGACGCCGCTGACGCCAAATCAACTCCTGACTGAAGAAGATTATCTTCTAGCCCAGGAAGAGTATGGCGAAGACAGCTTTACTGCGGGTATTGGCGCCGAAGCCATGCGCGAAATTCTCGGCTCCATGGATCTTCCTGCGATCGCAGAGCAGTTGCGTATTGGTATTGCTGAAGCGACGACAGAACTAAAGCCTAAGAAGCTCGCCAAGCGTTTGAAACTGATCAACGCCTTCATCGATTCGGGCAACCGTCCTGAATGGATGATTATGACGGTCATTCCTGTCATTCCACCGGAATTGCGTCCACTCGTCCCGCTAGATGGCGGCCGGTTTGCGACATCGGATCTCAACGATCTTTACCGTCGTGTGATCAACCGGAATAATCGCTTGAAGCGTCTGATCGAATTGCGTGCGCCGGATATTATCGTGCGCAACGAAAAGCGGATGCTGCAGGAATCGGTAGATGCGTTGTTTGACAATGGCCGCCGTGGTCGGGTCATCACCGGTACGAACAAACGCCCATTGAAATCGCTCTCGGACATGCTGAAGGGTAAGCAAGGACGCTTCCGTCAGAACCTTCTTGGTAAGCGGGTCGACTATTCTGGTCGCTCGGTCATCGTGGTTGGCCCTGAGTTAAAACTGCATGAATGCGGTTTGCCGAAGAAGATGGCGCTCGAGCTTTTCAAGCCGTTCATCTATTCGCGTCTTGACGCGAAAGGGCTTTCTGCGACCGTCAAGCAAGCCAAAAAGCTGGTTGAAAAAGAGCGTCCCGAAGTTTGGGATATTCTTGATGAAGTGATCCGTGAGCACCCGGTCATGCTCAACCGGGCGCCAACGCTTCACCGCCTCGGCATTCAGGCTTTCGAGCCAAAGCTCATTGAAGGAAAAGCGATCCAACTTCACCCGTTGGTTTGTACCGCGTTTAACGCTGACTTTGACGGCGACCAAATGGCCGTGCACGTACCGCTGTCACTTGAAGCGCAGCTGGAAGCACGCGTCTTGATGATGTCGACCAACAACATCCTCAGCCCCGCGAATGGTAAGCCGATCATCGTGCCGTCTCAGGATATCGTGCTCGGGCTTTATTACATTACGATTGAAAAAGAAAATGAGCCTGGCGAGGGTATGATATTCTCGACCATTCAGGAAATTGAACACGCCCTTGAAGCCGGTGTTGTGACCTTGCACGCCAAGGTTAAAGCCCGTTGGGATACTGTAGATGAAAATGGCGCGGTCATTCATCAGATCGTGGATACCACGCCGGGCCGCATGAAGGTTGCGCAGGTTCTCCCGCGCGACTCAAATGTACCATTCTCGGTGATCAACCAGCTCCTTACCAAGAAGACCGTTCAGGGCCTAATCGATATTGTCTATCGTCACTGCGGTCAGAAGAAAACGGTGATCTTTGCCGACCACATTATGGCGCTTGGATTTAAGGAAGCCTGTAAAGCCGGCATTTCTTTCGGTAAAGACGACGTGGTGATCCCAAAAGCCAAGCGCGCTATGGTCGAGGAAACCCGCAATCTAGTGGGTGAGTTTGAGCAGCAATATGCTGAAGGCCTGATCACGCGCGGCGAAAAATACAACAAGGTCATTGATGCCTGGGCAAAGTGTACAGATAAAATTGCCGATGAGATGATGGGCGAGATTTCTGAAACGAAGTATGACCCAGTTACCAAGCGGCAATTAGAGCCGAACTCCATCTATATGATGTCCCACTCCGGCGCGCGTGGCTCCCCCACGCAGATGCGTCAGCTTGGCGCCATGCGTGGATTGATGGCCAAGCCGTCAGGGGAAATCATCGAAACGCCGATCACGTCTAACTTTAAAGAAGGCCTGACGGTTCTCGAATACTTCAACTCGACTCACGGCGCCCGTAAGGGGCTCGCGGATACTGCGCTTAAAACTGCAAACTCTGGATATTTGACGCGCCGTCTGGTCGATGTCGCGCAGGATTGCATTATCCGCGAATATGATTGCGGCACAAAGAACGGCATCACCGTTGAGGCTGTTGTTCAAGGCGGGGATATTATTGTGCCGCTATCACAACGCATCCTGGGGCGTACGCTTCTAGATGATGTGTTTGCTGTGGAATCGGGCGAGCAACTTGGTAAGACGGGCGACCAGACTGATGAAGCCCAGGCCGAAGTAATCGAGGGCGGCGGCGTTCAAAGCATCCGTGTGCGCTCGGTCTTAACGTGTGATTCC
The DNA here is from genome assembly GCA_013151435.1 of Alphaproteobacteria bacterium. GTDB lineage: Bacteria > Pseudomonadota > Alphaproteobacteria > Caulobacterales > Parvularculaceae > Hyphococcus. The sequence goes on from JAADIH010000253.1 coordinate 9,739, forward strand.
AAAGTTGGCGTTTGCGCCGCATGCTACGGGCGTGATCTCGCACGCGGTAGTGATGTTAATATCGGCGAAGCAGTTGGCGTTATTGCGGCCCAGTCGATTGGCGAGCCAGGCACTCAGCTTACTATGCGTACCTTCCACGTTGGTGGTACGGCGCAAGTTGGCGACACCTCGTTCATTGAGGCAAGCCATGAAGGTGTGGTGAAGCTTGAAGGCGGCAGTGCCGTTATGAATACTAAGGGCGATCGTGTCGTCATGGGCCGTAACACACTTGTAAAAATTATTGGCGATGCGGGCAAAGAGCTAGCATCCTATAAAGTTAATTACGGCACGAAGCTTCGCGTCGAAGATGGCTCGGAAGTTACACGTGGTTTGCGTCTTGCTGATTGGGACCCATATACGCACCCAATTCTCACTGAGGTCGGTGGTAAAGCTAAGTTTGAGGATCTGCAGGAAGGCTTCTCCATGCAGGTTGTTGCGGATGAAGCGACTGGTATTGCTAGCCGTATTGTTATGGACTGGCGCTCTAATCCGCGTGCAGCCGATCTGCGACCAGCGATCGCTATTATGGATGATAATGGCGAACCATTAAAATTAGCGACGGGTGCTGAGGCGCGTTACATCTTGCCAGTGGGTGCAGTCCTCTCGGTTGAGGATGGTGATAGTATTGCACCAGGTGATTCGGTTGCGCGTATCCCGACTGAGGGCGCCAAGACCCGCGACATTACGGGTGGTTTGCCACGTGTTGCTGAGCTCTTCGAAGCCCGTCGCCCGAAAGATCATGCCATCATTGCTAATGTTGACGGCAAGGTTGAATTCGGACGCGATTACAAAAACAAACGCCGTATTCGGATCATTCCAACAGATGAGAATCTGGAACCGTCAGATTATCTGGTTGCAAAGGGCAAGCACATTGCCGTTCAAGATGGCGACTTCATTGCGAAGGGCGAGTACTTGATGGATGGCAATCCGGCGCCCCATGATATTCTTCAGATCTTGGGGATTGAAGCGCTTGCTGTCTTCCTCATTCAGGAAATTCAGGAAGTCTATCGCCTGCAAGGTGTTCCGATTAACGACAAGCATATTGAAGTGATCGTGCGCCAGATGCTGCAGAAAGTTGAAGTCACGCATTCAGGCGATTCGATGTATCTAAAAGAAGAAAATATCGACAAGTTGGAATTTGCCGAGACGAACGCCAAGCTGGTGGATGAAGGAAAAACGCCAGCCACAGGCATACCGGTATTGCTTGGAATTACGAAAGCGTCTCTACAAACGCGCTCATTTATCTCCGCAGCATCGTTTCAGGAAACCACGCGGGTTCTCACCGATGCGGCCGTGAATG
>JAADIH010000101.1 GCA_013151435.1 Alphaproteobacteria bacterium
GGCTTTGGTCGCTCGCCTGATTTTGGACGCTGGGTTGGCGGTGACACAATGATTGCGGATTTGCGCGCGGTAATATTGGCGGTGCGCGCGCACCATCCCAGTTTACCGCTCTATGTGCTTGGTCATTCTATGGGCGCGGCGGTGGTGATGGTGGGTGAGGCGCAAGCGCCCTTGGGTGTTGACGGATTTATTCTAGCAGCGCCCGGTGTTTGGGGTGGGCGGGCCATACCCATTCCTTATCGGTTGTCGCTCAATATGGCGGCGACACTTGCGCCATCTAAAACCTTGACCGGAGAGCGAGCAGATCGTCAGGCTTCGGACAATATCGAGATTTTGCGCGAGATGTATCGTGACCCCTTGGTCATTAAAGAGACCCGGCTTGATGCCGTGCTCGGCGTTGTGCGGATCATGGGTGCAGGCTATGGCGCTGCGGATGAAGTCAGCGGCGACATTTTGTATCTAATCGGTGAAAAAGACGAAGTTATCCCGTTAAAGGCCATGGAGAAAACCGCCAGCCGATTGCGCGGTGATGTTGATATTCGCCGTTATGCTGATGGCTGGCATTTATTGTTCCGCGATTTGCAAGGCGAAATGGTCTGGCGTGATGTCGCCGACTGGGTGGGCGGTCATGAAGGGGATAGCGCGCAATGACGAATGCATCTGGATATACGCAAGCTAACTGAGTAAGTTCGCATATGATGGTAGCTAACATCACCTCAATTCAAATGGAGTAATCTAGATGAGCGATACCCCGATCATTGCGGCCAAAGCGCCATCCAAAGTAACACTGGAAAAGGGCAAGGAATATTATTGGTGCCGATGTGGTCGGTCAAAATCTCAACCGTTTTGTGATGGTTCTCACAAGGGGCTGGATATAGGCCCGGATAGCTTTGTTGCTGAGGAATCGGGAGAGGCGTTTTTGTGCCAATGTAAGGCAAGCGCCAACAAGCCTTATTGCGATGGAACACATGCCAAGCTTACAGGGCTTAAGCCCGGTGATGATATCCCAGCGGCGAGCAAAACTAATTTCGCTGTGGCTGTTCCAACGCCGGAAGAACCGACTGTTGCGCGCATTCACGCCTTGGCGAGGGATGGTTTATCAAAATTAGGTCATCATGGTGAGATGGGTGCGATGGGCGTTCCTCGCAAAGACCTTCCGCATTGGGATGACATACAGATATTGCCGGCGCAAATGGCGCGAAAGCCGCTTATGGATGACGCAGCGGTATCTACTGAGGTTGTGATCGGCCCGCGTGCTAAGCGTCCTCTAAAGCTTAATATTCCACTGTTTGTTTCAGACATGAGCTTTGGAGCTTTGTCTGAAGAAGCTAAGATTGCCCTTTCTCGCGGCGCCGAACTGGCTGGGACTGGGATATGTTCTGGTGAAGGTGGAATGTTGCCGGAGGAGCATGCGGAGAACAGTCGCTATTTTTATGAATTGGCATCGGCGGGATTTGGTTGGCGCCCGGAATTGGTTGATAAAGTTCAAGCATTTCATTTTAAAGGCGGGCAAGGCGCAAAAACAGGCACTGGCGGTCATCTTCCTGGCAATAAGGTGACAGAAAAGATTGCGGCCGTGCGCGGTCTTTCACCTGGCGAAAGTGCGATTTCGCCTCCAACATTTCCGGATTTAAATACAAGCGCAGATTTTAAACGGTTGTCAGATGAAGTTCGAGAGCGAACAGGCGGTATACCGATTGGTTTCAAACTTTCAGCCAACCACATTGAAGATGATATTGATTTCGCCCTAGAGGCAGGAGCTGACTACATCATTCTTGATGGACGGGGTGGTGGCACCGGCGCGGCGCCGCTAATTTTCCGTGATCACATTAGCATTCCTACAATACCGGCGCTTGCTCGCGCGCGCAGGCACTTGAATAAACGGACAGGCGACGAGGTCACCCTTGTGATTACGGGCGGTTTGCGGGTCGCAGAAGATTTTGTAAAGGCCATGGCGTTGGGCGCAGATGTGATCGCTGTGTCCAACTCGGCCCTGCAAGCTGTAGGCTGTGTGGCTGCGCGTATGTGCAATACGAATAACTGCCCGGTGGGTATTGCGACACAAAAACCAGAGCTTCGTGCGCGGTTAGATGTTCAGCTTGGGGCGGAACGTCTAGAGCGGTTTTTTGGAGCGAGTATTGAGTTGATGCAAGTACTGGCGCGCGCATGCGGGCATCACAGTTTGAGTGCATTCAATGAAAATGACCTCACATGCTGGAAGCGTGAAGTGGCGAGTTTAAGTGGTTTGAAATTTGCCGGCGTAGAGTAGAAAGCTCTGGAATATTGGCAGCGATCGCCATAATGTCGGCGCTCGTTGTGTAATTCGACGACTTGATGAGGTGATTAACGTCCGATGCAATAGCGTTGTTATTTGGTTTCTGGCCCCGGTGCTGATGGTGTTTCCGCTGTAGCGTCGACGGCCTCATTACCATCTGACGCGTCACTCTTATTGGTGAGGAGATTGTCATCATCGTCGAGTGTGTCACCGGCTTTTTCAGCGATTGCCGCCAGGGCGTCCTCGCAAGCGGTTTCAACAAAGGCGAGATCGTCAATCAAATAGCGGAGGACTTTCTTTGCCTCCCCACCATCTTTACTCTCCATGCTGATGGAGATTTTTGTTGCTGGTTGATCAAGGTAATACGCACCCGCCATATGCCGCCAGCGAACGGTGTTATTTGTCCAATTGAATTTGGCAACCGCGTTGGGGAGTTTTTTGTCATCCTCAGTCCAACCCTCGATAGTGAATTCAAATGGCTCTCCTTCCTTACCGCCAGTAGGGTAGATCGCCATAGTGACAACGCAGACCGGGCGTTCAAACTTAATCACCAATGGGCTGTTCAAATAGTTGAGATATCCGGCGGAGAATTTACCACTCGGCGCCGCAGCATAGGTGCACATTGAATTATACAGAAAGCGTCGTTGCCCTTCACAAATCTGCCGGGTTAGGCCAGGGCCAAATTCGACGCCAAACTCATCTTTATAGATATCTTTGATAACGTCGCCATGCTCCCCGGGCGGCGGCTCGAAAGTAATAACCGCATAGGGGGGATCATCCGCCGCCTCTGCTGCATCACCCGTAATGGAAATAGTCCCGGTGATGGTAGCAGGATTGGAGTCATTATCGGGGTCAGGCCCGATGCCGTTTTCATGGACCCAGTCGCTGCCATGGTCATGCCCGGTGTTTGATCCGTCATCATGCGGATGCGCGAGCGCATTAGCGGCGAGAAAACAGGCGCCAGCGCCAGCGCTGCGTATTATCAATCGGAATCTATTTCTATGTAGCAGGCTCATGATAATCCCCCGAACCATCACGCCTATAATACTACATGGCGCTGTTCCGACCAAGTCGTGGGGGCGCGGCACATAAGCTGCTGAATATTTTACCTATTTTACTATGAGAGGAATGAGATGGGCGATGAGTGGTGGGCATATACTTGACCTTGGCGCGTGGTTTCGGGCTTAATCTGGTCCAAGAATCGAGAGGGATATAGGTTGAGAAAATTTAGTAAAGTGTCCGCCAGCGTGCTGACGTTGGGGCTTTTGACTGCATGCGTATATCAACAAAGTGATGATCAAAGCACATCTTATGATCGCGAGATCGCAGCGGCGACGAAAACAGCAACAGGGGCAGATGCGGCTGCGCGGATAAAGTCCGACGTTGCCTATCTCGCAGATGACGCCCGTGAAGGCCGCGAGGCCGGATCGGCTGGTTATGAACAAGCCGCGCGTTACGTTGCTGCGCGCATGGAAAATATCGGATTACAGCCCGGGGGCGAAAACGGTTGGTATCAGCAAGTGCCTCTGCGGGCTGGCGTTACACGACAAGATAAAGTCGAGATGTCCGTGACCACAGCCGACGGTGAAACTAAATTATTAGCGAATCTTGAAGATTTTCGATTGTTTCCATCCTTGGGCAGAGTATCGTTTGAACTATCAGCGCCAGCAGTCTTTATTGGTTATGGCGTGCATGCGCCTGAAGCGGGGCATGACGATTTCGATGGGCTTGATCTGAACGGAAAAATTGTCGTTTTTTTCTCAGGCGCTCCGACTTCTTTTGAGAGTGAACAGCGAACGCATTTCGGATCCAGTGCATTGACGCGTAAAGAAGCGGCGATGCGAGGCGCTATCGGAAGTATTACACTTCTTACCACAAGCAGGGTTAAGAGAGCACCATGGGAACGGCTCGTCGCAAATCCACAACGTGCATCAAAAACCTGGGTTGGGCCGGATGGCAAGGCTGATATTTCAGGTTCAGAGATCGTTGGTTCCGCAGTCCTTAGCATGGATGCGAGCAGCATGCTGTTTGCGGGTTCGAAGCGGTCCTTCAAAGAGGTGCTGGCCGAGGCGGACGCCAAGGGAGGCGCGCCAAAAGGCTTCGATCTTCCTGTGACTGTATCGATGAAAGGGGTGCTCGATATCACTGATGTCACAAGCCCCAATGTGATTGGCATCATCCCAGGCAGCGACCCAGTATTGAAAGATGAGTATGTCGTTCTCTCAGCGCATCTTGATCATATTGGTGTGAATGAGAGCCTTCAGAAAGAAGGCAAAGACGGCATCAATAATGGGGCTCTGGATAACGCCATGGGCGTAGCGACGATGCTGGAAGCTGCAAAACGTATGGTCGAAGAGGGTCCGCTTAAGCGTAGTGTCATTATTCTGGCTGTGACGGGGGAAGAGTCAGGACTGCTTGGCGCCGATTATTTTGCACATTTCCCCGCGGTGCCGATTGATTCGATCGTGGCGGATGTTAATCTTGATATGCCGCTTGTGCTTCATTCGTTTACAGATGTTATCGCATTTGGCGCGGAGCACTCTAGCCTTGGCGGTATTGTTAAAGCCGCTGCAAAACAAGCCGGGGTGACGCTGTCACCCGACCCGATACCAGAGCAGGGTCTTTTTACACGCTCCGACCATTACCGGTTTGTAGAAAAAGGCGTTCCTTCGGTGTTTCTGGTTACTGGTTTTGAAAATGGCGGCGAAGAGAAATTTCAGGAATTTCTCACCACGCATTATCACAAGCCGAGCGATGATACGGGTCTGCCTATCCTTTATGGAGATGCAGCGCGATTTGCTGATGTGAATTATGAAATCGCGCGTGCCATCGCAAATGCACCGGCGCGCCCGACTTGGAACGAAGGTGATTTCTTCGGTGAGTTGTTCGCGTCAGAGTAACTGCTGTTTATTCGATGGCGTAGACGATTGTCACTGTGGCGTTAATCGATGACTCGCCCGCTTGAAGGGGAACAGAGGCATCCTGTTCCATGCTCATTCTGGCCATAACCGGTCGCGGTGATGGGCCGCTCACATATCCATCTTGGATCGTCATTACACGTCCTAAGCGGACCCCGGCTGCGGTGGCGTATAGTTCTGCTTTGGTTTGCGCACTTTTTACCGCGTCTTTGCGTGCGGCGATCTGGAGGGGCTTGGGCTCGGCGAATGTAAATTGAATACCGCCAAGAGTGTTAGCGCCAGATTGAACCGCCTGATCAATCACCATTCCGGCTTTGTCGAGATCGCGAAGCTTAACGGTCAGCGTGTTGGCGGCAGTAAAACCAACAAGGAGCGGGGTCTGGCGGTTATTCGAGTAATCATAACGCGGATTAATTGAGAGACCGGAAGTTTGAATGTCGCGATCTGCAACGCCAAGGTCTTTCAGTTTTTTGATTGTCGCCGCCATTTCGGTGGAATTCTGGCGAAGGGCTGCCGAGGCTGTTTTTGCATCTGTGCGCACGCCGATAGAAAGGATCGCCATATCCGGGGCGGCGGTGGCGATACCTTCACCATTGACGGTAATTGCACGGAAGGGCGCATCACTCTGCGCAATGGCCTGGGGCGTTGCAGTGCATGCGGTCAAAATGATAGCAATAGCGGGATATAGGGCGTGACGGATGCGCATAAGTTCTCCTCAATTTCTGAAGACAACCAAGACCAGCCACACGGCGAAATCAAGGCAAAATTGTGAATTTTCAGACTGGATATGGCCGCTGTTTACGAGCGAAAGCACGCGTCTGTCGGGGTGGATGAATGGACTCCCTATAAAATATTGTACGCCAAACTGGGAGGTGGGCCCAGACTGACAACTCTCTGCGATAATAACGAACTAGCAGAATATGCTAATTCAATTGTGAATAATACGAATTTTGGATGCTGTGGCCTGAAAATCGAAATTTTATCTTGCGTTTAAGAATCCTCGACCATAGAAGCATTTTACGGGATGCAATTTGTT
>JAADIH010000249.1 GCA_013151435.1 Alphaproteobacteria bacterium
ATGGATGCGCAAAAGTTAAAAGACCGCGTGCACAAACTGCATGAGGTCAATCCTATGTTGGGTCATCGCGGGTGTCGGCTAGGCGTTTCCTACCCAGAGATCTATGAAATGCAGGTGCGGGCGATTATCGAGGCCGCTTGCGCGATTGCCGATGAAACCGGTGAGCAAGTCGTACCGGAGATTATGATCCCGCTGGTCGCCAAACATGAAGAGTTTTCTTACCTCAAGAAGCGCATTGACGATGTGGCCATTTCCGTACTGAAGGCCAGGAACACAAAACTCGAATATCTTGTGGGGACGATGATTGAGTTGCCGCGCGCCGCGCTAACCGCTGATGAAATCGCAAGGGAAGCCGAGTTCTTTTCTTTCGGCACCAATGATTTAACCCAAACTACTTTTGGTCTTAGCCGTGATGATTCTGCGTCGTTCCTGCCGGATTACTTGCGCAACGGCATTATGGAACGCGACCCGTTTGTGACCATCGATGTGGCTGCTGTGGGCGCTTTGATCGAAATTGCAGTGGAAAAGGGTCTTAAAACCCGCCCGGGGCTCAAATTGGGAATCTGCGGTGAGCATGGGGGCGACCCGGATTCCATCAGTTTTGTGGAGCGGGTTGGTCTCGATTATGTGTCTTGTTCGCCATACCGGGCGCCTATTGCGCGCCTTGCTGCAGCACAAGCAAGTCTCACAAAAAATGCAGGTCAAACAGACGCATAAATGGTTACAGTTAATTTCATCATTGAGATAATGCATATATTTCAACAGGTTATTGGTTTGTGCGTAACCATAATAAATAGTTAACACACGGTTTTTTCATTTGCACTTGGCGTGTTGCGGCGCCATATTCCGAGCATAGAGCGCGCTTCTAAAGGCGCGTTTTTTGCGTCTATTATGGATAAGGTTGGGATTGATTAAGATTGGTGGGCCAGGCTTGGGATATGGAGCCCTGGAAAATTGAGATTTTGACGCAAAATTCCACATGAATAGAGGCTGGAGAGAATAAACGACGTGACGAAACGATACGCACATACGGACCATGATGTGAATTGGACCCTGCGCAGCCTTATGGCGGCGGGTTTGTTGTCAGTATGCGTCGTCGCCAGCGTCATCAGCGCCACGGCGAGCCAAAACCATGCCGCTTCGGAGCAACGCACTCAGCTTGCTATCGCTGAGCAAGCGCAGATGGTTACGGAACTTGCAAATTATCTTGCTGCGCAAACTGCGGCTGTGCGTAATGCCCTTGATGCGCCGCGTCTGAAACCTGCCAAAGCCACATCAGCCGTGATGCTGGCTGGCGACGTGCAACCAACTCTCGCGAAATTCGATTTAACATCGCTCACCGTTGCTAAACTAAACGGCGAAGAGCGGACATGCCTGGCGCAGGCAATTTATTATGAGGCCCGCTCAGAGCCGCGTGTTGGCCAGCTTGCGGTTGCAGATGTTGTGTTGAACCGCGTCGCCAGCTCGCTATATCCGAATTCGATTTGCGGTGTTGTTTATCAAGGATCGAAACGCCGTACCGGTTGTCAGTTTTCATTTACCTGTGACGGCTCCATGCAGGCGCGGTTGAGCAAACGGAAATGGCAATCTTCTGATAATCTTGCGGTGGCTGTCCTCTCTGGCATGCGGGCGCCAGTGAGCCGCAATGCGACCCACTACCATGCGAATTATGTGACGCCGTATTGGGCGGCGAGCCTGACGCCGACGGCACCATCGGGACGCACAAGTTCTATAAATTCCCAAGCCGCCGCACCGTTGCTGCGGCCCCCGCGTCTATGTAGCAGTATATATTCTGCTAAAAAGCAAAAATACTGACCCGTCATTCAGGATACGTTGCAACACGAAGTGTCGCAATGCTGGTCCGGGACCAGGCGGCGCTAGTGCTAAATAGGTCATCTTTCAAAACATATCATGCATGCCAAAAAATCGCTCGGCTTCTTATTCTTCCCCCTTAAACGGGGGAGGACAAGAGTTGGTTTTGAGCGAAATATATCGAAGGGTGGAAGGACAAGGCCTCTCGCCGATGAAGTGAATCAGGTTTCGATCTCAAGTGTCAAAGGCAAATTTCTTCGCCCTCATCAGCAATATTAAATCCTGCATTTTTGACTGTCTTGCGCTCGCCCGCGTTTGGGTCATGCAACGGGTTGGTATGATTCATATGGATGAAACGGATTTTGGATTTTTCAGCTGACGGTAGATCGCTAAAACGCGCCATGGAATGTGAAACGAATGGATGCGGGAAGCCGGACATATCGCGTCCGGGAATTTCGCCATCCGCAAAAAAACTCGCATCGAGATAAGCAATATCTACATCGGCAATCATGTCTTCGATGTGGGCTCCCGCGTCATCCCAGTCTTCCCAGCTATCAATGTCTGGAATAAATATAGCTGACTTGTTGGGGCCGATAATGCGAAACCCGGCGACCTCTGAAAACTCCTGACGGTGCGGTACGAGGAACGGCATCACCGAGATATTGGGTCCCAATTGTTCCGGTTCACCTTCGACCATGATAGCGAGAATGATATTGTTGAAGCGTATGAGTTGGCTCCATGGTCCGTTGTCATTGAGGAAGTTTGCCATGCGCGGCATCGCATAAACAGTGAGATTTTCCGCGCTCGCCGCCTCATGGCCGAACATCAACAGCCCTGCATAGTGGCCAATATGGGCATGGGTTAAAAATACGCCATCGACTGTCGCAGCATTGTCCGTGGGCGCAGCAATATTGAGGTGATGGAGCTGGGTTTTGACATCGGGCGTTGCTTCAAACAGCCATCGCTTAGGCGCATTTCCCCGCCGATCAATCAAGGCAAGCGATGTCGCGAGGCGTCGCAAGGATGGATCATTCCATGCGGGGTCATTGATGTTGCCGATTTGCGGTTTGCCCGCATCTTGCGCGACGCCAAGGACGAGGAGGGAGACAGGACAAGTGACAGATTGTTGTTCGCTATATGGAGCAGAACATGCGGTGATGAATGCTGCTGCGGTAACTGAAAGAAGGCCCCGAAAGTTCATGACTAACAGTCTAGCACTCTGGCCATCCCGGCGAAAGCCGGGATAAGCGGGTAAGTTTAATCAAAATCTAACCCCAGGTCGAGGCGGCCTGACTAAATGTAGTTTTTGGCCAGTTTTTACTTGCTCCTGACGTAAGGGAAGGCGGTAGCTTGTGACAATGATGAAAGATCAAACATTATCGATTGGCGGTGTCGTGCAGCTCACAGGGCTGACCGAACGGGCTTTGCGGTTTTACGAAGAGCGCGGGTTGCTTAAACCCTCGCGCACGCAAGCAGATCGGCGGGTCTATGGCGCAGGCGATCTAAAACGTATTCATGCGATAACTGCGTTGCAACGCGCGGGCTATTCTCTTGACCGTATTAAGGGCCTTCTTGGAGCAGATGATTTTGCTGAAGCCCTGTTGGTTGATGTGCAGCTTGAAGCTTTGAGAGCTGAACGCAAGTCGATTGATCTTGCGCTTGCGGCATTATCATCAGTGAAAGCGGCGCTCGCGGATGGTGTTGTTCTTGATCTCGATACCTTATGCCAACTGATCAAAATCGGAGAACAGAATATGAAGAACGACGCGTGGAAGAAAGTTTACGACAAGTATTACACGCCTGAAGAGCAAGAGAATTGGAAGGCTGCGAAGGATAAATTAAGTCCGGATTTTGATCAAAAAGCCTATGAGCAGCAATGGCGTGACTTGGCGGCGGCAATAGAAGCTGCATTACCATTGGCGCCGGGCTCGGATGAGGCGCAACAATTACTAAAGCAATGGAATGATCTTCTTGCGCCGTTCATGGCGGTTGCAGATGATCAAATGAAGGCTGGCGCCAATCGTTTATGGGAAGATATGGACAACTGGCCGGAAGGTGTTGAATCGCCAATTTCAAAGGAGGTATGGGCGTTTATTTCCGCTGCTAATTCTGCGAAGGCGTAATGCCGTCAATCAAAATCCAATCCCAGATCGAGGCTCGGTGCGGAATGCGTAATCCAGCCGGATGAGATAACGTCAACGCCGGTCTTAGCGATTGCATTGATAGTCTCTATGGTGACATTGCCGGAAGCCTCTAGGGTTGCACGGCCTTTGTTGGTATTCACGGCTGTCACTAAATCTTCGAGCGAAAAATTGTCGAGCAAGATCACATCGGCGGAAGGCGTAGCAGCGAACACTTCATCGAGTTGCGTCAGGCTATCGACTTCGATTTCGATTTTGACCATATGGCCAAGGATATTGCGTGCATCGCTGAGGGCTTTAGCGACATTGCCTGCGGCTGCGATGTGATTATCCTTGATCATCACCGCATCATAAAGACCAAAGCGATGGTTTGTCCCGCCGCCACACCGCACCGCATGTTTTTCAAAGGCGCGAAGCCCCGGTGTGGTTTTGCGTGTGCAGGAGACTTTTGCATTGGTGCCCTTAACGGCTTCAACTAAGGCGGCTGTCGCCGTGGCGATGCCCGATAGGTGACAGACGAAATTTAACGCTACGCGCTCCGCCGACAGAATACTGCGGGCGGCGCCGTCGATGGTGAGAACAACATCGCCTTTTTCAACATGCGCGCCATCACCATTCACGATGGAGAGGTTGATTGAAGGGTCGATCAGACGAAAGGCGGCGAGCGCCGCGTTGACGCCTGCGATCACGCCGGGTTTTCTTGCGGCGATGACGGCTTTTGCTTTGGCGCCCACAGGGGTGGTTGCGATTGTCGTGATGTCGCCAGCGTCGCCCAAATCTTCGCGCAAGGCGCGGGTGACAGCTTCTTCCACCAGCTGTTTAGGAAGGGGCGCTATCATTCGAATTCTTCTTCATCTTCATCGTCTGCGCTGGTTGCGCATATCTCAGTATGGAAGGCGTCGTCGTCAGTCTCGGGAAAATCTGATCGGAAGTGACTGCCACGGGATTCATCGCGCATCAGCGCCCCCTGCGCGATGATCTCGGCAGTGACGAGGGCGCTTTTGAGACCGCTGGTCATGTTCGGGTGGTGGTTAAGCTCGCTGATGACACTGAGCGTCATCTGGAGGCTTGCTTCTGATCGCACGAGGGCGCAGCCGCTCGACATGGCGGCGCGCAGTTTCATCATCGCCAAAGGCTCTGCGGGTTTGGAGGGAAAATTCATACGGTCACTGGGCGCCCCCGCATCAAGGCGTGGTTCCATTTCCTTTTCGCGGAGTTGATCTGCGATGCGCGCGCCAAAGACTACAGCTTCGAGGAGTGAGTTAGAAGCAAGGCGATTGGCCCCGTGAACACCGGTGGAGGCGACTTCGCCTACGGCCCAAAGCCCTTCAATCGTTGCTTTGCCGTCAATATCGGTCATGACGCCGCCCATATGATAATGCGCAGCGGGCGCAACCGGCATCAGCTCTGTTCGCGGATCAATTTTAGCGCTTTTGCAGGAAGCGAAAACGGTCGGGAACATCTCTGGGAAAGCTTTACCAATGGCTTTGGTCGCATCGAGAAACGCGCCGCGTCCCGCCTTGATTTCGCTCTCCACCGCTCTGGCGACAATATCGCGCGGCGCCAGATCGCCCGCTTTGTGATAATCATCCATGAAGGCGCGCCCGTCCTTGTTAACGAGGCTCGCACCTTCTCCCCGCAAGGCTTCGGTAGCGAGCGGGGCGGGGTCAGCGCCGAGATCAAGGGCCGTCGGATGGAACTGCACGAATTCCGGGTCGCGAATGACCGCGCCAGCGCGTGCAGCAAAGGCAAGCCCGTGGCCTTGCGCCGGGGTTGGGTTGGTGGTGACCGCAAAGAGCCCGCCAAGTCCGCCGGTGGCCATCACGGTCTCGCTGGCGTCCAGCGCCAAACGCTCGCCAGCCTTCACATCATAGATGAGCGCGCCGCCAACCGCGCCAAGGTCATCAACAAGCAAATCTTCAACAACAATCAGCTCACGGATGGTGATGTGGGGGGCTTTGCGTGCTGCATTGATCAGCGCTGACATAATCGCGGCGCCGGCCTGATCGCCGGAGGCGTGGACGATGCGGTTGCGGCAATGGGCGGCCTCGCGCCCAAGTTTCAGATGGCCATCGTCGTCATGGTCGAATGCGACGCCGAGGCGGATGAATTCTTCGACAGCGATGGGACCGCCATCAGCGAGCGCGCTGGCGGCCTCCGGGTCAACCAACCCTGCGCCTGCCTGCATGGTGTCAGCGAAATGAAGGTTTGGGGTGTCATCATCGCCGACAGCTGCCGCTAATCCGCCTTGCGCCCAGGGGGTCGCGCCGCCCTTACCCAACGGGCGGGCTGTGACGATGGTCACCGGGCGGGGCGCCATTTTTAGGGCGGTGTACAAGCCCGCAACGCCCGCGCCGATGATGAGAATTTCAGTGGTCAATGCGTGCGCCTTGTTCGTATCGGGATTATACTTAGGTCATTCCGAATCGGTTGAATGCTTCGAAGATAGCTGGTTGTTTATCCAACGGACAGGGAACTTGACGCACACCAGTTCTTCGGTGTGATTTCCGTACAGGTAGTCCTTTCAGCTCTTTGCAATGGGCTATCCAGCATGATTTGCACGCCCACCCATATTTTGGGTTTGAGCGAATCCATCTTTGAATATCTTTGTATTTTGCCATGATCTCTTTCTACACCCGTGCCTCAACCGCCATGACTTCCGGTGCCCGCTCATGCGTATACATGGATTGGCGTGTCAGGGGCAGGGCGATCATGCGTTCAATCGCCCCGCGGGCTTTTTCGATAATGTCGGCGTCAATTTCGACTTTGTGCTCCATGGTCTGAAGAGCGGTCAAAATTTTCGGCAGAGTGATGCGCTTCATATGCGGGCAAAGGTTACACGGACGAACGAAATTCACATTCGGATTTTCCGCCGCCACATTATCCGACATGGAGCATTCGGTGAGCAGCACAACATTTTTCGGTTGCTTGTCTTTGACATAATTGATGATGCCGCTGGTGGAGCCGGCAAAATCCGCTTCCGCTAAAACATCTGGCGGGCATTCGGGGTGAGCGAGAACGATGACGCCCGGCGTGCCTTCGCGCATTTCGCGAATGTCTTGCGCGGTAAAGCGCTCATGCACTTCGCAAGCGCCAGCCCAGGTGATGATTTTGACGTCGGTCATGGCGGCGACGTTGCGCGCCAGGAACTGATCGGGCAGGAACAAGACAATATCAGAATCCCATTCCTTGGCCGCATATTCAACCACCTCGACGGCATTGGAAGAAGTGCAGCAAATATCGGTTTCGGCTTTTACGTCAGCCGTAGAGTTCACATAGGTGATGACCGGTGCGCCCGGGTATTTCTGTTTTAACAAACGAACATCCGCGCCTGTAATTGATGCGGCGAGAGAACAACCAGCTCTCAGATCCGGGATCAATACTGTTTTCTCCGGGCACAGAATTTTTGACGTCTCCGCCATAAAATGCACACCGGCCTGAACGATGACATCAGCGTCGGTGCGCTGGGCTTCTTTGGCGAGCTGCAAACTGTCGCCAGCAAAATCACCGACGCAATGATATATTTCCGGCGTCATGTAATTATGAGTCACTGCGTTGCGCTCGTGCTTCAGATCATTAATTGCAGCAATGAAAGGCGCGTGGAGGCGCCATTCGAATTCAGGAATAAACCCGGAAACTTTGGCGTATAAATGGTCCGTCTTGAGCCGCACTTCATCAGTGTAGGGTAAGACATGCGTTTCAGGGTCGCCGCCAAAATCAGGCATCTTCTCGCCTCCAGCTTATCCGCCCGAAATACGCACCAGGCATTATGCTCAACTAGAGCATATATGGTGTCTAAAAAAGCTCCCGCAAGAGGGAGTAGGGGCAATTTAGACGAAAACCTGGTTGGGTCAACAAAAGAGCTAAAAATCAGGGTGACGTCCGACCAAGAGGATTGTTTTTATATCGAAACCGAACTTGGTACAGTTAGTGCCCGCCTATTTCTCGGGTCTCGCCGGGATCGGTAAAGAGATCGCCTCCGGCCTCGGCGCGCCATGCATTACCATTGCGCGCGGCGCGCGCCGGGACATGAATACCGGTGGCCATATCGGCTTTGATGATGTCGTTTAAAATCGCTTCGCCCACATCATGGCCAAAGAACCAATAAGGCGGGAAGGCCGCATGGGTTTTCTTCGCTGCAAAATGGCTTTCGTGCCGCTCGAAGTCTTCGCGCACGGGTCCGGCATCCCCGAGATGCATGACCGTGGTCTCACCATCCAGCGTCACCCGCCAGGCGAAATTTTGAATATCCGACATGCCCCCAGCATGGGGAATGGCGACCACATCAACAGTGAGCCCGTCAACTTTAAAACTGATCGCCTCATCCTCCGGGGACAGATCATATCCTTTAATGCGGGCGAGAAGCGGGTCATCACCTGCAATACCCGCATCCAGGATCGCATCATAAACTTGTTTTGAGCCATAGAGACGCACATCAGGTTGCGCCCGCATATAGGCGATTGCCGGCGCGGGAGTGAAATGATCGCCATGCACATGAGAGACAAAGATCGCATCAATCCCGTCATAAGGCGCTTTGCCCTCCATCATAGCGGCGCTGACCTCATCGGAGAGGAGTGCGTATTGGCCATAGCTGTTGGCGTAGAACGCATCGAATAGAATTTTGGTGTTGCCGCGCGCAACCATGATGCCTTCATTAGAGAGATAAGTTGCCGTTGCGGCGGAGTCATGCGCTGCTGCATTGGTCAACATCGAAAGGGCTGCCAAAAGGCTTGTCGTCAAAAATCGCATCATTTCTTTTTTCTCACCAATTGATCGATATCAGAGTCGAGGCGGCTCAAATCCTCGAAGGCCTGTTTCGCGGCATCCGTAATCAACTCGGTTTGAATGATTTCATGGACGCCGAGGAGGTCCTTGTTAGACAATTCTATTTCCGCAAGGGGAAGGAATTGCGATTCTTCGTCCGCCATATGTAATTCTAATACATCGATATAATTATTGATATCGGAAATAAGTGACCATTTTGGCGAAACATGATGTGCGGCAAGATTCTCAAGATTGGCTGAAAATTGTTGCGTCAACGCATTCATTTGTTCGTGTTCTGATTTTAGTCGTTTTAGATATTCAGATTCCAAAACGCCGCCACCGATCAGCGCGTTATAGATAAGGTCTTCTTTTTTGTGATGAATTTCGTCAGGAAATTTCGCAAAATATTGTATGAGCAGATGTAAGAGATCGTAGTCTGGTTCTTGATTGTGGGACCAGGCATACGCCTCGCTTTTCAAAAGGGTAAGCCGACCGCTGAGTTGGCCATGCTCTTTTTTGATGGCGGTTAACACAGTCAATCTATGCCAAGTCCCATGATTAAATTCACTTATGAAGTGATCCTATCAAGAACATGATCGTTAGTCGAGACAGCGAAAGCATGGGAAGCAGGACAACAATAATATCGTGAACGCCCTAGCTTAGTTGATATCCGCGGTCATATCGCGACGCATACGGGGGATTGCTAACCCAGCGGCGGCGCGGTCCTTCAAGCCATCGCGATGAATACGGAACAAGGCCGCTGGCCGTCCGCCTGATTGCCCTGTGGTTTCGCCGGTATTTTCAATAAATCCAGATTTTTCGACGCTGCGGCGAAAATTTTGCTTGTGAAATTCGAACCCGACAATTGCTTCTATGGTGTGTTGAAGCTGTAGCAATGTGAATGTCGACCCCATCATATCGAAGATGATCGGGCGGTATTTCAACTTACCGCGCAGGCGACCAATCGCTGTGGCGAGGATGCGCCGATGGTCTGAGAGCATGGGGGCGCCAGTTTGGCGGGTACCGCTCTGTAGAGTATTGCTCTTTGTGGTTTTGCGATCGCGCAGGGCTTCAAACACTAAGCTTGCCTCATAGAGAAGCTCGTAACGGTCGAGGGTGCGCTCTTCTTCCCAGCCAAATCCGCCAAGTCCAAAGGCCGTGTTGATACGGGAAAGACGCTCGTCGCGAGCAGTGCTACTCTTTGCGCGGTCAATCCATTTAGATAGTTCCGGAAAAATTCGTTTACGGAGTATATTGGGCTCGCCGCCGCGCCAGTCTTCCCATGGAAAGAAGCTGTACCAGTCTCGCCATGTCGCGTCTTTGGCAAGGGTGTCATCGGGCGCCGGTGTCAGGGCGAGATACCCCACAGAGATGATTCGGTCGCCTTCTGCCCCGCCATCGAGGGCGGCCGCAGGCGCCTCGCGGCCTTTATCGCCGAACGTATAGAGCTGCTCGATAAAGCCGAGGGAAATATTGGTCTGGCGCTCCACCCATTCCCGCATGCCAATTTCAAAGGTCCGATGACGCTTTGGGTCAAACGGCCCATAGGGAAGGCCTAGTGCATCCTCGCCAGTTTGGACGCAAAGAACTTTTGGCGACCCCCCATCAACAGTCGCCAGGACAGCGTTTAAGCCAATCGCGACATTGGCGGTGGGTGATGAGGCTGCGCGTGAAGAGATTGGCGGGTTATTCATATGCCGACTATAGCGGATTTTTTAAGGTTGTGACCTGGCGCTCATCATGTGCGGTCGGATCATCGTTTTTTGAGAAGATAGCAGCTTTCGGTCAGGGAGGTGAGGCCGCGTTTTTTCAAGTTCTCGTTTTCCTCTAATGTCATGGCATGATCCAAAGCTTCGATATCAAAGCTTGACTGAAATAAGTCTTCGATCCGCTCCGCGGGAGTAGAAAATGGCGGGCCCTCCATTTCTGTTTGGTCATAGGAAAGAGAGACGAGCAGGATTTGGGCCTGACCGGCAAGATGTGCGGCCAGGAGTTTGGAATAATCTTTCTGCATTTCACGCGGGAAGGCGACAAGGCTGGCGCGGTCGTACACAGCCGAGCAGTTGTTGATAAGCTGGCTTGGGAGTTTAAACATGTCGCCGACCCATAGCTCATACGGGCCCGCCGACCAGATATCAAAGCCGTCTTGTTGACGTATATCAGCTGTGAGTTTTTGGTTTTCAAAAAACATCCTGATGGCGATATCGCTTAACTCGACGCCGATGATTTTGTGGCCGTTTTGCGCCAATAAAGGCATGTCGGAGCTTCTGCCGCAAAGAGGAACGAAAACCGTACTTTTAGGTGGAAGGTTCAATCGTGGCCAGAACCGGCGCAAACTGGCATTTGCGTCTTCACGATGAAAACCGGTTTCGCTGTTTTCCCATCGTTCAAGCCAGAATTTTGCATCCATTCCTAAAGCTTCCTTGGAGTGCGTTTAATCGTTCAACGAAAAAATCGTAATTGGCGCGCCAATAGTCGTGCAACTGGGGCAGAGGTCAAGGACGGCCTCGATCATGCGGTCATTACGTCCGAGCGCTGCGTCGGCTTCTGACACCAGCAAAAGATTTGGATCCGCATGGGGGGCCGCTGCGCGCAAGCGTTTGGCGATACTCGATTCGGATTGCTTATCTTCAATGGCGCACATGAGGATAAATGCCACCGCCATGGAACGGGCTGCGCCTTCATTACAGTGGATGAGGATCGGCGATTTCTTGTCATCCTTTTTCCACGCCTTGGCCACATCAAGAATCCTGGCGCAGCGGGAGGCCAGGTCCTCGTTGTCCTTGGGCTTATCCCCTTTGGCACAATCTCCGATCAGCCTCAGATGGTTATTTTCTGGGAGCGTATCAAAAACCGGCGGCGTTGGTTCGTCGCAATCAAGAAGAGAGATCACGTAAGACGGGTCGTACTTACGGAATGCTTCCTCAGCATGGTCGAGAGAACTGACAATAATCATTGAAGTGGAAATTCCTGATCGGCTTTTTGAGCGCCCTCATATGCATTCGAATATACTGACAGTTAAAATAGCATCCAGATTTCTCTTGTGAAGACTTATCCCGTCACAGCGAGGTGATATCGCGCCATTGTTATCAAGGGCCCAACCTAGCCATGCCCGTCTAGCCATAATTGCGGTCATATTCCGCCATCAATGTCTCGAAACGTTTGGTGAAGGCGGTTTGCGCCTGTGTGGCCGTCATCACTTTCAGGGTGATGGGGGCAATGCCGCGCGGGGCGCTGAACAATTTCCGCGCTTCCCCATGATCAAATCCAGCGAGCTGGGTCGCTTCAAAGAACGCACTGGCGTGATCGGCGCGCTTGATGGTTTTCTCGATGGAGTCGGGTAAATCCGGCGGCAGTCCGTAACGCAAATGAACGGCCCGCTGCAAGCGTTGTTCGATAATTTTATATTGGCTGCCGAGCTGAGCTTTAAACGGAGAGATCATGTCGCCGATCACGAATTCGGGCGCATCATGGAGCAATGCGGCAAGCCGCCACTTGGCGGGCCAGCCCGGTTTCAACTCTCTGCAAATAGTTTCCACAAAGAGGCAATGCTGAGCCACATTGAAAGGCAACGGGCCGGAGGTTTGACCGTTCCAACGCGCTACGCGCGCTAAGCCATGGGCGATGTCCTCAATCTCGATATCCACAGGCGATGGATCGAGCAAATCAAGACGGCGGCCAGACAGCATTCGCTGCCAGGCTCGTGGTTGAGTCTCCCTGGTGGATTTCGTCTGCCTTATAGCCATGATAGGTTCAGTCCCGTTCGCGAATCCATTCGCCTAGCAGGGCCCTGTTTTAACTGCAAGCAATCGACGAAACGCTTATTTTGAGCGGCAGATAGGCTTGAGGTGAAGCCGTGAACAAGCGATGATGCTCACCAGTAAAAGAGTTCAAAATAGAACCGGAAACATTAAAGAAAAGGCGGGCGGCGTAGCTGCTCGAACGGGAAGCTAAAATGGCAACATCGGATTATAGCGACACAAGACGCAGTGGCGGCGCAGGATGGTTTTATGCGCCAATTATTTTGATTTTAATTCTAGGCGCAGCGCTTTCAGTAGGCGCCTACTTTTATTCCGACACACAGCTGACGGTCGTGGAGGCAATCACTGCTGGCTATGCAGGGATGGCTGGATTGATTATTGGGCTGATTGGCGCTGCGTTTGGCATCGTTGTTGGATTGCTTGGCGCCCTGATTGGTATCGTGGCCGCCGGCGGCGCTGTGGCGTTGACCTTGTTCATTGTTGGCTCACCATTGCTGGCTATTGTATTGATCATCATGTTGATGCGCCGATCGAAATCATCAGCTGAATGTCCCGACCCCGGCGCACATGAATAAATAATCCCCTCTAATATTGTAACGAATAAAACCGCTCCAGAATTGGAGCGGTTTTTTTGTGTAACGACGGGAATGACTGGAAGCTCGTTCAGTTAGATTGGGTAGTCATCCCCGGATTTATTCCGGGGACCCAGAGTGTCATTCTGTACTGCAAAAGTAATGGATTGCCGGAACAAGTCCGGCAATGACACATCAATCATATGCCTTAGGCCCATTTATTATTCGTCTGGTTTAGTCTCTGCATTTTCGTCCGCGGGCTGATCTTGAGAGCCGAACAAGGCGTTCAATGCAGTGTTGGCAAGAGTTTCCTCGATTGACGGCTCGGCAGCGGCGCTCTCATGCTCGTCAGTTTTTTGTTGTTCGTCTGGGCCTTGTTGCCCATCTGGGCCTTGCTGATTGTTTGAATTATCATCGGGTTCGCCGCCAAAGATTCCCTTGATCAGATCACGCGCCGCGCCTTCCGGTGTAGCTTCTTCCTCTCCTGATTCTGGGTCGCTATTGTTCCCGCCTCCCAGAACCTGCTGCAACACGCTCCCCACCAATAGTTTGGTCAAAACGTCAGCATCAAGGCCGATTGTAGGATTGGCGAATGTGCCCCCTACATGGACGGGCGCCGCAAAACTGCGCGTGGTCTCGCCGCCATCGAGCGAAGCCGTGGCGCGTGGAGAAAGGCTGATGTCGATGGTTTGCGCGGGCAGGTTCACAGCCCTTGCCGGTCATGGTGACATATTCTCCATTCAAGGAAATTGCCGGTATGCTCACCAGGCCGTTGGCGATGGTGAAGTTCGACAGAAATTGCGAAAAATCTGTGGTTTCCGAAGGCCCCCGCGCGGTTGCGACAATGCTTGAAAGGGCAGTTGGATTAAACCCTTCGCTGAGCTGTGCGGCCGCCCGAGCGAGCTTGCCGAGATTGACGCCCTTAATGAGACCATCAGCGAGATCAAAATCGCCTGTGCCGTCAAGCGAAGACATGATCGCTTCCTGGCTGTTGCCGCTGGCGTCGAAGTCGAAGGTAAATGATCCGAGCC